>NZ_CAJQZK010000060.1:0-413419 GCF_907164655.1 Acidocella sp. C78
GATACCTATTGATTTTTTTGTGTCAGGCCTCGACTCTCACCCCACCCGCAGAGGCCGGGCATGACGGGGGGGGCGGAAGATGAACGTGACGAGCGGCGATGAAACGGGGGTTGTGCGGATCGGCATCGCGGCATCGGCGGCATTGCGAAGCGGCGCCGACTCGCCGCTCTTCGGCTTCCTGCGCGACTTCGCGCCATTTCTCGCCGCCCCCCGGGTGCGGCTGCACGCGGTTGGCGCCACCTGCGATGCCATCCTTGCCTCCGGCCTGCTCGGCGGCAACCCGCCGGTTCGTCTGCGCCCCGCGCGTGAGGGTGGGGTGATCACTCTCACGTCGATGGTGGTGCCGGATGCCGCCGGCCATGCGGCGCTCGATTTCGTGATCTACCTGATCGATCCGGTCGACCCGATCGGCGTTTTCCCCGAGATGCAGGCGCTGAAGCGGCAATGCGTCGTGCATGGGCGAGCGTTCCTGACCAATCGTGGCGCCGCCTCGGAATGGTGCGCTCTGGTCTGGAATCGTCTGGCCGGAATCGACCGCACCGGGCTTGCGGCGCAACTCGTCCGCTGGGTGCGGCCCGAAGCGGTCGCGGCGGAAACGATCGGGCTGATCGCCCACGACACCCAGAAGCCGGTGATGCTGGATTTCGCCCGGCGGCACCACGCGCTGCTGTCGCGCTTCAGCCGGCGCCTTGCCACCGGAACCACCGGCGGGCTGCTGAACGGCGAGGTGCCGGCGCGGCTTGCGGCCGAGGCGGCGGCATTCCGTTCGCGGCTGCCGCCGCCCGTGCCGGGCTGGACCACCGCCTTCCAGTCCGGCCCGCGCGGCGGCGATGCGCAGATCGCCGAGGAGGTGCTGGAAGGGCGTTGCCGGCGGTTGATCTTTTTCGAGGACCCGCATGTGGCGCGCGAGCATGAGGCGGATATCCAGCTGCTCGAGCGCGCAACCCGCTTCGCCCCGGAAGGCTGTCTCTGCATCAACGATGTGGCGAATGCGGAACTCTGGGCGGCTGGATTCGCGGCGCTGATCTCCGGCTGACCGGCCGCCCGGCCCGTTCGCGGGAGCGATCCTGGATAAATTCGCCCGAGCGATCCCGGACAAAAAGGTGCCGCTCTCTCACGGCAGTCACCGAGTTGCCGACGACATTTTTCGGCGGCGGGCGCGGTCCCCGTGCGTTTTGCACGGCCTGCGGCGTGCGGTTGTTGCCAGCCGGCGCACGCTTTTTTGCGCTCGTGCAGGATTGTATCTAGACGTTAAAAATTAACGAACCGTTACGACAAGGCACAGACTTCCACATAATTTTGTGAACATTGGCCACGTCATTCCGACGCACCGGCTCGACGCGGCGCCGCGCGGTTGATAAGCCGGTCCGCCCGGCGCGCGGCGCCCCCCAGGCGGGGCGGCCGCCGCGCGCCATTCTATTGACGAAGCACGTAGTCTTGCCCGAACGCGATACAGCCCGGGCCGGGCCATGCACCAGGAGGCAGCGAATCGGACCATGACCGTGGCAATCGAGATGGGTGTGGCGGCCGGCAACGCGCCTGCCGTGCTCGACCTTGAGGAACTGCTGGCCACGAGATTGCTGGTCCAGGGCAATTCCGGCTCCGGCAAGTCCCACCTGCTCCGCCGCCTGCTGGAACAGAGTGCCGCCTGGGTGCAGCAGGCGATCATCGACCCCGAGGGCGATTTCGTCACCCTCGCCGAGCGGTTCGGCCATCTGGTGATCGATGCCGAGGCGCATTCCGAGCCGGCGCTGCAACTCGCCGGCGAGCGCGCGCGCGCGCACCGTGTGTCCGCCGTGCTGAATCTCGAGGGTCTCGACGCCGAGAACCAGATGCGCCGCGCCGCCGCCTTTCTCGGCGGGCTGTTCGAGGTCCCGCGCGACCACTGGTATCCGATGCTGGTGGTGGTGGACGAGGCGCAGCTCTTCGCCCCCGCCGCCGCCGGCGAGGTGTCGGACGAGGCGCGCAAGCTCTCGCTGGGCGCCATGACCAACCTGATGTGCCGCGGCCGCAAGCGCGGCCTCGCCGGCATCATCGCCACCCAGCGCCTCGCCAAGCTCGCCAAGAACGTCGCCGCCGAGGCCTCCAACTTCCTGATGGGGCGGACCTTCCTCGATATCGACATGGCCCGCGCCGCCGACCTGCTCGGCATGGAGCGCCGCCAGGCCGAGGCGTTCCGCGATCTCGAACGCGGGCATTTCATCGCCCTCGGCCCCGCCTTGTCGCGCCGGCCGCTGGCGCTGCGGATCGGCTCCACCGAGACCGAGGCGCGCCACGCCACCCCGCGCCTCACCCCGTTGCCCCAGGCCACGATCGAGGATGCGCAGACCGTCATCCTCGCCCCGCCGCCGCCCGAGGCCGCGCGCCCGCCGCGCCGCGCCCCATCCCCGCCGCCGCCCGACCTGCTGAGCCAGTTGATGGCGGCCCGGCCGGCGATGGAAAGCCTCGCCGCCGAGTCGCCGCCGCCGCAGAGCCCGGCCGAACGGGCCGCGCATCAGGCCCGGCTCGAGCGCATCCTCGCCGATCTCCTGGCCGATCCCGAGGCGGGGTTCCGTCCGGTCGGCGTGCTGTATCAGGATTTCCTGGTCCGCTGCCGGATCGAGGCGCTGGGCGCCGCCGCCCCCGACCTCGCCGCCTTCCGGCGGATGCTGACCCGCGCGCGCGCCGGGATCAGCGCGGCGATGGCGGAGGATGCGGTCTGGCAGGATGTGCTGTCCCGCGCCGCCATCCTGCCCGAGGACATGCAGGGGATTTTCCTGATGATCGCCCGCGCCGCGCGCGACGGCCAGCCCTGTCCCGGCGACCCCGCGATCGCGCGGGCCTATGGCACCCGCTCGCTCGGCCGCGCCCGCCGGCTGCTCGCCTACATGGAAGAGCAGGGGCTGATCGTCTGCCAGCTCGACGGGGCAGGGCGGCGCATCGTCACCCTGGTCGAACTCGCCTGGGCGACGGCGCCGGGGCTGCCCGACGCCGAGACACCGCCCTCGGCCCTCAGCCCAGCGCCAGCATCGTAAGCCACTGCGCCACCAGCGCCGGTTTCGGCTGCCCCTCGATCTCCATCGTCACGTCATGCGTCAGCAGGATGCGGCCTTCGCCCTTCTCGGCGAGATCGGCCAGCGCGAACCGGCCACGGATGCGCGACCCGGCGCGCACCGGGGCCAGAAACCGCAGGCTGTTCATCCCGTAATTCACCGACATCGCCACCCCCGCGAGCCTCGGCAGCGTGTCGTAGGCCATGCGGCTGAGCAGCGAGAGGGTGAGGAACCCATGCGCGATGGTCCCGCCGAACGGGCTCTCCCGCGCCCGCTCGGGATCGACATGGATGAACTGGTCATCCTCCGTCACCTCGGCGAAGGCGTCGATCCGCGCCTGGCCGACCTCGATCCAGCCCGAACAGCCGACCTCGGTGCCGACCAGCGTGCGATAGTCGGCGAGGGTGAGCGCCGGGGCGCTCACAGAACCTCGAACAGGCCGGCCGCGCCCATGCCGCCGCCGACGCACATCGTCACCACCACATGGCGCGCGCCGCGGCGCTTGCCCTCGATCAGCGCGTGGCCGACCATGCGCGCGCCGGACATGCCATAGGGATGCCCGATCGAGATCGAGCCGCCATCGACATTGAGCAGCTCGTCCGGCAGGCCGAGACGGTCGCGGCAATAGAGCACCTGCACGGCGAAGGCCTCGTTCAGCTCCCACAGGCCGATATCGCCGACGCCGAGCCCGAAGCGCGAGAGCAGCTTGGGCACCGCGAAGACCGGGCCGATGCCCATCTCGTCCGGCTCGGTGCCGGCGACGGCCATGCCGACATAGCGGCCGAGCGGCTGCAGGCCGCGCTGTTCGGCGAGCTTCGCCTCCATCACCACGCAGGCCGAGGCGCCGTCCGAGAGCTGGCTGGCGTTGCCCGCGGTGATGCAGCCGCCCTCGCGCACCGGCTTGAGCCCGGCGAGGCCCTCGGCGGTCGTCTCCGGCCGGTTGCCCTCATCGGCGGCGAGGGTGACGGTCTGCTGGCTGGTGGCGCCGGTGGCGCGGTCCGTCACCGTCTTGGTCGCGGTGACGGGGATGATCTCGGCGTCGAACCGGCCGGCCTGCTGGGCGCTGGCGGTGCGAAGCTGCGATTGCAGGGCGTAGGCGTCCTGCGCCTCGCGCGAGACGTTGTAGCGCTTCGCCACCACCTCGGCGGTGTCGATCATCGGCATGTAGGTGTCGGCGTGCAGGGCCAGCAGCTCGGGGTCGCGATCGACCCGCATCGCCTCGGTCTGCACCGTCGAGATCGACTCGACGCCGCCGGCCAGCACCACGTCCATCCGGTCGACGATGACCTGCTTCGCCGCGGTGGCGATGGTCATCAGGCCGGAGGAGCATTGCCGGTCCATCGTCATGCCCGGCACGGTGACGGGCAGGCCGGCGCGGAGCGCCGCGGTGCGGCCGATCGTGTGCTGGCCGCCCTGGGGCAGCGCGCTGCCGATCAGGCAGTCGTCGATCTCGGCGGGGTCGATCCCGGCGCGGCGCACTGCCTCGCGCAGCGCGTGGGCGGCGAGGGTGGGGGCCGGCGTTGCGTTGAAGGCGCCGCGATAGGCGCGGCCGATCGGGGTTCTGGCGGTCGAGACGATCACGGCGTCACGCATGGCTGTTCGCTCCTCTGGCGGAAAATGGGGTGGAGGGCCTCAGGGTTCGGCCGTCTCCACCGGGTTGGCGGCGACGAGGCCGCCATCGACGGTGAGCACCTGGCCGACGACATAATCGCCGGCGCGGCTGGCAAGATAGATCGCGGCCCCCGCCATGTCCTCGGCGCGGCCGATGCGGCGGGCGGGGATCGCGGCGGCGACCGTCTCGCCCCGGTCGCGGGCGGCGCGGTTCATCTCGGAGGGAAACGCGCCGGGGGCGATGGCGCTGGCGACGATGTTGTCGCGGATCAGCCGCGCCGCCATCCGCCGCATCAGGTGATGGATCGCCGCTTTCGATGCCTGATAGCTGTAGGTCTCCCAGGCGTTGACGCGCAGCCCGTCGATCGAGCCGACGCAGATCACCTTGGCCGGGCGGTCGGGCCGCGCCGCCGCCTTCAGCGCGCCGTGCAGCGCCTGGGTCAGGAAGAACGGCGCCTTCACATTGACGTCGAACACCTTGTCCCAGCCATGCTCGGGGAAGCTCTCGAACGGCGCGCCCCAGGCAGCACCGGCGTTGTTCACCAGAATGTCGAGCGCCGGCTCGCGTTCGCCGATGGCGGCGGCCAGCGCGCGGGCACCCTCGACGGTGGAGATGTCGGCCGGCAGGGCGATGCAATCGGGCCCGAGTTCGGCCGCGGCCTCGCGACACTGCGCTTCCTTGCGCGCCGAGATGTAGACCCGCGCGCCCTGGGCGAGGAACCCCTCGGCGATCATCCGGCCGATGCCGCGCGAGCCGCCGGTGACGAGGGCGACGCGCCCCTGCAACGAAAACAGCGATGCCGGATCGATCATGCCGGTCCTCCCTTATGGTTCCGGGCCGCGAAGCGGCGCTTCTCTCTGTTCAGCTAAGCCAGGCGGGCCCGGCTGGCAAGCCGGTTTTGGATGAACGTACGGTTTTTCCGGGCGGATCGCCCCGGCAATCGCGGCGGCGAAATCCTCCCGCGCCAGCGCGAGCAGCGCCGTATCCGCCCCGGTGGCGGCGGCGCGGATCAGCTTGCCGACGAAGACGGCCTGCACCGCGAGCGGCCCGGCGGGGTGCGGCGGCGCCGCGCCGATCGCCGCCAGCCGCCGGCGCCAGGCCTGGTGCTGGTCGCGCAGCGTGGCCGCGAGTGCGGCGCGCAGCGCCACGCTCTCGCCGGGCGCCTGGGCGGCGCGCAGAAACACGGCGTAATGGCCGAGCGCCTCGCGCGCATGCTCCAGCACCTCGCGAAACCAGATCGCCGTGGTGAGATCGACCAGCCGCGCCTCGTCGATCGCGGCGGGGTCGATCGCGCCGAAGCCCGCGCGGTAGCGCGCCTTCGCCCGCTCGAACAGCGCGACCTGCGCGGTGGCGAGCAGCGCGCCGATCGCCGGGAAATAATAGGCCGGCCCGCTGCGGGCGAGCCCGGCGCGCTGGGCGATGGCGGCCCAGCTCACCGCCCCGGCCCCGGACTCGACGAGAATGTCGATCGTCGCCTGCACGATCCGCGCGCGGGTCTCGCGCTGGCGCGCGGTGGCGGCGCCAGCCTCGCCCTCCGCCGCGGGATCGGCCGGGCCGAACCGCGCGAAGTCGAGCCTTCCCTCGATGAGATCGCGCGCCGCCTCCGGCTCCAGCCCGAGCGGATGGAGCAGGAAGGTCAGGCCGATCGCCCGGTCGATCGCCGCGCGGGCCGCGCCGCGGTCGAGCCCGAAGCCGAGATTCGCGCCGATGGCGTGCCAGATCTCGTCGAGCCGCGCGTACCAGCCCTGCGCCAGCCTCCGCCCCTCCGCGCCCCGCCCGCCATGCAGGATCAGCTCGCACCAGGCCAGCGAGCGCGTCCGCTCGCGGCCGAGCGCGTTGAGCACGACGCGGATCACAAGATCGTCGATCCGCCCGAGCCCGGTCGCCTCGCCGGCGCTGACGCGGCGTTCGAGCCGGGCGAACGCGTCGAGATAGCCGCTCATCAGATGGCGGGAGGCGCTGGCGATGAGTTCTGTTTTCGAATCGAAATGATAAGTCGTCGCGGCAAGGCTCACGCCCGCCGCTGCCGCCACCGCCCGATGGGTCAGCCCGGAAACCCCGCCCTTGGCAAGAACGCCGACGGCACCTTCATGAATCCGCTGCCGCGTGCGCAGGCTGCGATCCTGCACCATGCGCCGAAGCCCCCCGCTAGAGCGCGAACAGCGCGGCCGGCGCGTCGAGGCTGCTGGTCTCCAGCGTCGCGCACAGCGCGAGGCGTGCAACCGCCAGCGGCAGCTCATGCGCCATGAAATAACGACATGTCAGTATCTTGCCCTCAAGGAACAGGCGCTCATCGGCCGAGGCGTCGCCCCCGCGCGCAGCGGTGGCCGCCAGCGCCTGCCACAGCCACAGCCAGCCGATCACGACATGCCCGAACGCATCGAGAAACACAGTGGCATTGGCCAGCCGCCGGGGAATGTCGGCGCAGCCGAGCAGTGCTGCGGCCGTGCGCTCAAGCTGGTCGAGCGCGCCGCCAAGCCGCGCGGCCTCCGCCGCGAGGGTGGGCTGAAGCCCCGCCCGCGCCGCTGTCTCGCGCATCTGCGCGGCGAAGCGGCGCAGCGCCTCCCCATTGTCCCCGCCGAGCTTGCGGCCCACCAGGTCGATGCCCTGAATGCCGAACGTGCCTTCGTGAATATGGTTCAGCCGGTTGTCGCGATAGAGCCGCTCCAGCGGATAGTCCCGCGTGTAGCCATAGCCGCCGAGAATCTGCATCGCCCATTTGTTGGCTTCGAGACAGTGTTCCGAGGGCCAGGATTTCACCACCGGCGTCAGCAGCCCGAGCAGCGTGCCGAGCCATTCGGCCTCCGCCGCATCGGTCGCGATCTCCTGCCGGTCGACCAGTTGCGCGGCATAGAGGCAGAGCGCCTGCGCGCCCTCCACCGCCGCCTTCTGCGCCAGCAGCATGCGGCGGATATCGGCATGCTCGATGATCGGCACCGCCGCCGCCGGGTCCTTCTGCCCTGCCTTGCGCCCCTGGATGCGGGTGCGGGCATACTCCGCCGAATGACGATAGCCGGCGAGGGCGGACATCGCCGCGGCATGGCCAACGCCGATGCGCGCCTCGTTCATCATCTGGAACATGTATCCGAGGCCGCGATGCGCCTCGCCGATCAGATACCCGATCGTCTCGCCGCTCTCGCCGAAATTCAGCAGGCAGTTGGTGGTGCCGCGCTGGCCCATCTTGTGGTTCAACCCGGCGAGGGCGATGTTGTTGCTCGCGCCGACGGCGCCGCTCTCATCGACCCGGCGCTTGGGCACGAGGAACAGCGAAATGCCGCGCGTCCCCGCCGGCGCGCCGGCGATCCGCGCCAGCACCATGTGCACGATATTCTCCGAAACCTCCTGATCCCCGCCCGAAATCCACATCTTGCTGCCGCGCAGCGAAAACGTCCCGTCCGCGCGCGGCGTCGCCGTGGTGGTGATGTCGGCGAGCGACGATCCGGCCTGCGGTTCGGAAAGACACATCGTGCCGAACCAGCGCCCCTCCAGCATCGGCGGCAGGAAGTTCTGGCGCAGCGCCGCGCTGCCGAAGGCGGCGAGCAGATTGGCTGCGCCGACGGTGAGAAACGCGTAATTGGCGACGGCGGTGTTCGCACAGGTGAAAATGCCGCTGGCCGCCGTGTGCAGCACCCGCGGCGCCTGCAACCCGCCATGCTCCAGCGCGAAGGGCAGGGCGAAGAACCCCGCGGCGGCGCAGGCGCGCAGCGCGCGCCCGGTCCCCTCCGGCATCTCCACCCGCCCATCGACGAAGCGCGGCTCCTGCGCGTCCACCTCTGCGGCGATCGGCAGGAACAGCTCCTCGGCGATCGCCTGCGCGGTGTCGAGCATCTGGGTGCAGGCGTCGCGGTCGAACGCGGCGAAGCGCTCGTGGCGCAGCAACTCGTCCATCCCGAGCAGGTCGAACAGAATGAAGTCGAGGTCGCGTCTGTCGACGATCATGGACATGGCGTCGTCTCCCTGGTGCGTCGCGACACTACCGGCCAGTGCCGCCCGTGTCGATCCGGAATTGAACATCCGTACAGTTTTCTCGTCCCCCCGCGCGCCCACCCCGCCGCCCCCTCCCGCGCGGCGTCTTGCCCCCGTCACATTTCATGGCCGGTTTGTCCTCCGCAGCCCTTGCCGCGGCCGCGAACTCGGTCTAATAGGGCCCTCACGCACGGTGGGGCCATAGCTCAGTTGGGAGAGCGCCTGAATGGCATTCAGGAGGTCGTCGGTTCGATTCCGATTGGCTCCACCAGCGTTTTCCAGGACATGATCGACGTTTCGCGGATGCCTTGGCGGCATGGCCGATCGCGCGGTTGCGTGCGGCCCTGATCGGCCGGCATCCGTGCAAGTCGCACCGGGGCCCCGGCTGACCCGATCGGGTCAGCTGCTCAGTTCGCTTGGCACGGGAGCGAGGAAGGGTGGGCTGCGGCGGCTGAGGCGCACCGCCAGCCGGTCCACATGGCGCTCGAACAGGACCGCGACCGGCAGGGTGACCGCGAGGCCGGCGATGAGCGCGGCCAGGCAGCCCGGCACTGCGCCGGACCGTGGCGCGATCAGGTTGAACACGCTGCACCCGATGGTCGCCATGACCGGGAAATGCACCAGGTAAAGGCTGAACGAGATGCGGCCGAGGAAGGGTGGGCTGCGGCGTTCCAGCAGGTGCCGGGCGCGCGGCAGGTGCAGCACGCCGAGGAAGATCAGGATCGCGCCGACCTGGTTGGAGAAGTGAAACGGATCCGGCGGGTGCTGGTGGCGCAGCAGGCTGTGCAGCAGCAGGATCGGCGCCGGCGGGATCAGGCGGCAGAGCAGGATGCCGGTGGCCAGGGAGAGGATCGCGAGGCCCTGCCGCAAACGCCCGGGTGAAGGTCGGCTCAGGCCGGCAAGCGCGTAGCCGAGGGCGAAGAGGAACCACTGGCTCGCCCCGAGCCAGAGGGCGAGGGCGGCGATGATTTAGGGCAGCAGCGCGCGCCGGCGCCGCTCGACATAGCTGAGGCCGAGGCAGAGCACCGATCCGGACAGTTCGACATTGAGTGTCCAGGTCGGCGGATCGAAGGCGTGCAGGAGATCCGGCATGGGGATGAGATGGCGGAGGAACGGAAAGCCGTTCGCCCCGGCATAGCCGGTGAGGACGCTGTTCAGGACGGCGTCGCGAAGAACCGGGCCGGCGGCGGGCGGGGTCGCGAGCAGGATGCCCAGCCAGTGCGTCGAGCCCGAGAGGGCGGCGGCATGGAGATGCGCCTGGTCGTCCAGCGACAGCAATGCGCCGGCGAACAGCACGGCCGCGGAAGCGGGCAGGCCGAGGCGCACGAGGCGGCGCCAGAGACCGGAGGCGAAACCGTCGATCCGGGCGAAGGCGCGCCGCAGCACGTAACCGCTGAGCAGGAAGAAGATGTAAACGGCACTGTAGCCGTTGATCAGGAACACGGTGGGAGAGCGGGCGATGGCGGCCTGCCAGCCATGGGAGGCGAGGAGGTCGGCAGGGCCGATGCCGGCCATCGCGAGGACCGGCAGAAACGCGCTCACATAGTGCAGAAAGACGACCTGGAGGGCGGCAAGGCCGCGCAGACCGTCAAGAAAAGCTACCCGTTCGGATTTCAGTGTCCGCTCCATCGAATTTATCAATGAATCGGAGATTCCATTATTGAATTTTGTTGTCAATTTGAAAATAAATGCGTTGGCGAGAGTGCATAAATACCTCAAAACGTATTTATGACTTTAGAATAAAGGTATTTTTTTAAATTATTCTGTAATATTAGAACGGTGCACCGTTTGACCGCGTTGATGCCGGCAGGTGGCGGGAGTCGGATCTGCTCTTGATATCCGATCCGGTGCGGCAGGATGGAGCGCGATCGCCGGCCGCCGGCATGATCCGTCCCGCACGGCATCCCGTCGCGGCATTGAAACGATAATCAAACGGCATTGGATTCATCGAGGTGCTGCCGGCATTTTTCAGGAGCCGCACGCGGCGCCGCGAGAACGGCGGTTGCGGGAGACGGCGGGGACGATCCGCTTCGCGGATCCGACAAGGAGGACACCATGAAGACATTCATTCTGCTCGGCGCCCTTGCCCTGGCCGGGACGGGCACTGCATTCGCGCAACAGGGCAACGCGGGCACGCGCCTGACGCCGCAGCAGGCGACGACGATGAAGGCGGACCTGACCCAGGCGCAGGCGCTGGTCGCCAAGATCAACCGGAGCTACCACACCGACTTCGCCATCGCGCCGAAGATGGAGCATGAGGCGATGATGCACATGGCGCGCGCCGAGATGGAAATGGCGAAGGCGATCATGGACCTGCAGATCAACTTCAACCCGAGCCCGCTCGGCGGTTTTTCGGGCGGCAACTGATCGGAAGGCGCTTCGGCGGCAAGGCATGAAAATGGCCGGAGCGCGATGCGCTCCGGCCGTGTCGCAGGCGCAAAGGGGCTTATTTCTTCGGCAGCGCGAAGATCGCCACCGCGTCGCCATACGGATAGCTGAGCTGGAAGTTGCCGCCGGCGGCAACCGCGACGTATTCGCGGCCGTTCACCGAATAGGCGACCGGCGGGGCGTTCACGCCGGCGCCGAGGTTGAACCGCCACAGGCGCTTGCCGGTCTTCGCGTCCATCGCGTCGAACCAGCCATTGCCCTCGCCGGTGAACACCAGGTTGCCGGCCGTGGCCAGCACGCCGCCCATCATCGGCTGCGGCAGCGTGTCGTTCCAGCGGATCTTGCCGGTATCGACGTCGATCGCCGTCAGCGTGCCGTCCTGGATGCCGTGATCGACATTCTTGAACGTGCTGCCAAGGCGGATCTGGCCGGGGATGGCCGGGCTGCTCTTCTCGTTGGTGAAGGTCATGAGCTGGTTCATGCCCATCACGTAAACGTCGCGGGTGAGCGGCGAGAACGCCGGCGGCGACCACTCGGCGCCACCATTCGCACCCGGCAGCATCTGCACGCCCTTCGGCGTCGGCTGCGCGAACATGTTCTCCTGCTTGTCGAAGGGCTGCGACTTGCGGATCAGCTTGCCGGTCTCGCGGTTCACGATGTAATACCACGCGGTCTTGCCCGCCTCGCCAACGGCGGGAACCATCTTGCCGTGGTCCCGCACGTCGAACAGCATCGCGTTGCTGACGGCGTCATAGTCCCACACGTCGTGCTTCACTTCCTGGTAATACCAGACGAGCTTGCCGGTGTGGATGTTGAGCGCGACGATCGAGTCGGTATAGCGGTTGTCGCCCTTGCGTGCCGAGCCGTTGAGGTCGGGGTTCGGGTTGCCCGTCGCGAAGATCAGCAGGCCCCGCTTCGGATCGACGGTCGGCGTCGTCCACACGGTGCCGCCGCCGGTCTTCCACGAATCGCCTTCCCAGCCGGCCTTGCTGTCGGTGGTGTGGAAGCGCCAGATCTGCTTGCCGGTCGTCGCGTCATAGGCGGCGACGAACCCGCGGATCGGCCACTCGCCGCCGGCGCTGCCGATGATGACCATGTTCTTGTAGACGGTCGGCGCCATCGTCTCCGAATAGCCATAGCGCGGATCGGCAACCTTGGTCGACCATTCCTGCTCGCCGGTCTTGGCGTTCACCGCGACGAGATGATCGTCCAGCGTCAGCATGTAGACCTTGCCGTTCGAGGCGGCCGCGCCACGGTTCACCGGGCCGCAGCAGATCTGGATCTGGCCGTCGGTGTAGGTGTAGGTCCACAGCGTCTGGCCATTGGTCGCGTTCATCGCGATCAGCGCCTGCTTGGAGTTCACCATCGGCGTCGTCAGATACATCACGCCGTTGACCACCAGCGGCGTGGTCTCGAAGCTCGCGCTGTAGCCGGTCTGCGCGATGGCGACCGGAGCGAGATCCTTCACATTGGCCGACGTGATCTGCTTGAGCGGCGAGAAGCGCGAGTTGTCGAAATCGCGGCCATTGACCAGCCAGTTCGCATCCGCCTTCGGCGCCGCTTCCAGCATCGTGGTCGACACGTTGACGTCCGAGGTGATGGTCTTGCCGACCTTCGCGGTGAGCCCGCCGGTCTCCGACCCTTCGGCCTTCACCGCGCCGGCCTGCGCCGACTGCGCCAGCGCGAGGCCGAGCAGTGCTGCCGCCGGCAGCGCGGCAAGCCGCAGCCGGCGCGCGAGGCGGGATTGATTGTCCGTTGTTGTCATTTTGTGAGTTTCCCCTGTGGTTTTAGCCAGTCCCGGCCGCGCGCGCGGCCGGCGTTCCGTCCGGCGTCAGGACTTGCCGGGATAAGGCAGCATCTTGACGCAGGAGGCGGTCTTGGCGTCGAGCGCCGTGGCGCCGGACGAATAGCCGTTATGCTGCAGGACATACGCGAAGATCGCGTCATATTCCGCCGGCTTGAGGCTGCCCGGCGCCTGGTAGGGCATCTGCGACTTGATGAAAGCCAGCAGCTGCGCGCCGGTGATCTTGGTGAATTCGAGATACGACTTGAACTTCGCCCCGCCGATCGCCGGGCCCGACCCGCCCTCCATGTTGGTCATGTGGCAGGCGGCGCAGTTCGCATCGTAAAGGGTCTTGCCGGTCGCCGCCTGGGCGGCGGTGAAATCGCCGCTCGCGCAGCCCGCCGAGGCGATCCCCGGCAGCGCCAGCATCGCGGCGGCGGCGAGGCCAAGCATGGCCCTGTGTGCGTTGGTCATGAATGTTCCCCATGTTCAGTAGGCCCGCAACCGGGCGTTGTTCTCATATTCGTTAGGCGGCACCTAAATGAACCCCGCGGTCCTGTAAAGCGGCGACGATCGCGGCGGCGGCGAAATGTTCCGCTTCGCCACGCCGCCCCCGGCCGCGTCTGGCGGCAGGCGCGGGAATCGTCGTAGCCTGCCGCCAGTTCGGCGCACCGGAGTGGAGAATCGCATGGCAACGCATCCGTCCTGTCTCATCCTCGGCGCCTCGCGCGGCCTTGGCCTCGCGATGGCGGAGGAATATCTCGCCCGCGGCTGGCAGGTGACCGCGACGGTGCGCGGCGCCGCCCGCACCGGCCTGCACGAGCTTGCCGCGCGGGAAGGCGGCCGCCTCGCCATCGAACAGCTCGACATCAACGATCCCGCCCAGCTCGCCGCCCTGCGCGCCCGGCTGGAAGGGCGGGTGTTCGACCAGCTCTTCGTCAATGCCGGAATCGCCAACGACCCGGCGGCGCCGATCGGCGCGGTCAGCACCGAAACCTTCGTCGACCTGATGCTGACCAACGCGCTCAGCCCGATGCGCGCGGTCGAGACGCTGGCCGACCTCGTGGCACCGGATGGCGGAATCGGGCTGATGTCCTCCGGCCTCGGTAGTGTGGCCAACAACACGACCGGCATGTTCGAGGCCTACCGCGCCAGCAAGGCGGCGCTGAACACGCTGATGCGCAGCTACGCCGTCCGCCACAAGGGCTCGGCCCGCTCCCTCGCCCTCGTCGCCCCCGGCTGGGTGCGGACCGACATGGGCGGCCCGCAGGCGACGCTCTCCATCGGCGAGAGCATCCCCCGCGTGGTCGATCAGCTGATCGCCCGGCGCGGCACGCCCGGCCTCGCCTTCTTCGACTATACCGGCGCCGAACTGCCCTGGTGAGGCGCTCGCTGGCCGCAAGGGAGGAGACGGACATGAACTTATCGGGCAACGCCTCGCGCCTCACCCAGTCGGCGCGCGACCGCACCCGCTGGGTCAGCGGCGCCGGGCGCTATGTCGCGGACCTCCAGCCGGACGGCGCGCTGGCCGCCGCCTTTCTGCGCGCGCCCCACGCCCATGCGGCGATCGCCTCGCTCGATGCCGCGGCGGCGCGGGCCATGCCGGGCGTCGTCGCGGTGCTGACCGGCGAGGATTGCGCCGCCGCCGGCTTCGGCAATTTCCGCGCCCTGATGCGCTACGGCGCCGAGGGCGCGCGCCCGCTCGTCGCCCCGTTCCGCCCGGTGCTGGCGCAGGGGCGGGTGCGCTATGCCGGCGAGCCGGTCGCCTGCGTGGTCGCCGAAACCCTCGCCGCGGCGATGGACGCGGCGGAGGCGATCGCGGTGGAGTACGAGATGCTGCCGCCGGTGGTCGGGCTCGACGCCGCGCCGGACGCGCCGCCGATCCATCCCGAGGCGCCGGGCAATCTCGCCTTCCTGCACGAGGCGGGCGATGCCGCGTCGGTCGCCGCCGCCTTCGCCACGGCGGCGCATGTCGCCGCGGTGCGGTTCGACCTGCCGCGCCTCGCCCCCTCCACGATGGAGCCCGGCGGCATCGTCGCACGGTATGACGCGGCTTCGGGCGTCTATCACCTCGTCACCCCGCACCAGGGCATCAACGAGATCCGGCTCGATCTCGAGGCCGTGCTCGGCGTGCCGGCGTCGCGCATCATGATCGAACTGCCCGATGTCGGCGGCGGGTTCGGCCTGCGCAGCCCGGCCTATCCCGAGCACGCCGCCCTCCTGCTCGCCGCCCGCGCCACCGGCCGGACCGTGCGCTACGTGCCGACGCGCGGCGAAGCCTTCCTCAACGACAATCACGGCCGCGGCACCAGGCTCGCCGGCCGCCTCGCGCTCGATGCCGATCTCCGCTTCACCGCGATCGAGATCGACTACCAGACCGATCTCGGCGCCTATGTCACCACCGTCGGCGCCTTCGTCAACGTCCATAACGCGCTGCAATCGGGCACCGGCACCTACGCGATCCCGGCGGCGCATGCCCGTTTCGCGCAATATTTCACCAATGCCGGCCCGCTCGGCCCCTATCGCGGCGCCGGGCGGCCGGATATCGCGCTGCTGGTCGAGCGCCTGGTGGACGAGGCCGCCGCCGCAACCGGCGCCGACCCGCTCGATCTGCGGGCGCGCAACGCGATTCCTGCCGCCGCCTTTCCCTGGCGCACCGCCTTTGGCGCCAGCTATGACAGCGCCGACTATGCCGCCCTGATCGCCGCCGCCCGGGCGGAATCGGGATGGGACGACATCGCCGCCCGCCGCGCCGAAGCCACCGCGCGCGGCGCGCTCCGCGGCCGCGGCGCCGCGCTCTTCACCGAAATCGCCGGCGGCGGGGCGGCGGCGCAGGACGAGGCGCTGGTCACCCTCTCGCTCGAAGGCGGCCACGCCGTCGCCCGCATCGAAACCGTCACCGGCGGCAGCGGCCAGAGCCAGGCGGAAACCTACGCCTTCATCCTCGCCCGCGAAACCGGGCTCGACCCCGCTCATATCGAACTCGTTGCGAGCCCGCCCGGCAGCACGCTCGCCGGCGCCGGCTCGATCGGCTCGCGCTCGACGGTGAGCGCCGGCAGCGCGGTGGCCGATGCGGGCGTCAGGCTGCGCGAGCGGCTGCTCGCCCTGGCCGGGCTGCGCGCCAATGAAGCACCCGAGGATCTCGCCATCGCCGGCGGCGCCATCCTCCGGCGCGACCGCACCCCGGTCATGACCCTCGCCGAGGCGGTGGCGGCCGCGGGCGGCGAAATCGCCGTCACCGGGGTCAAACCCGTCGCCGCGACCTTCCCCTCCGGCTGCCACATCGCCGAGGTGGAGATCGACCGCGAGACCGGTCTGGTCCGGCTGGTGCGCTATGTCGCCGCCGATGATTCCGGCGTGCTGGTCAATCCCGTCGTCGCCGAGGGGCAGATCCATGGCGGCATCGTCCAGGGTGTGGGCGGCGTGCTGGGCGAGGGGATGCGCTACGACGAAGCCGGCCAGCCGCTCACCGGCAGCTTCATGGACTACACGATGCCGCGCGCGGCCGACGTCCCCGGCTTCGTCACGATCGACCTGCCGACGCCCTCGCCGAACAATCCGCTCGGCGCCAAGGGCCTGGGCGAGGCGGGGACGACCGGCGCGCTGCCGGCGGTCGCCAATGCGGTGGCGGACGCCCTGCGGTCGATCGGTGCGACGCTGCCGCCACTTCCCTGCACCCCGCTGCGCGTGTGGGAGGCGATCCGCGCGGCGGATTCCTGATCCCGCTCAGATCGCCGCCGCGTGCCGCCCGGCCTGGCCGAGCCAGGCATCGAAGGCGGCGGCGGCATGGCGCAGGAACGGCCGCCCGGCCTCGGTGATGGCGATGCGGCTGCCCTCGCGGTGCAGAAACCCGTCGGCCTCCAGCGGGGCGAGGGACTCGCATTCGGCGCCGAACCGGCCGGAATCGCCGCCGAACGCGGCGAGATCGACCGCGAGATCGCACATCAGCCGCTCGATGATCGCCCCGCGCAGCCGGTCCTCGTCATCCAGCGCCAGCCCCTTGGCGGTGGCGAGCCCGCCGGCTTCGATCGCCGCGAGATAAGGCTGGGTGCCGACCGCGTTCTGCGCGTAGCCCTGCGGCAGACGCGAGATCGCCGAGGCGCCAAGGCCGATCAGCAGGTCCGAGGGGTCGACCGTATAACCCTGGAAATTGCGCCGCAGCGCCCCGGTGCCGGCGGCGCGTGCCATCGCGTCCTCGGGCCTCGCGAAATGGTCGAGCCCGATCCGCCGGTAGCCGGCGGCGACCAGCAGTTCGGCGGCGCGCTGTTGCTGGGCGAAGCGCGCCGCGACATCCGGCAGGGCACGCTCGGCGATCACCTGCTGGCGCTTGCGCGTCCACGGCACATGGGCATAGCCGTAGAGCGCAATCCGATCGGGTCCGAGGGCGAGCACCTCGCCGATCGTCGCTTCCAGCGAATCGATGGTCTGGAACGGCAGGCCATAGACGAGGTCGAAATTCACCGAGGCGATGCCCGCCGCCCGCGCCGCCTCGGCGGCTTCCCTGGTCTGCGCCACGCTCTGGTGCCGCCCGATCGCCGCCTGCACCTCGGGCGCGAAATCCTGCACCCCGAGGCTGACGCGGGTGACGGCGAGATCGCGCAGCAGCCCCGTGGCGTCCCGCGGCAAAGTGCGCGGGTCGATCTCGATGGCGATTTCGGTCGCATCCTCCAGCACGAAATGCCGGGCGAGCGCCGCATGCACCCGGCGCAGCAGCGGTGCGGGCAGGGCGGTCGGTGTGCCGCCGCCCCAATGGATCTGCCCGGCCGGCAGACGATGCCCGATCGCGGCGGCGACGCGGCCGATCTCGGTCTCCAGCGCCGCCGCGTAGCGCTCCAGCGCGCCGACGCTGTGCACCGCGCTCGTGGTGCAGCCGCAGAACCAGCACATGCTGCGGCAGAACGGCACGTGCAGATAGAGCGAGGCGCGGGCATCGGGCGGAATGGCGGCGAGCCAGCCGGCATAATCCTTCGCCCCGGTCGCGGCGGAGAAATGCGGCGCGGTCGGATAGCTGGTGTAGCGGGGCAGCGGGCGGTCGTAGCGCGCGAGAAGGGCCTGTTCCATGCGCCCTGTCTGGCCCGCCCGCGCCGCCGCGTCCTTGATCGAAATCAAGCGGCGCGGCGGCGGCGGCTTCAGGCGGCGGCGAACCGCCGCTCCATCTCCCGGCGTGCGGCGATCGCCGTTTGCAGCGCCGATCCGGCGGCGGCGAAATCGACATCGTCCCACCCCACCACCTCGCCCTCGGCGATGCCGCGCCGCAGCCGCGCGTGATGCGCGAGCCCGATCGGCAGCGCGCCGGCGGCAAGACTCGCCCGCGCCGGCAGCAGCTTGCCCCACACCGTGTAGCCGCCCTCGCCATCGAGCACCTCGCCCGCCGCCAGATCCCGCTTGGCGATGGCGGCGACATCGCCGGCAAAGCCGCGCGGCCGCCCGGTCGGCTCGTTGCGCAGCGCGACCGACAGCACCGAGACGTTCAGCTCCAGCCCGATCAGGTGATAGGGCTTGTACATCGCGGCATAGCGGCCGGAGGCATCGGTCTTCAGCCCGTACTGCGCGAAGCACGCGGCGGCGTAGTCGTTCGGCGCCTCGAACACGGCATAGACGCCCCAGCGCAGGTCGCGGAACACCGGCCGCCCGTCGCGCTCCAGCGAGGAGACCACCTCGACCATGCCTGATCGCTCCAGCACCCCGCCGGCCGCGCGCGGGCGCAGCAGATGCGGCAAGTCGTCCACCCCGCAGGCGGGGAAATGCAGGCCGGACGAGGGCACGGCCAGCCCCGTCGCATTCGCGATCGCCGCCATCTCGATCGCGGATTTGGTGCCATCGAGAAAGGAGTTGAACATTTGCGGGTTCATCCCGCCCTCGCGCGCCTGCTCCGCCGTCAGCCCGTAATGCTGCCACACCGTGTCCGGGGTCACGCCATGATAGAGCGGCAGGTATTTCGTCCCCTTGCCGGCGGCGACCACGGAAAACCCGCAGGCCAGCGCCCAGTCCACCATCTCGGCGACGAGGGCGGGCTGGTCGCCATAGGCCAGCGAATAGGTCACCCCCGCCGCATCTGCCTCGGCGGCGAGCAGCGGGCCGGCCAGCGCATCGGCCTCGACATTGACCATCACCACCGGCTTGCCGGCGGCGAAGGCGGCGCGCGCATGGGCGATGCCGGCGGGCGGGTTGCCCGTCGCCTCGATCACCACGTCGATATCCGCGCGCCGCAATTCCGCGCCGGCATCGTCGGTGAAGCGCGTCGCGGCGACAAGCGCGTCGTCCCAGCCAACGGCGCGGCAGGCGGCGCGCGCGCCGTCCGGCCTGAGATCGGCGATGGCGGCGACCTCGATGCCCCTGGTGTGCGGCACCTGCGAGAGGAACATCGAGCCGAATTTCCCGGCGCCGATCAGCAGCACGCGGACCGGCCGCCCGGCATCGGCCCGGGCGGCAAGGAGGTGGGAGAGATTCATCGCCTCATTCCGCCGCCGCGCGGGGCGTGTGCGCCGCAAGCCGCGCCAGCGCATCGTCCGCCACCGGCACGATCGGCGCGAAATCCCGGTGCGCGATGAACTCCGGCCGCGTCGGCGTGCGGATGTGGTTGGAAACCGCGTTGAGCGTCAGATACACGATGCGGCGCGGATAGGGCGTGATGTTCCCGGCCGAGCCATGCACGAGATTGCCGTGGAACATCAGCACGCCGCCCGGCTTGCCGGTGGGCGCGACGATCCCGCCCTCGGCGACGAGCCGGCTCACCGTCGCCTCGTCCAGCGTCCAGAGCGGGTAGGACGTGGTCTCGACATCGTGGCGCGCCTCCAGGTCGCCCGCATTGTGGCTGCGCGGCACCAGCAGCAGCGGGCCGTTGATCGGCATCACCTCGTCGAGAAACACCGAAATGTTCATCGCCCGCGGCTCCGGCATGCCGTCATCGCGCTTCCAGGTGCCGTAATCCTGGTGCCACTGCCACACCTCGCCGGTAAAGGCCGCCTTCGCGTTGATCTTGTACTGGTGCATGTAGACCTGCTCGCCGAAGATCTGCTCGACCGGCCGGATCAGCCGCGGATGCGCGCCTAGCGTGCCGAACGCCTCGTTATAGGTATGCGCGGCGAAGGCGGTGCGCGGCGCGCCGGTCTTCTCGCGCCAGACTTCGGGCCGGTGCTCGCGATAGATCGCCTCGGACTCGCGCTTGAGCAGCGCCACCTCCGCGGGGCTGAACAGCTCGGGCAGGAACAGCCAGCCCTCGCGGTGGAAATCCTCGATCTGCTGTGCGGTGAGTTGCATGTCGTTTCCTCCTGTTCTGTCGTTTGTCGGTTGTGGCTCAGCCCGTCCGCGCGCGTTCGGCGAGGCGGCGCGCGGTGATCGCGCCGGCATCGCTCGCATGCTCGCGCGCCGCCGCCTCGGCCCCCGCCTCGTCGCCCGCGCGCACGCGGGCGAGGATTTCGGCGTGCTCGCGCCAGGCCCGGGCGCGGTAGTCTTCGGTCTCCAGCACCGCCGCCATGGCGCGGGCGAGGGCGGGAAAATGCGGGCCGGTCATCGTCTCGAAGACCGGGTTGCCCGAGGCGCGGTAGAGCGCGCGGTGAAAGGCGAGGTCGAGCCGCAGCAGGGCGGGAACGCCGCCGGCCGCGCCGGCGGCGGCGATGATGGCGTCGAGCGCGGCCAGGGCGCCGGCATCCCGCCGGGCGGCGGCGCGGCGCGCGGCAAGCCCGTCGAGGGCGGCGCGCACGTCATGGATCTGGACGATCCGTTCGGGGTCGACCGGCGCGATCTCGAAGCCCTTGCGCCCGCTCTCGCGCAGCAGGCCCTGGCGGTGCAGCAGATGCAGCGCGTGGCTCACCGGCTGGCGCGACACGCCGAGCCGCGCGGCCAGCTCGCCCTGGCGGATGCGCATGCCCGGCAGCAGGTCGCCATCGGCGATCGCCTCCACCACCCGTTCATAAACCTGGTCGATCAGCGTCTCCGCGGTCTCGATCCGCTCCATCCCCGTTCCCGCCGCATTCGGAATTCCAAAAATCCTGCGCCATGTCCGCCGCCGCGTCAAATGCCGTCTCCCGCGCGCCGTCCGCCGATCCGGTGCGGCGGCCGGCGACAAGGTTTGGTGACAAGGATTTATGGATTCCGCCGCAGTTCAGTCACAGAAATGACACGCCCCGCCGCTTCAATGCTGCCGCAACCGAAAGGAGAGCGCAGATGGAACGAACCACGATCGGGCTTCTCGGCGCGCTGGGCGGTCTCGCCGCCGCCGCGCCCGCGACGGCCCTGGCCGAGCCCGCGCCGCTGCCGCCGGCCGCGAGCTATGCCGAGCTGCTCGCCCCGGTGGACGCGCCCGCCGCCATCCTCCGCGCGCATGACGCGCTGCTCGCCCGCGCCCCGGCCGAGGCGCCGGCAAGGCTCGACCTGGTCGACCACCACCATCACCACCACCACGCCTATCGCCGCTATCGCTACTACCAGCACCACCACCACCATCATCACCACCATCACGGCTATTACGGGTATTATGGCTATTACGGCTGGTATCCGCGGCCGGACTGGCGTTGAACCGCCGCCGGGTGAGGGGAGGGCGATGACGACGAAGGTAAGGCTGCGCTATTTCGAGCCGGGGCTGGCGCCGCGGCGCACCCGGCTCGACGTGCCGGGCTGGGGCGGCGCGCCCGAGAAGCGGGGCGACGGCGCGCACGAGCAGCCCTGGCACTGCGCCCCCTTCGTCGAGGGCGCGCAATACGGGATCGAGGTGTTCTACCCCTATGAGAACGAACTCCGCGTCACCCGCCGGGATGGCCATGTGGCGCTGGAGAGCGACTGGGGCGCCGATCCGGGCACCGGCGTCAACTGGCCGCCCTTCCGCCCCTTCGGCCCCGGCTACTACACCTGTCAGCTCCTGCTCGACATCGCGGTTGACGAGCCGATGGCCGTCCGCGCCGAGCCCCACCCCCGCTACTTCACCGACGAGACCGGCGACGTGCCGCTGGCCGTCCCCGCGCTGCTGCGCACCGCCTGGTGGCCGATGATCTCCTTCGTCGTCTTCAAGGCGCCGCCTGCGGGCGTCACCCATGTCTTCCGCCGGGGCGAGCCCTTCATCCAGCTCGTCGTGGTGCCGGCCGATCCCGCGCTCGAACTCGCGCCGATGCCCCCCGAGGAAGCCGCCGCGCGCGAGCTGCGCGCCCGCCGCATCCACGCCAGCCGCGACACGCTCGGCCAGTCCTCCCGCTGGACCTCGGCCACCGGCACGATCTTCGACGGCACCTATCGCAACCTGCTGCGCGCCGCTCGCGGCAAGCCGGTCTGACCCCTCGATTCACACCGCCACATATTGCAATTAACTAAAATTTAATCATATCACGCGATAGTGTATCGCTTTACGCAAATGAAATCGCGCCCCAGAGATTGTCCTTGTTCGATCAGTCGTCGATCATCCTCACGGTGGAAGTCCTGCAAACCCTGCTGGATTCGCTGCCCAATCCGGTCTTCCTGATCGACCGCGATCACCGCCTCGTCCTGGTCAATCAGGCGATGGCGGATTTCGTCGGCTATCCGCGCGAGTCGCTCGTCGGCCGCAATGGCGAGGGGCGGGTGCCGCGCGCGCTGCTCGAAGGCTACTGGCGGGTGGACGACCGCGTCTTCGCCACCGGCGAAAGCGACGAGACCGAGGAAATCGTCACCGGCGCCGGCGGCCGGCAGCGCATCGTGATCACCCGCAAGCGCCTGATCCAGCTCGACACGCTGGCCGGTCCCACGCCGTTCATCATCGCCGCCCTGTCGGACGTGACCCGCTTTCGCGAGGCCGAGGCCCGCGCCCGCCACCTCGCCGCGCACGACAATCTCACCGGCCTGCCCAATCGCGGCCAGTTCACCCAGCGCCTCGCCGAGGCGCTCGCCGCGGCCCCGCGCAGCGGCGAACTGGTCGCCGTCCTGCTCGTCGATCTCGACGGATTCAAGCCGATCAACGACCAGTTCGGCCACATCGTCGGCGACAGCGTGCTGCGCATCATCGGCCGTCGGCTCAGCGGGGTGATCCGCGCCGGCGACACCGTGGCCCGCCTCGGCGGCGACGAGTTCTGCGTGATCCAGCGCGGCATCTCGCACGAGGATCACGCGCTCGCTCTGGCCGGCCGCATCGTCACGACGATCGGCCAGCCGCTGGCCACACGGCCCGCGCCGCTCACCGTCACCGCCTCGGTCGGTCTCGCGCTCTGCCCGTCCGACGGCGACGATCCCGAAACCCTGCTCGAACGCGCCGACCGCGCGCTCTACGCCGCCAAGCATGGCGGGCGCGGCGGGTTCCGCCGCTACCATGCCGGCCTGCAACGGCCACTGGCGCCGCCGGACATGGTGGCCCTGCTGCGCGACCTGCCGGCCGATCCGCCGCCCGCCCCGGCGGAGGCGCCGTGATGACCGCGCAGGACGCCGCGCAGCAGCCGACGCTCTGCCAGGTGCTCGCCGGCGCCCGCGGGTTCGCCGCCTGGGAGATCGATCCGCTCGCCGGGCGGGTCCGCCCGCTCGCCGGCGGCGCGCCCGGTCCGGACTCCAACCAGCCGGCCGCCGAGTCGCTCGCCGCCTTTCTCGCCGGCATCGATACGGACGACCGCGCCCGCGTTGCCGCTGCGCTCGACGCCGCGGCTGCGCCCGGCAGTATGGGGCTCGACATCGCCTTCCGCCGCGCCGGGGCCGCGCCCGGCGCCTTCTGGCAGCTCGCCCGCTTCCACGTCGTCGGGCGCGATGAGGCCGGGCGGCCCCTGCGTCTCGCCGGCATCATCGCGGATATCGGCGCCCTGCCGGATCTTGCCGCCGGCGCCCTCGGCAGCACCGAGAACGACCGTCTCGCCGCCCTCGCCGCCGAGCTTGCCCGCCGCACCGAGGAACTCGCCAGTGCCCATCGCCTCGCCCGGGTCGGCGCCTGGCGCTGGGATCTCGCCCGCCATCGCGTCTGGCTTTCAACCGAAACCCTCTGGCTGCTCGGCATCGAGGGCGCGGCCGCGGAGATGGATTACGACCAGCTTCGCCGCATCATCCACCCCGACGACTATCATTACGCCATGGCCTGTTTCCGCGAAGCGGTTCAAACCGCGACGCCGGTCACGCTGGAATACCGCACCGTCCTGCCCGATGGCGCCATCCACGCCGTGCTTACCCATGCCGAGCCGGTGATCGGGGCCGATGGCCGCGTCGCTCAGCTGCGCGGCACCACCCAGGATGTCACCCCGTTCCGGCGGGTCGAGGCGGCGCTGCGCGAAAGCGAGGACCATTACCGCCACATGGTGGAGCTGCACCCGCAAATCCCCTGGACGGCGGGGCCGGATGGCGGGATTCTCGAAGTCGGCCCGCAATGGCTCGCCATCACCGGCATGACCCGCGAGGAGACCATGCCCTTCGGCTGGACCTCCGCCGTCCACCCGGACGATCTCCCGCCCACCCTTGCCGCCTGGCAGCACAGCCTTGCCAGCGGCGATCCGGTCGATGTCGAGTTCCGCATCCGCGCCGCCGATGGCGCCTATGCCTGGGTGCGCGCCCGCGCCGCCGCCCGCCGCGATGAGGCCGGGCAGATCCTGCGCTGGTACGGCACGCTCGAAGACATTACCGACCGCTGGATGGCGGAAAACGCGCGCAAGGCGTCCGAGGCGCTGGCCCTGCGCGTGCTTGAGGCCAGCGGCGACGCGGTGATCGTCTTCGATGCCGCCGGCGCCGTCACCTTCGCCAATGCGCGCCTCGCCCCCCTGCTCGGGCTCGACGCGCCGCCGGAGGGCCTCGACGCCGACGGTCTCTTCGCCTCCGCCCATTGCCGCGAGCTTTGCGCCGCGCTGAAGCGGGCGATGGAAACCGGCGCCGGCGCCCATTTCGAGCTGTTCTGGCCGCCGACCGATCGCTGGCTGGAAGCCACCATCGTCGCCGAAGCCAGCGACATCTCGCTCTTCCTGCGCGACGTCTCGGAAAAGCGCCTCGCCCAGCAGCAGCTCCGCTACGCCGCCAGCGTCGACTACATGACCGGCGCCGCCAACCGCGCCTCCCTGTTCTCCCGCCTGGCCGAGCAGTTGCAGTGCCAGCAGCCCGGAAACCTCACCGCGCTGCTCTGCCTCGATCTCGACTATTTCAAGGAAATCAACGACCAGCACGGCCACCCGACCGGCGATGCCGTGCTGCGCCAGCTCGTCAGCCGGCTGCGCCTCTGCCTGCGCTCGCGCGATCTGCTGGCCCGTTGCGGCGGCGATGAATTCGTCATCATGCAGACCGGCGTCTCCGCCCCGCCCGACGCCCTGGCGCTGGCCGACCGCATTCTCGCCGCGCTGCGCCAGCCTTTCGAGGTCGATGGCATCTCGCTGCCCGCCGGCGCCTCGATCGGCGTCGCCGTCGCACTCCCCGGCCAGGCCGACGCCGACTCCCTCTACCGCCAGGCCGATCGCGCGCTCTACGTCGCCAAATCCCGCGCCCGCGGCACCTACCGCCTGTTCCACCCCGACATGCTGCAAGCCGACGAGGCCAGCCGCCGCCTGCGCGCCGAGTTGTCGGGCGCGCTCGGCCGCGGCGAATTCGCGCTCGATTTCCAGCCCATCGTCCATCTCGCAACCCGCCGCACCGTCGGCGTCGAGGCGCTGCTCCGCTGGCACCATCCCGCCCGCGGCCTCATTCCGCCCGCCGAGTTCATCCCGCTCGCCGAGGAAAGCGGGCAGATCGCCGCCCTCGGCGCCTGGGTGCTGCGCCGCGCCTGCGCCGCCGCCCGCGCCTGGCCGGACGACGTCAAGATTTCCGTCAATGTCTCACCCCGCCAGTTCGAGATCGGCGACATCCGCGCTACCGTCACCGAAGCCCTCGCCGCCGGCGGCCTGCCCGCGAGCCGTCTCAAGCTCGAAATCACCGAATCCGTGCTGCTCTCGCAGAACGCCGCCAGCGCCCGCCTCCTGCAAGACCTGCGCGAACTTGGCGCGATGCTGGTGCTCGACGATTTCGGCACCGGCTTTTCCTCGCTCTCCTATCTCGACACGTTCAAGGTCGATGTCGTCAAGATCGACAAATCCTTCCTCTCCCGCATCCGCGCGCCTGGCGACCGCCAGCCCATCTTCGAGGCGATCATGGGCATGACCGCGGCACTCAACCTGCCCGTCACCGCCGAAGGCGTGGAAACCGCCGTCCAGCTCGACTACGTGACCAGCCTCGGCTGCGACTGGGCGCAGGGCTATTTCTTCTCCCCCCCGGTTTCCGAGGCCGAATTGCGGCGCCAGCTCCGCACCCCGGCCGCCGCCGCCCGCAACGGCTGACGCACTCCACATCTGGGTCCGCCCACTCCGCTACGTCCTTGAGGCACATGGAGCATCACCCGATCGGATGGAGTCATCTGATCGGAAAGTGCTCTATCCTCGGCGGAATCCGCAAATATTTTATCCTGAAAATGATAATATAAAATATTTAAAATATTCGATATTTATAGAAAAACTATTCCTATTGGTTGCGTCTTGTTCTGACAAAATTTACAATCACAGCATTGAACATAATATATACAATTAATTGCACATTAAAACATGCCAAACGCAAAATACCGGGCTATGCACAAAGCGTATGATTCGAGGTTTGGTGATGTTCAGAAGAAAGCTGAGGCACTGCACGCGGCTTTTCATTGTCCTGGCTGCGATGACGGCAGGAGCGCGGGCAAACGGGTATGGAACGGATTCGCCTTATCAACTCCCGACGCCAGCCGATCTTGCCAATCTCGGTGCCGTGGAAAGCATAATTCTCCAAAAACAGGCAGGAATGTATCATTCTCCTGTATATAATTCCTACAGTACAACAAATATCGCGAAGCAGACGAACTGCAACGTTGCGCCGACAACGTACGGAAATTCGGGAACGACCGCAGCGACGGCCGGTTCGCCAAGCACGATCGGTGCGACGCCAAGCGCAACCGGCAATTCAAGTTCAACGCAGTCTTCGCTGTCGGCATCGACCGCAGGCACGCCCCTGACCACGACGGGGCAGACAAACAGCGGCGCGGTCGGAACCGTCCTGAATGGTTCGACAAGCACGTCGATCGCCGGAACCTATTCCCAGGCGCTTAACAGTAACCAGACCAATGGGGGGACGCAGAGCGCGTCAGTAAGCAACAGTACTGCATGTTCTGTTGGTTCCGGATCGCTGAACTAGCCATGACCCAGACAACTGAAAATCGTCTTCTTCCCCTGCCACGCAACCTGGTGGCGCTGGCGACATCCCCGCGCTGCTTGATTCGGCGTGTTTCACGAGCGCGCATGCTGCGCGGCACCGCGGTGCTGCTCTTGAGCAGTCAGGCGCTGGTAGGCTGCGCGTCCATCGGCATGCAGCGGGTTGAGCCCGGAGAGGCGCCTATCGTGCTGGGTCCCAAGGTCAGATACAATCTGACGCCGGTCGATCCGGCCTTCGCCTGCCTCGCCGACGAGATCGTCCGCGACGACAAGCCGCGCCTGACCTTCGCGGTCGGCGACATCAAGGACTACACGGGCCGCTACAACATCAACGAGGGCAACGCCATCACGCAGGGCGGCGCGCTGATGGTCGAGACGGCTCTGGGGCATCTCGGCAACGCGATAACGCAGGTTGAGCGCGTCGATCCTCATATCACCCAGATGGAGCTGGGTTACACCGACCAGCGAGAGCTGGGCGATGGCCGTCCGCACCAGTTGAAGCCGGGCGCAGGCCCGGTGCCGTGGATGCCCTATTATGGCGGCACGATCCTGCGTTCACAATATTACATCATCGGCGGCATTACCGAGCTGAATTACAATATTCAAAGTGGTGGCGTGCAGGTCATGCAGAATCTGTCCGGCCCCTCGGCAACCACCTTCACCGAAAACATCGCGATCGACCTCGAGCTTGTGGATACCCAGACGACACAGATTGTCAAAACCGTCAGTCTCGAAAAGCAGATCGTCGGCTATCAGGTGAGCGCCGGCATTTTCCGGTTCTTCGGCAGCGACCTGTGGGATGTGAACATCGGGGCCAAGAACGAGGAGCCGCTGGAGCTTGGCGTGCGCACCACGCTGGAACAGGGGACGCTGGATCTGGTGGCGGCAGCCGAGCATCTGAGTCCTCTGCCCTGTATGAAAAAGGTCCGGGATCGCATCTCCGAAAAGACGGCCGATCAGCTGCGCAAGACGCCAAACCACGTAAAGATCATCCAGCCGCCAATGCCTCCCGGCGCTGAGCAGCCGCTTGCCAGGCCGCTTGCCAGGCCGCTTGCGGGCGCCAGCGGGGGCGCCATGATCAAGCTGGCCTTCGATTTCGGTTCATCGGAGATCCCGCCAGGAGATGGCGGTCTCCTCACAAAGATCGCGCAGATGGCAGCAAAAGCCCCGATAACGGTCGAGCTGCTGGCGCCCGCCCTCGAGGATTGGTCTCCCATGAACCGTTACGGGTTCGTCCAGGCCCGCATAGCCGCGCTGAAGTCGGGTCTTGCAACCCATGGCATGGCGGCGCCGGTGGTCACCACCCAGTGGGCCCCGTCCGATACCGACAGCAAAATCTATCATGAGGGCTCAAGTTATCAGAAGGTGGCAATCGTTACGATTAATAAATAATATAAATAAAAGAAAATACAAATGACGACATCGTAAAGATACCAAAATCTTACGAATCAGATAGACCATAAATGCATCCAAAACAGGATGGTTAATTTTCAAAATGGGAGAGAGCTTTGAAAGACGCAAAGCTACGAACTAATCTGCTGGGATCTACAGCGGCAAGTTTGCTATTCTTCGGCGCCATGTATGGCGGCCAGGGATTTGCGCAGACTGCGAAAACAACTGTCGGCGCAACGGTCACGACGTCCGGCGTGGCGGCCGGCCCCGGCGCGGCGACTGGGTATACATCTAACTATTTCAATGCCCAGAATACCCCGTCCAGCACGGCAACCGCCAATCTGGCGATCTCGGCCACCGCGTCCAACCAGACCTCTGGCGCGACGTTCACCGGCACCGGTGGTACCGGCACTGTTGCCAATTCGTCAACGACAACCGCGAACACCATCGCTGCGCAGGCCACGGGCAACACCCTGACCAACACGGTCGATCTGGCGACGATCGGCGGCACGACGGCGGGAACAACCGGCAACGGCCTTGCGGTCCTGGCCCAGGAAGCCAATAACGCAACGACGAATGGCGCAAATACCTACGTCGTTGCCGTCAACGCGATCACCACCGCCAACACGCTCCGGAACGTCACGACGGACGCCGTCAGCGGTTCCAGCCTCGCCCAGAGCGCCAACGCCATTTCGTCGTCGGCGACCGGAAATGCGAGCAACACCACCATCAGCGGTGCTGTTCCGGTAACCTACGTGGGTCAGGGTGCGCCGGGCAGTGCCGTTCTCTCGTCTCAGGCGACAACGGGCAACGCCCTCGACGCCTCCGCCAATATTGCCCTGAGCAACGCGCAGGCCAATAATTCCATCGCCGGAACAAGCGCTGCTTCCACCACGAACAACACGGTCAATCTCGCGGTAAATTCCTCGACCGGGACAACCGCGCAGACGCAGTCGCTGACTGCGGCGCAGACGGGCAACACCGTGTCGGCCTCCTACACCGGCAATACCGCGACCAGCACGCTTTCGGTTGCCTCCGGCTCGGCGCCCAGCCTCGATGGCAGCGCGCTGGTCAGCAACCTGCAAAGCAACACCCAGACGACCGCGCCGACAGGTGCGACGACGAGCTCTGTGACTGGAAACAGCATCACCGCGTCCGTCGCGTCGGGTGCTTCGACCAACAACCCGATCACGCTCTCGAACGGCAGCCTGACCCAGTCGGGCAACGCGATCAGCGGCTCCTCCACGGGCAATACCGCGACCAATCTCGCCGAACTCGCCGGCACGATGAACCTCGCCGGTGCGACCACGACGCAGGCGAACACGTCGGCTTCGGGCACGCCCACGAATACCCTCCAGGCTGATTTCGGGATCGCCAGCCAGCAATCCCAGGTCAATTCCATCGCCGCTCAGTCGTCGGTCTCCGGTAACAGCATCACCTCCCTCGCGCAGAACGTGAGCGGCTCGACGGTGAGCGGAACCGGCAACACCATCAACGCGTCGGCCACCAACAATAGCGTGTCGAACGCCGTCACCATCCCGACTTCGGGCGCCAATGCCGCCACGCTCGATGGGCTGATCGGCATCAACAGCCTGCAGACCGCGACCGGCTCGGCCGTCACCGCCAACAACTCCGGCAACACCGTCTCGCTGACCGCCGGAACCGATGGAACCACGACCCCCCTCGCCACCGCCACGGTCAGCAACTCCACCCTGGCTTTGACGGGTAACGGCACCAGCGCGTCGGCGGTTGGCAACAACGCGGTGAGCGCAACCGGCGGCGCCGGCAACGCGCTGACGGTGAGCGGCACCAACGTGAACGCATACCCGAATGCGGGTACCGCGTCGCTGGCGGGCCTGACCTATGATGGAACCACACTGACGGCCGCCGCCGGCCTGTCCGTTGGCAACAACCAGAGTTCCAGCACCTCGCCGGTCGCCGCCACCAACAGCGGCAACGCGATCAAACTGACAGCCAATGGAACCACTCTTACCGGTGATACCCTGAGCCTGTCCGGCGCGGCCGGAACCTACGCGGCCCAGGCTATCGCGCAGAGCAACAACGCGTCGAATGCGCTCAGCGTCAATGCTGACCAGTTGGCCGGCTCCGCGGGTCTCGCCAGCGTGCAGACCGACGCAAGCGGCGCCTCCGCCACGCTGCTGAACCCGAATATCGAGATCGCGGCGAATACGACGGGCAACAACCCGATCTCGAACTCCTCGATCACCCTCGGCGGCGCCAACGGCAACATCCTGCGGTCTCTGGCGTATGGCAATGCGAATGCCAACACGCTGAACTCGACCTCGACCGGCCTTAACGTCTACACGGCGACGGCCCCAGCCACCGCTGTGTCTCTGGCGTCGACCAGCAATAGCGCGGATGCGGCGCTGGCATTGTTCAACAGCCAGTCCGAAACCGCGAGTGTGACCGCGGGGGCGACAACCACGAATCCGCTTCTGGTGTCTCTCGGTGCGGGTAATGTGAGCGGCTCGACCGTCAGCAACACCAATAACCAGTTTGTTGCGGCGGGCTACGGCAACCAGACCAGCAACGCTGCCAACGTCTCGATCACCGACCTTGCGCAGCCGACTGCCGGAGCAACGCCGCCGCCAGCCTTCCTGCCCGTGGCGGCGGTTGCCAACACCTCGACGTTGAGCGGTCAAGTTGCCAGCACGGTGACCGGCGCCTCGACGAATACGGGTCTGTTCGATCTGACGACGGCAACCGGAACGGGTACCGTCAGCGGCTCGACGCTGAGCCTCAGCGGCAATAATGCGCTGGCCCAGGCCAACGGCAACCTCGCTTCCGCCAACAACCTGACCGTCACCGGCACCAGCCTGATCGATGCAAGCGGGACGGCCATTACCGCGCCTGTGTCCTATAATGGAACCACGGCGTCGGTGAACGCGGGCTTCAGCGTGGCCAACACCCAGTCCGCCTCCAATACTGTCTCGGCAACCCAGACCAATACTGGCGCGCTTCTCAGCCTCGGCGGCACCGGTGCGGTCTCGAATTCGACCCTGCAGGCGCAGAACAACAACTTTAACGCGTCGGCGACCACCAACAGCGCGTCGAATAACCTCGTGATCGGCACCTCCACCACGCCGGTTGCGGTGCTGACAAGCTCCGCCGGCGGGCTCAATGTCCAGACGGTGACGAGCGCTGGCGGCACTTCGGCGTCTGTCGGTAATGCCGGCTCCCCGGCCGTGACGTCAACCACCGGCGTCAACGGTAATTACACCGGGTCTTCGATTGCAAGCACCAATAACACGATTACACTGACTTCGGGCCAGACCCTTACGTTCAGCACGACAGGGACGGGCCTCACGCCGGCTCAGTTGGCCTCTGTCATTTCGGCTACGGGTGGTGGCACTGTCTCGGTTAGTGGGACCAATGTGGTGTTGACGCCGGGAACGTCGTCGTCGACATTTACATTCCCGACGGGAACGACCTTTACGATCAATACGGGGGCGAAGACTGTCGCAACCGCAGGAACAATTACCGTTCCTGCCCTGAACACCACGCCGTTCGGTCAGGTTGCCACGTCTGGTAATCTGACCAACAGCACCTTGTCGGTGACGGGTAACAACTATGGCGCGGTCGCGCAGGGCAACGTTGGCACCACCAACGTCTCGGTGACGGCGGATACTGTCAACGGCGGCGCCCTTGCGGGAACCCAGAGCAGCGCAACCGTTGCGTCGACCACCTCGCAAACGGCCACGGCCGATCTGTCGGCGGTCAACGCGCAAACCAACGCCTCGATCACCAGCGCCACGGCCTATGGTGGAGCCGAGATCACCAGCTCGGCAACCTCGCCGGCGATTTCGGGATCGACCCTCAGCGTGTCGAATAACTCGCTGAACGCGACGGCCCAGGCCAACGTCGCGACGACTGCCCTCACGGTCAACGGCACGATTTCGCAGAACAATACGACAGCGGGGACCTACGCGACGTCCGGCGCCCTGGTGTCGAGCCAGAATGCGACCAATAACGTGACGGCTACCGCGGGTACCGTGGCCACCTCGGCCACGACCACATCGACGGTCGGCCAGACCGTGACCTCCCCGGGCGCGATCGGCTCCAGCTCCAGCCTGGCGCTGAACGGCAACACCACAACGGCCACGGCGAATGCCAACAGCGCGACCAACACGCTGACGGCAAACGCGACGACGCTGGACAACCCCACAACCAGCGCGGCGTCGATCACGACGAATCTGCAAACGGTCAATGCGGCATACGCATTGAACAACACGCAGTCCTCGTCCGGTGCCACCACCGGCGTGACCGCCCAGGCCAACAGCTCGGTCAGCAACAGCGATACGGCTGGCAGCACCGGCCTGCAGAGCAGCTCGGTTGTTCTCAACGGTAACACGACGACGGCGAACGCCATCGCCAACACCGCGGCGAACACGCTCAACGTCGCGGGCTCGACCGTGAACGCGCCGGCAGCATTGCTGAATAACCAGAACAACGCCGACTCGGTTTCCGCGGCAGGCACCTCGAACGTTCAGTTCAGCCTGACCGGCGGCACCGCGACCACTCCGGCGGCCTCCGGCTCGACGATTGCACTGACGAACAATGCTCTGAATGTGCAGGCGGCGGGCAACTCCAGCGTGAACGCACTCAACGCCCTGCCGACCGCGAGCTTCGGCACCCAGGCGGCCGGTGCTTCGGCTGGCGGAACGACGGCCACCACGGCGCAGTTCGTGGCTCTGAACGCCCAGACCAACAGCGGGTCGGTCAGCGCGACGAGTTCTGAATTCGGTGCAACCGCGCCCACCAGCCAGTTCAGCGTGGCTCTGAACGGTGCAACCGGCGGTACGGCACAGGTTCAGAACACCAGCGTGAGCGTCATGGGCAATGCCGTCAACGTGAACGCCTTCGGCAACTCGGCCCAGAACACGGTGACCCTTGCTGGCCTGAATAGTGGCAACGCAACCAGCGCGTTGCAGAACACCCAGGCCAACACTGGCAACGTGACCGCCACTGCCGGCTACAACGCCTTCGGCGTCACGACCGGTGCTCCTGGCGCAACTGGCAGCACTGTCAATGTCGCGAATAACAGCATTGTTGCTCGGGCGACCGGCAACAGCGCCATCAACACGGTTGTTGCTCACTAACTGGAGCAAGAACACCTTGGAGGGGAAGCATTCGCTTCCCCTCTTTTTTGCTTAACCGCTTGGACATGGAGTTCATTGATGGGTTGTCGTACGTCTCGTCTCGTCAAGGTCGCAACTGTCGCTCTCGCGTGCGGCTGGTTCGCTTCGCACGCAGCCCGGGCAGCCGATGCCAGGGGTAATTTTGCCGTCAATGGCATTGGCGCGACATCCTGCGCGGATACGGTCAACGCCATCAACCATGGCCAGGTCGCCGTGCGTGCGGAGTTGTCGAGCTGGCTGATGGGATATATCAGCGCCCTCAATCGTGTTGATCCCAATACGTTCGATATCGTGCCTGTTCAGTCCGCGAACGCGATGACAAACCTCGTTGTCAACATCTGCGCCAAGAACGGCAAGGCGATGGTCGCCGGAGTTGCGAACTCGATTATCGACACGCTGAAACTCGGCGCGATACACACCTCGTCGCCGCTGGTGACGGCGTCGTTCGGCGGCAAGTCCGTCGCGATCCGCGAGACGACCCTGAAGCGTCTTCAGACCTACCTGAAGAAGCATAAATATCTTTCAGGCCCGGTGGACGGCCAATTCGGCCCCAGCACTCAAGCCGCGATCAAGGCGTTTCAGGTCAAGCAAAAGCTGGTTGTCAACTCTCTTCCCGACGCCGAAACGGTGATCCAGGCCGTCGTCGTTCCCGCGATGAAAAAATAAAGTGGATAGAACATCATTCAACCGGATAGGGATGCTCTATTTCTCAACATGGTAGAGCATCATCCGCCGGGATAAGGATGCTCTATTTTTCAATATGATAGAGCATCATCCGACCGGATAACGATGCTCTATTTCACAGTGCCATGGATCATCCCGGAACCCGGCCCCGCTCAGCGCCCCTGTCTGCGCGGGCAAGGTTCCGAAACACGAACCGCCGGCGCGGTCCCCCGCGCCGGCGGTTCAATCCATTCCGCGCGGTGCCGATCAGTGCTCGCCGAGTGCCGCGACGCCGGGGAGGGTCTTGCCCTCCATCCATTCGAGAAAGGCGCCGCCGGCCGAGGAGACATAGGTCAGCCGGTCGGTCACGCCGGCCAGGCGCAGCGCCGCCACCGTGTCGCCACCGCCGGCGACCGAGATCAGCCCGCCCGCCGTCGCCTCCGCCACCGCGGCGGCGAGTCGCATGGTCGAGGCGTCGAAAGGCGGGGTCTCGAAGGCGCCGAGCGGGCCGTTCCAGATCAGCGTCTTCAGCTCCCTCACCGCGGCGATGATCGCCGCGGCGGTGGCGGGGCCGACATCGAGCGCCATCGCGTTCGCCGGCACCGCGTTCGCCGGCACGGTTTCGGTGGGCGGGTTCGGCGCGAAGGTTTCGCTGACCACGAAATCCGACGGCAGCAGGATGCGGCAGCCATGCGCCGCCGCCGATTCGACGATGGCGCGGGCGGTGTCGTGCAGCGCGGGCTCCTGCAACGATGTGCCGAGTTCGGCGCCCTGGGCGGCGAGGAAGGTGTTCGCCATCGCCCCGCCGATCACCAGCAGGTCGACTTTGGTGATCAGGTTGGTCAGCAGGTCGAGCTTGGTGGAGACTTTCGAGCCGCCGACGATGGCGCCGACCGGCCGCTTCGGGTGGCTGAGCGCCGCTTCCAGGGCGGCGAGTTCCGCCTGCATCAGCCGCCCGGCATAGGCCGGCAGGAGATGGGCGAGACCCTCGGTGGTGGCATGGGCGCGGTGCGCGGCGGAAAAGGCGTCGTTGACGAAGATGTCGCCATTGGCGGCGATCGCCTTCGCCAGCGCGGGGTCGTTGCTCTCCTCGCCGGGATGGAAGCGGGTGTTTTCCAGCACGATGATGTCGCCCTCCGCCAGCGCGCCGACGGCGGCTTCGGCCGTGGGGCCGACGCAGTCACCGGCGAAGGCGGTGGGCCGACGCAGCACCGCGCCGAGCGCCTCGGCAACCGGACGGAGCGACATCTCGGGCACGACCTTGCCCTTCGGCCGGTCGAAATGCGACAGCACGATCACCTTCGCACCCTTGCCGGCGAGTTCGACGATGGTGGGCGAGAGGCGCTCGATGCGGGTGAGGTCGGTGATCCGCCCGTCGCGCAGCGGCACGTTGAGGTCGGCGCGCACGAGCACGCGCTTTCCCCTGACATCGACCCCGTCGAGCGGGCGCCAGTCCGCCATCAGAGCGACCCGAACAGGGCGGCGGTGTCGCTCATCCGGTTCGAGAAGCCCCATTCATTGTCGTACCAGCCCATGACGCGGGTGAGCGCGTTGTCGATCACCGCGGTCTGCGGCGCATCGAAGCTACATGAATAGGCGACATGGTTGAAATCGGCGCTGACCAGGGCCTCGGTCGAATAGTCGAGAATGCCCTTGAGCTTGCCCTCGGAAGCCGCCTTCATCGCCGCGTTGATCTCGTCCTTGCTGGCCTGCGTCTTCAGGTTCACGTCGAGCGAGACGAGCGAGACATTCGGGGTCGGCACGCGGATCGCGGTGCCGTCGAGCTTGCCCTTCAGCTCGGGCAGGACGAGGCCGACGGCGCGGGCCGCGCCCGTGGTGGTCGGGATCATCGAGAGCGCGGCGGCGCGGGCGCGGTGACGGTCCTTGTGCAGGGTGTCCACCGTTTTCTGGTCGCCGGTATAGGAGTGGATCGTCACCATGTAGCCACGCTCGATCCCGAAGGTCTCGTGCAGCACCATCGCCATCGGCGCGAGGCAGTTGGTGGTGCAGGAGGCGTTGGAGATGATCGTCATGTCCTTGGTCAGCGTGTGGTGGTTCACGCCGTAGACGATGGTGGCGTCCACCCCGTCCGCCGGGGCGGAGACCAGGACCTTGCGGGCGCCGGCCTCGATCAGCTTCGCCGCGGCGTCGCGCTTGGTGAACAGGCCGGTGCATTCCATCGCCACGTCGACACCCTGCATCGGCACCTTCGCCGGGTCGCGCTCGGCGGAAACCCGGATCGGCGCATAGGTGCGGCCGGCATTGGTGATGACGATGCTGTCGCCCTTCACCTCGACGGTGCCGGGGAAGCGGCCATGCACCGAGTCGTAGCGCAGCAGGTGGGCGTTGTCCTCGACGCTTCCGAGGTCGTTGATCAGGACGCATTCGACGTCGGAACGTCCGCTCTCGATCATCGCGCGCAGCACGAGGCGCCCGATGCGGCCGAATCCGTTGATCGCGACTTTGATGGTCATATGATGAAGTCTCCCTCGAAAACGTTCAGGTAAGCTCTGGGCTGTGACAGGGGGGAATTACAGCTTCGCTTTCACTGCCGCAACGACCGCCTCGGCGGTGATGCCGAAATGCTGGAACAGTTTCTGGTAGGGCGCGCTGGCGCCGAAGCCGTGCATGCCGATGAAGGCGCCATCCGCCCCGAGCAGACGCTCCCAGCCGAAGCCGACCGCGGCCTCCACGCCGATGCGCGGGCCTTCGCCCAGCACCTCGGTGCGGTAGCCGGGGTCCTGGCGTTCGAGCAGTTCGAAGCTCGGCACCGAGGCGACGGCGACGGCGATTCCCTCGGCCGCCAGCATCTCGCGCGCCTTCAGCGCGAGGGCGACTTCCGAGCCGGTGGCGAGGATGGTGGCGCGCCGCTGCCCCTCGGCCGGAGCGACGACATAGCCGCCGCGGGCGGAGAGGTTTTCAGCGCCATGATCGCGCGGCAGGGTCGGCATCGCCTGGCGGCTGAGCACGAGCAGCACCGGCCCGTCCTTGTGCCGCAGCGCGATGTCCCAGCATTCGGCGGTCTCCATCGCGTCGCCGGGGCGCAGCACCAGCACGTTCGGCATGGCGCGGAACGAGGCGAGATGCTCGACCGGCTGGTGGGTCGGCCCGTCCTCGCCAAGGCCGATCGAATCGTGGGTGAGCACGAAGATCGAGCGCACGCGCATCAGCGCGGCAAGGCGGATGGCCGGGCGGCAATAATCGGAAAAGATGAAGAACGTGCCGCCATAGGGGATCAGCCCGCCATGTAGGGCAATGCCGTTCAGCGTGGTCGCCATGCCATGCTCGCGCACGCCGAAATGCAGATAGCGCCCGGCATGGTCCTTCGCCGTGAACACGCCCATCGACGTGACGAAGGTGTTGTTCGAGGGGGTGAGGTCGGCCGAGCCGCCGACCAGTTCCGGCACCACCGGCACCACCGCGTCGAGCGCCATCTGGCTGGCCTGGCGGGTGGCGATATTCGGCTTCCCGGCGGCGATCGTCTCGCGCAGGGCTTCCATCGCGGTCGTGTATTCGGCCGGCAGGTCGCCGGCGAGGGCGGCGTCGAAGGCGGCGCGCCGGTCGCTGGCGGCGTGGCGCTTCGCCCAGGCGCCGCGCGCGCCGGCGCCGCGCGCCCCGGCCGCGCGCCAGGGGGCGAGGATCTCGTCCGGCACGGTGAAGGGCGGCGCGGTCCAGCCGAGCAGCGCCTTGGCGGCGGCCGCCTCGTCGGCGCCGAGGGGCGAGCCGTGGGTGGCCGGGGTGCCGGCCTTTTTCGGCGCGCCGAAGCCGATGATGGTGCGGCAGGCGATCAGCGTCGGCTTGCGGCTGCGCAGGGCGAAGCGGATGGCGGCCTCGATCTGCTCGGGGTCGTGCCCGTCGATCCGGCGGGTGGCCCAGCCATAGCCGGCGAAGCGCTTCAGCACGTCGTCGGTCATCGCGATGTCGGTGCCGCCGTCGATCGAGATCTCGTTGTCGTCGTAAAAGACGGTGAGCTTGTCGAGGCCGAGATGGCCGGCGATGGCGCAGGCCTCGTGGGACACGCCCTCCATCATGTCGCCATCCGAGGCGATGACCCAGGTGCGATGATCGACCAGCCCCTTGCCGAAGCGGGCGGCGAGCATGCGCTCGGCGAGGGCGAAGCCGGTCGCCGTCGAGATGCCCTGGCCGAGCGGGCCGGTGGTCATTTCGATGGCGGGATGCTCGATCCGCTCGGGATGCCCGGCGGCGCGCGCGCCGAGCTGGCGGAACTGGCGCAGATCCTCGATCGACATGCCCTCGTAGCCGGTGAGGTGCAGCAGCGCGTAGAGCAGCATCGAGCCGTGGCCGGCCGAGAGAATGAAGCGGTCGCGGTCCGGCCAGTGCGGGTCGGCCGCATCGAACTTCATGAACTTCGTCCACAGCACCGTGGCGACATCGGCCATGCCCATCGGCATGCCGGGATGGCCGGACTTCGCGGCCTCGACGCCGTCGATCGCCAGCGCGCGCACGGCGTTGGCAAGCTGTCGGGTCTCGGTCATCGGCCGGGCGAGGACCGCCTTCTGGCGCTCCAGCGCAATCTCGTTGCCGGCGGTGTCGCTACTGGCCATGTCATCCCTCCTGTTCGGGTCCCGGTCTTAAGACCCGCGCCCGGCATCGGCAAGTCAGCTTTGATTCATGCCCGTTAAGCATAATTAAGCCCGATGGGACGCGCGCCATGACCCCGCAGGTTTGCAGCCGGGGCGCGATGTTCAACCGCCGCGCCGGCGGCCGGGCTCACGATGGCGCGAGAGCGCCGCGCCGGAGTGTGCCGGAAGGCAAATGATATCGCGGCGCCGGCTGGTCTTGCGGCATCCGCGCCTATATGGGGGCGGGAACACCTGTGGATGCGGAGACAGAGATGGACGACGAGCTCGCCCGGACCGGATTTTTCCACCGCCTGCTCTATGTCGCGAAGCCGTTTTTCCGTTCGGAAGAACGGGCGATGGCGTGGGGGCTGCTGATCCTCAACGTCGTCATGGTGCTGGTGATCGTGGCGATGAACTATGCCCTGACGGTCTGGAACGGATCGTTCTTCGATGCGATGCAGCGCTACGACGTGGCCAAGATCTGGCGCCTGTTCTGGATCTTTCTCGGGCTGGCCGCGATGGTCGTGGTGATCAACACCGCGAGCCAGTATCTCGTGCAGATCTTCCAGATCCGCTGGCGGCGCTGGTTGACCGGGCACATGGTCGATGGCTGGATGGCCCGCCAGGCGCATTACCGGATGCAGCTCGACGACCGCGATGTCGACAACCCCGACCAGCGCATTTCCGACGATATCGACTTCTTCACCGGCCAGACCGTGAACCTGCCGCTCAACGCCCTGCAGTCCGTCGTCACGATCGTCTCGTTCTCGGTGATGCTCTGGATGCTCAGCCGCAATCTCCGGCTGTTCGGCGTCTATGTCCCCGGCCTGCTGCTCTGGATGAACCTGATCTATGCGATCGGCGGCACATGGCTGATCCTGATCATCGGCAAGCCGCTGTTCTGGCTCAACAATATCCAGCAGCGCATGCAGGGCAATTTCCGCTTCGAGCTGGTCCGCGTGCGGGATAATTCCGAGGCCATCGCAACCGCGCAGAGCGGCGAGGCGGAGGCGAAGCGGCTCAAGCGGAACTTCGCGCCGGTGGTCGAGATTTTCTATCGCCGGGTCTACCGCACCGTGTTCGTCAACACGTTCAACTTTTCCTTCAACACGCTCGGCGGGCTGCTCGCCTTCGGCCTGGTCATCCCCTCCTACCTCGCCAAGCGGATCCTGATCGGCACGGTCTCGCAGACCAACAACGCCTTCGGCCAGACCCAGCAGGCCTTCGCCTTCATTCTCAACAATTTCAGCTCGATCGGCCAGGGCTACCTGTCGATCACCGAGTGGCGCGCGGTGGTCGACCGCCTCTACGCGCTGGAGGTGAGCCTGCGGCATCATCACGCCGCCGCCGCCGCGCCGCGCATCGTCCATGCGCGCGGCGACGATGCGGAACTCTCGGTCGAGCGCCTGTCGCTCACCCTGCCGGATGGGCGCAAGCTGCTCGATGCGCTCGATCTCCGGGTCGCGCCCGGCGAGCGGCTTCTGGTCAGCGGGCCGACGGGTTCGGGGAAAAGCACGCTGGTCCGCGCCATCGCCGGTATCTGGCCGTTCGGCGAGGGGCGAGTGACGACGCCCGCCGGGCGGATGCTGTTCGTGCCGCAGCGGCCATATCTTGCGAATGGCAGGCTGATCGAAAGCATCGGCTTTCCGTATACCGACACCCTGGCCCCGGCGGACGTGGCGGCGGCGCTGCGCCGCGTGGGGCTCGGCCATCTTGTCGACCGGCTGGAGTCCGAGCAGCCCTGGGACCGCGAGCTCTCGCTCGGCGAACAGCAGCGCATCGGCTTCGCCCGCTGCGTCTTGCTTCGCCCGGATGTGGTCATCCTCGACGAGGCGACCTCCTCGCTGGACGAGGCCTACGAGGCGTCGATGTATCGCATTCTGCTCGAAGACCTGCCGGCGGCGACCATCATCAGCGTCGGTCACCGCTCTACCATCATCCGCTATCACGCGCGGCGGCTGCTGCTGACCGGCGATGGCGGCTGGCGCATCGAGACGCTGGCGGTCGCAGACCCTGTCAAATAGGCGTTCCGCCGGTTCAGCCGAAGACGAACCAGAGCCGGAACAACAGGTTTTCGAGGGCGGTCTGCCGCGACAGGCCGGGGCAGCGCACGGCGCTGAGGCGTGGCGCCAACCCGCCCTCGAGCCCGGCGGAGATGCGGGCGAGATCGTCGCGCGCCGTCGCGGCGAGCAGGTCGCCATGCGCCTCGAGCTGGCGGACATGGCGCCGCATCATGGACATGAAGATATCCGGGCCGCGCTTGATCGCGCCGACGGCGCGCGCCACGGTCGTCCGCGGCGATCCGATCAGGTTGCCCTCGTGCTGCCGGTACAGCACGACGGGCCTGGGATCGACGGTGATGGAACCGCCGCACGCGCTGACGACGATATAGCTCCACCAGTCATGCACCGTGCCGGCCGGGCCGGGGATACGCCGGATCAGGTCGGCGGCGGCTCGGTTCATCGCCGCGGTGTTGCCATGCACGACGTTCTGCGTAAGGCAGGCGGGAAAGCCCGGCTTGCGGCCGGGCAGGCTGGAAAGCCGGCGGTTCTGGAGCCTGGCATCGACCAGATACTGGCGCGCGGTGTAGAGGTGCGCCCCGGTCTTCTGCCCGCTCAGCGCGAGGCGGGCGCGCGCGAGCTTCTCGGGCAGCCAGACATCGTCCTGATCGGCAAAGGCGATGATCCGGGCGTCCTGGGCTTCGGCGAGAAGGGAGAGGAAACTCTGCCCCGCGCCCAGATGGATTCGGGAGTTGGCCGCCTCGCGGCACCGTTCGGCACCGATCCGGCGGGTGAAATCCTCCATCATCTCACGCGTCGCATCCGACGAGCCATCATCGCGCCAGAGCAGACGCCAGCCCCGATCCGTCTGGGCTTCGAAGCTCGCGAGCTGCTCGGGCAGAAACCGCGCCCCGTTATAGGTGGAGAGAAGGATGGTGATCACGGCGCGTCGCCCTGCGCGATGAGGGCGGGGACGATGCGTGAGGTGGCGTCCCGCCAGTGGGGCAGCGCGAGGCCGAAGGTTTGTCTGAGTTTCGTGCAATCGAGTCGGGAATCGGCGGGGCGGCGGGCGGGTGTGGGCCAGTCCGCGGTGGCGATGGGGACGATGTCGGGGCGGGGCGTGCCGTGGCGGGCGGCGATGGCGAGGATTTCGGTGGCGAAACCGTGCCAGGACGTGTCGCCGGCGCTGGTGGCGTGGAAGATGCCGGCGAAGCCGGGCTGCCAGCCCGCGGCGAGGATGCGGGAGGCGATGGCGAGGATGGCCTCGGCAAGGTCTTCGGCGGCGGTGGGGGCGCCGCGCTGATCGGCGACGACGCGCAGCGCCGGCAGGCGGCGTGCGGCGGCGATCATGGTGCGGGCGAAATTCCTGCCGGTGGCGGAGAAGACCCAGGCGGTGCGCAGGATGAGCGCGTCGACGCCGGAGGCGAGCACGGCCGCCTCGCCGGCGGCCTTGCTTTCGCCATAGACGCCGAGCGGGGCGATCGGGTCGGTTTCGGTGTAGGGCGCGCCCTTGCTGCCGTCGAACACATAGTCGGTCGAGACATGGATGAGCGGAATGCCGTGCGCGCGGCAGAGGGCGGCGAGGGCGGCGGGTCCGTCGCGATTGGCGCGGAAGGCGGCGTCGGCGCTGGTCTCGGCGGCGTCGACGGCGGTCCATGCGGCGGCGTTGACGACGAGGGCGGGGTCGGCGGCGCCGAAGGTGGCGGCGATCGTCTCCGGCGCGTCGAAATCGAATCCGGGGCGGCCGACGGCGCGGGCCGGGATACCGGTTCTGGCCGCATGGGCGGCAAGGGCGTGGCCGAGCTGGCCGCTCGCGCCGGTGATCAGGATCGGGCGGGTCGGCATGTCAGAACCCGAACCACGGTTCGGCCGCGGCGAGGCGGGGCAGCAGCGTGTCCTTGTCCGAGAGCAGGGCGGCGCCGGCGGGAACCGGCCAGGGCAGGGCGAGATCGGGGTCGTTCCAGATCACGCCGCGTTCGGAGGCTTTGTCGTAGGGGGCGGTGACCTTGTAGACGACTTCGGTCTCGGGCTCGGTGGTGCAGAACCCGTGCAGGAAGCCGGGCGGAATCCAGAGCTGGGCGCCATTGGCGGCGGAGAGTTCGGCGGCGGCGAAGCGGCCGAAACTGGGCGAGCCGTGGCGGATATCGACCGCGACATCCCAGATCGCGCCGCGCACGCAGCGGACGAGCTTGCCCTGGGCGAAGGGGGCGATCTGGCAGTGCAGGCCGCGGATGGTGAAGGGCCGGGTAGAGCAGGAGTGGTTGTCCTGCACGAAGGTTTCGCTGAAGCCGAGGGCGGCGAGCTTCGCCTGGTTCCAGGTTTCGCTGAACCAGCCGCGGGAATCGGCGAAGCGCGGCGGGGTGATGAGTTTCACCTCGGGCAGGTCGAGCGGCTGGATCATGCGGCCTCGGCGTCGGCGAGTTCGCGCAGCGCGCGGCCGAGATCTGTCTTGCCGAGCCGCTTGGCGTGGTGGCGCAGCGTGTCGGCGTCGATGAAGCCCATGCGGAAGGCGACCTCCTCGGGGCAGCCGACGAGCTGGCCCTGGCGGGCCTGGATGGTCTGCACGAAGGTGGCGGCCTGCAGCAGCGAGTCCGGGGTGCCGGCATCGAGCCAGGCGGTGCCGCGGCCGAGCCGCTCGACGGTGAGGGAGCCGTCGTCGAGATAGAGCCGGTTGAGATCGGTGATCTCAAGCTCGCCGCGCGCCGAGGGGCGGATGCGGTGGGCGAATTCCGTCACCCGGCGATCGTAGAAATAGAGGCCGGTCACCGCCCAGTGCGAGGTGGGGGTGGCGGGTTTCTCGACGATGCCGGTGGCGCGGCCGGCCTCGTCGAAGGAGACGACGCCGTAGCGTTCGGGGTCGCGCACCTGATAGGCGAAGACGGTGGCGCCGTCCTTGCGGCTGGCGGCCTGGCGCAGCGCGATGGAGAGATGGTCGGCGTGGATGAGGTTGTCGCCGAGGGCGAGGGCGCAGGCCTCGCCGGCGAGCCAGTCCTCGCCAATCAGGAAGGCCTGGGCAAGGCCGTCCGGCGCGGGTTGGGCGGCATAGTCGATGCGGATGCCGTATTGCGCGCCGTCGCCGAGCAGGCGGCGGAACTGCGGCAGGTCCTGCGGGGTGGAGATCAGCAGCAGGTCGCGGATGCCGGCGAGCAGCAGGGTCGACAGCGGATAGTAGATCATCGGCTTGTCATAGACCGGCAGGAGCTGCTTCGAGGCGGCGAGGGTGGAGGGGTGCAGGCGGGTGCCGGAACCGCCGGCGAGGATGATTCCCTTGCGAATCATGCCGCGTGCCCGAGGCGCTGGCCGGCATAGAGGCGGGCGCGGATGGCGCGCCACCAGGGCTCGTTGGCCAGATACCAGTCGATGGTGCGGGCGAGGCCGGCCTCGAAATCGTGCGCGGCGCGCCAGCCGAGCGCGGCCTCGCTGCGCGCGGGGTCGATCTCGTAGCGGAAATCGTGTCCCGGCCGGTCGGTCACGAAGCTGATCAGCCGCTCGCGCGGGCCGGCGGGATCCGGCCGGCGGTCATCGAGCAGGCGGCAGATGGTGCGAACGACGTCAAGATTGGTGCGGGGCTGGCGGGCGCCGATGGCGTAGGTCTCGCCCGGCGTGCCGGTGAGGGCGACGGCGAGGAGCGCCTCGGCGTGATCCTCGACGAAGAGCCAGTCGCGCATGTTCGAGCCATCGCCATAGACGGGCAAAGGCTGGCCTTCGAGCGCGTTGATCAGCACCAGCGGGATGAGCTTCTCGGGGAACTGCCACGGGCCGTAATTGTTGGTGGTGTTGGAGACGATGGTGGGCAGGCCGTAGGTGTGCTGCCAGGCGCGGACGAGATGGTCCGAGGCGGCCTTGCTCGCGGCATAGGGGCTGCGGGGGTTGTAGGGGGTGGTTTCGGTGAAGGGGGGATCGTCGGGTTCAAGCGCGCCGAACACCTCGTCGGTCGAGATGTGGTGGAAGCGGAAGCGCCCGCGGCCGGCTTCGTCCAGCGTGGCGAACCAGGCGCGGGCGGCCTCCAGCAGGACGAAGGTGCCGGTGATATTGGTGTCGATGAAATCGCGCGGCCCGTCGATCGAACGATCGACATGGGATTCGGCGGCGAGATGCATCACGATATCGGGCCGGTGCGCCTCGAAGACGGCGCGCATCGCCGCGGCATCCGCGATGTCGGCATGAACCAGGTGATGGCGCGGATGCCCCAGCGCCTCGCCCAGCGCCTCATGCGACGCCGCATAGGTCATCTTGTCGACCGTCACCACCTCATGAGCCGTATGGCCAATGACGCGCCGGACAACAGCAGACCCAATGAAACCACAACCGCCAGTAATGAGAAATTTCATTTCAGATCAGGTATATCTTCAAAAATAAACGAGGCCGGTAATCCGGCTCGCTCAAATGTTAAAAATTATAGACAATTCGAAAACATTCTAACCGCGGAAGAAGATTGAATCGCCTCACCTTCCACGTTTCAAACTAGCATCTCCATTCGTACAAGAAAACGGGCCAATCTAAGAAAGATTGAAATAATATTTTATATAATTCCAAAAAGATACTACAACGTTAAGACAATACAAAAACATAGCGTAGGTTTTATTTTTTATACAATCAATGTTGCCTTCGAACACTTTCCGATCCCGAAGGCGCGAAAACCGCTCCGCAATTCAGCGTCGGCGCCGATCTGGTGAACCGCCGGCGGCTTTCCGCCTTCCGCCCGGGCTGGGGCCGGAAGTCTCGCCGCCGAGGCCGGCTTTGCGGGCGAAGTCGTCGCGCCAGCGCCTCTGGGCGAGGCGGATATCGCCGTCGAGGTCCAGCAACCCGTCGGCGATGTCATGGATCCGCGCGATTTCCGCCAGATGCGAAGCGGCGTCGAGCGTGCCGGTGGCGCCGGTCGCGTGCCGGCGGTGGATGTTCAGCGGCTCGGCGATCCACACGACATCGCCGGACGCGTGGGCCAGCAGGTCGAGATAAAGCCGCCAGTCTCCGGCGAGGCGGAAGGTCGGGAGTTCGTCGCCGAGGCGCGCGAGGCTGGCCAGCAGGCAGTCGCGCCGGAAGAGCACGCCGCTCACATTCAGCACGAGATTGCGCACCGCGAGAAAGCGGCTGGCAAAATCCCGCGCCGCCATCGTCATGGAGGCGGCGAGTTCCGGCGCGCCGGCCTCAAGGTAATATCGCCGGTAATCCCGCATCAACGGGTTGTCATCGGCATCGATGGCCCGCGACTCGGCGATTGCCATCACCGCGTCCGGCGCGCCGGCAAGCGCGTCGACGAGAGCCGCGAGAAAGCCGGGCGCGGCATCGTCATCCGCCTCGGCGATCCAGACGAACGTGCCCCGCGCCGCCTCCGCCGCCTCGCGCCATCGGCCGAAAGGCGAGCCGGTGTTCCTCGCGTTGGCGCGGATCACAAGGCTGCGCCGCCACGCCGCCGCGGTCTCGCGCGCGATCTCGACCGACCGATCGGTCGAGGCATCGTCGAGCAGGGTAATCTCCTCGACCGGATGGGTCTGGCCGAAAATGCCGGCGAGCCGCCGCGGCAGATGTTGGCCGTAATTGTAATTGGTGACGAAACAGGAAATGCGCGCAAGCTCGGGCCTGGCGAGCGCCAGCAGGCGGCGGGCATACGCATTGAAATCGAAACGCCGCGCGGCCTCGGCGGCGATGCCCGGCCGCGCCGCCGCGAGGGCCGCATGGTCGAGCCGGGCCGCGATCGCGGCGGCGAAGCCGGCAACGTCGCCGGCGGGCACGCTGTCGCCCGCGCCGGTCTCGCGCAGCAGGTCGGGAATGCCCCCGGCGCCGGCGAAGGCGATGGCCGGAAGGCCGGCGCCCAAGGCCTCGATCACCGTGGTCGGCAGCGGGTCCTCGCGCGAGGTCAGCGCGTAGAGATCGGCGCCGCAATAGGCGGGCGCCACGTCGCTGGTGAAGGGAAGCAGATGGAAGCGGCCGCTCTCGCGCGCCGCCTCGATCTCGGCGCCAAGATAGTCGCGGATCCAGAGATGGGTCTCGCCGAGCCAGACGAAGTGGACATCCCGCCGCCCGGCGCCGAGCAGGCGGAAAACCTGCATGAACAGGTCGAAGCCCTTGCGCAGGTCGCCGAACCCGACGCCGAGCACGACGAAGGCGCGCGCCGGAATGCCGAGACCGGCACGGAAGCGTTTGCGCGCCGCCGGGTCGTAGCCGACATTCTGATAATTGCCTTGGGGGATGACATGCGCCGCGGGGGCGATGTCCAGCGCCGCGCATAACGTGTCGCGCACGTGATCCGACGAGAACACCGTCGCGGCCGCCGCCCGCATCCCCTGGCGCGCGACGCCGCGCAGCGATCTCTCCTCCACCAGCCGCGGCATCTCGTGAACCAGCAGCAGGCTGCGGATTCCCTGCTCTGCCAGCTTCACGCAGACCCGCGCGGAGGCGAGGCTGTTGACGATCGCGGCGTCGATCCCCTGGGCGCGGTAGGCGGCGACATGACGCAGCAGCGCCGCCTCGTTGGGAGCGAGATCGACAATGCCCTCGGCCTCGTAGTCCGGCACCAGCTCGCCGCCGCTCAGCAGCAGGATGCGCGGCACGATGCCATGCTCCCGGCGCAGCGCGCGGGCGAGGTGCAGAAGCAGCATCTGCGCGCCATGGGGCAGGGCGTCATGCCCGACCAGCAGCAGATTGTGCGCGGCGCCGGCGGCCGCCCGGCCGGTGATCGCGCGGGCGGTGGCATTGAGAAAGGCGGCGCCGTAATGCAGGTCGGGTTCGAGATAGGCGCCCTCGGCCCATTCGTTCCATGCGTTGATGCAGACGATCGGCTCGCCCCAGACCGGGTTGCGGCGGGCCCGCCCGATCAGCGCGGCCAGCCAGGCCTGATATGTCGCGGGCGTCGCGTCGTGCAGCACAACGCCCGCGCCCTCTCGGCGCGGGTCGTTGTCCCAGCCGGTCACGGCGGTGCGGATCAGCGGATAAGCGGGATCTGGATCGGCGAGCGAGGCGGCGATGATGTCGTTGTAATGATAGACATCGGCCGAAAACTCGGGGTCGAAAAGGTCGAGCGAGGCGTTGAGTTTCGGCGCATCCACCACAAGCTTGTGCGGCGGGAACTCGACGGCGCCGTCCAGCCCGTGCCGCCGCGGATCGTGGTCGTGGAAGCTCTGGGCCATGAAGAGCAGGGGATTTTCGCCGTGGCGTTCCATGAACAGCCGGCGCCAGCGCGCGATGGTCGGCTCCGGGTCGGGAATGAGCGCGGCCCGATAGATCATCAGCAGCGGCCGGCCTTCGAGCCGGATATAGCGCGGATCGGCGAAGTGCCGGGCGAAATCGTCGATCAGCGCCGTATCGTCCTGCGGAAGGTAATCCTGCGCCAGCAGGATTTCGCGCTCGAGCCCATCCCACCGGCGGGTCCAGTTCTCGTTCGCCCACATCAGGCAGAAACTCATGTCGAGCGCCGGATCGGCGAGAAACCGCTCGACCGGCTTTTCCAGCAGCCGCCGGCGGTTGAACCAGTAGTAATAGAACACGAAACCGCCGAGGCCCGCCTCCTTTGCCATGGCGATCTGGCGCGGCATGACCGAGGGATCGTCGAGCGAATAAAACCCGAGATCGCGCGGCGCGCGGGGCTGGTAATGCCCGGCGAAGCGCGGCGTGGCGCGGGCCAGGTTGGTCCATTCGGTAAAGCCGGTTCCCCACCAGGCGTCGTTTTCCGCGATCGCGTGAAACTGCGGCAGGTAATAGGCCAGAACGGTGGCAAGGCGCGGCGCGCCCGGCGGCAGCGGCTGGCGCGGCTCGAAACTGTCGGCCGGCCGTGTCGCAGCCCGCACCGCGCCGGCGATCAGCCGTTCGGCGGCGGGCCGAACCGGCTGGAACCCGCCGTCGCGATGCGCGAGATAATGCAGGAACGGATTGCCGCCGCCGATCTCGGCGGCATAGCGGGCGGCGTAGAAGGCGATGTCGAAACCGGGGCAGGGGTCGCGCCGCTCGGCGGCGCCGAAGGCGCAGAAATGCTCGAAAGGATCGTTGCCGGAGGCCGCGACGTCGGGGTTGTGATCCAGATACCATTGCGGGTCGAACAGCGGCACCGGGCTGACCTTGCCGGTTCGCCGGCGGGCGAGGTAATCGGCCAGGGCGTTCCGGTTTTCCGGGATGCCGTAGGCCTCGCGATACCAGGCGGCGTGGAACAGCGGCGATGGATCGCGCCCCTCGCGGTCGCCGAACTGGATGTAATGCAGCAGAGGATTGACGTTCGAGGCGGCGATGTCCGGGTTGCGGGCGAGGTAATACGCGGGATCGAAGTATGCGTTGGGCCGCAGGCCGGCGCGCCAGCCGCGGTTGCAGAAATCATCGAGCGGATCGTCCCCTTTCGCCAGGTCGCGCGCCTGCAGCGTATAGTGGCCCGGATCGAACAGGGCGCTCGCGCTGATGATGTCGCGTTCGTGCGCAAGGCTGGAAGCGGGCGTCGTGGGGCTGGCGTGTCTCATCCGGTCGGATGTTCCTTTCATGCCGCGGCGCTAGGTCGGCTGCGGGCGGAGATCGAGCGCGCAGCGCTCCGCGAGCGCCAGGCCCGCGGCGAGCAGCTTCGCCTCGTCGAACAGTTCCCCCCACAGGCAGAGCGCCGCCGGCACGCGCCGCGGCGGCGCCTGTTCGGGTGGCGCGAGCCCGGCCGAGGGGCGCGGCGGCGCGCTGGTGAAGCCCACGGGCGTGCACAGGCAGGGATGGCCGGTAAAGGCCGCCAGCGTGTGCAGCGGACCGGCCGCGAACGGGGCGGCCAGCAGATCGACCGCGGCGAAGCCGTCGCGCATCGCCTGCATCCCGCGCCGGCGCAGCCGGTCGAGCTGCACATGATCGACCGCCGAGAGAAACCGGGCGAGGCGGAACTGGTTCGGCCAGGCCGCCTCGTCCTGGCGGGCGAGAAGGTCATCGCGGCCCGAAAGCGTGAGCGGCTCGAAGCTGGCGGCGGCCTCGGCCATCAGCAGCGACACGAGCGTTTCCCACGGCAGCGGCGGCAGCGTCACCCGGACGAGGGTGGCGCCGAGCGCGCGGAGCCGCTCCAGCGCCCGCCGCGCTTCGCCCGCTCCGGCGCCGGCGAAATCGCCGTCGAGAATGCCGATCCGCAGCCCCTCGGCGCCGCCCGCGACATCGCCGCCGAAAGGGATGTCGCGGCTTGACGGATCGCCCGGATCGGCGCCGTTGAGGGCAGCGAGAACAAGCGCCGCGTCGGCGATGTCGCGGCAGAGCGGCCCGACGCGGTCGAGGCTCGGGCACAGCTTCATGACGCCGCTGCGGCCGATCCGCCCGAAGCTCGGCCGCAGGCCGATGGCGCCGCAGCGCGCGGCGGGGGCGACGATCGAGCCGAGGGTTTCGGTGCCGAGCGCGAACCCGCAAAGCCCGGCGGCGACGGCGGCGGCGGAGCCGGATGACGAGCCCGACGCCCCCTCGTCGGGATTCCAGGGATTGCGGGTGCGTCCGCCATACCAGACATCGCCATAGCCGAGCGCGCCCACCACCGTCTTGCCGAGCAGCACGGCGCCGGCCGCGCGCAGCCGCCGCACGACGGCCGCATCCTCCGGCGGAACCCGGCCGCGAAACGGCTCCGCGCCCCAGTCGGTGACGATGCCGGCGGTGTCGATCAGGTCCTTGCAGGCCCAGGGCACGCCATGCAGCGGCCCGGCCCAGTCGCCCCGCGCGGCGCGGTCGTCGAGGGCGGCCGCCTCGGCCAGTGCCGCCGGGTTGAGCCGGGCGAAGGCGCCGATCGCGGGATCGAGCCGGGCGATCCGGTCGAGATAGATGCCGGTCAGCCGCGCCGCGGTCAGTTGCCCGTTCCTGATCCACGCCGCCTGGGCGCGGGCCGGGGCAAAGGCGATCGCCGCGTCGTCGGCCCCGGGAAAGGGGCATGCCGCGCCGGGCAGGGTCAGCGGTCCGCGCCCAGGCGTCTCGAAGCCGGGCAGGCGCGGGTCGAACACGCAGGCCGGCGCCAGATCATCGTCCAGCTCCACCGCGCGGCGGGCGCGGGCAAGATCGATCTGCGCGGCGATGGCGGCGGCGATCAGCGCCCGCTCCGGCGCGGTCTGCTCGATGCCGAGGATGCGTTCGGCGGCGGCGATATCGGCGCGCGTCGCGTCGTGCCGGTTCTGTTTGTCCACTCAAACCTCCCGTCAGTCTGTTTCGCCGATCCCGAAGTCATTGCCAAGAGCCGTGGCGGCGCCATCTGCCAGGGCATGATCCCCGAACCGATCCCCACCCGTGAAGCCGGGCTCCGGCATCTCGCCGATTTCCTGCCCCGCGCCGGCGCGCGCTACGCCGCCGGCCGCAATACCGATCCGGGGCCCGAGACCAAAGGTGCCGTTTCACGCCTGTCGCCCTGGCTGCGCCACCGGCTGCTGACCGAGGCCGAGGTGGCCCGGGCCGCCTTCGCCGCCCATGGCGAGGTTGCGGCGAAATTCATCGACGAGGTCGGCTGGCGAACCTACTGGAAAGGCTGGCTCGAACAGCGCCCCGGCGTGTACGACCTCTATCGCGCCGGCTTGCGGCGGGCCGAAAACCGGCTGGCGACCGAAGCGGGGCTGCGGCGCGCGTTTCACGATGCCTGCGCCGGCAATACCGGGATCGACTGTTTCGATTCCTGGACGCGCGAGATCGTGGCGCGGAACTACCTGCACAACCACGCGCGGATGTGGTTCGCCTCGATCTGGATCTTCACGCTGCGGCTGCCCTGGGAACTCGGGGCGGATTTCTTCCTCCGCCACCTGCTGGATGGCGACATCGCCTCCAACACGCTGTCATGGCGCTGGGTGGCGGGGCTGCACACGCCGGGCAAGCACTATCTCGCGCGGGCGGAAAACATCGCGCGCCACACCGGCGGGCGGTTCGATCCGCGCGGGCTGCTCGACGAGGCGGCGGAACCGCTCACCGAAACGCTGACGCCGGCGCCGGCGCTGAAGCCGCGCTTCGATCCGCCGCCTGCGGGCGAGGTCGCGCTGCTGCTGCACGAGGAGGATTGCGCGGCCGAGACGCTCGATCTCGCCGGCTGCGAGGTGCGGGCGGTGGCGGCGGTGGCGATGCCGCAGGCACGGGCGCGCGGCGGCGTCGCGCCCGCGGTGGAAGCCTTCGCCCGGGGCGCGGTGATGGACGCGATGGCGCGCGCGGCCGCGCGGTTCGGCGTTGAGCCCGCATTGCTGGAAGCGGACGATCTCGCCGGCTGGGCGGCGGCGCACCGGCTGAAGGTGGTCACCGCGCATCCGCCGGTCGGGCCGGTCGCAGAGGCGCTGGCGGCGGCGGATGTGCCGGCGCTGCGCGTCGCCCGCGCCTGGGACCGCGCCTTGTGGCCGCATGCCGGGCGCGGGTTCTTCGGCTTCCGCCCCCGGATCGGCGACGCCGTGGCCGCCGCGTCCGGGGACTGACCGCGGCTCAGATCACGCCGGAGCCGCCATCGACCGCGAGGATCTGGCCGGTGATGTGACCCGAGGCGGCGGTGCAGAACAGCAGGGCGGCGCCCTTCAGGTCGGCGTCGTTGCCGAGCTTGTTCATCGGCGTCTTCGCCAGGATCTTCTCTTCGAACTGGCCGAGAATGCCGCGCGTCATCTTCGAGGGGAAGAAACCCGGCGCCAGCGCGTTCACCGTGATGTTGTGCGGCCCCCATTCGGCGGCGAGCGCGCGGGTCATGTTCACCACGGCACCTTTCGAGGTGTTGTAGGGAATGGTGCCGGTGATGTCAGGGTGATGGCCGCGCAGCCCGGCGATCGAGGCGATGTTGAGCACCTTGCCGAACTTGCGGGGGATCATCGAGCGCGCGGCGATCGCCTGGGTGAGGAAGAACATGTTGTTGACGTTGAGGTTCATCACCCGCGCCCAGGCCTCCGGTGTCACGTCGACCGCCGCGGCCCCCCAGGTGGCGCCGGCATTGTTGACCAGGATATCGACCGGGCCGGCCGCCAGCACCGCATCCGCCAGCGCCTTCGGACCGTCTTCCTTGCCGAGATCGCCGAGGTGGGCGGTGGCGGCGATGCCGAGGCCGGCAAGATGCTTCACCGCCTCGTCCAGCTCGTCCTGCTTGCGCGCCGAAATCGCGATGGTGGCGCCAAACTCGCCGAGCGCCTCGGCGATCTGCAGGCCGAGCCCGCGCGAGCCGCCGGTGATCAGGGCGCGCTTGCCGGTCAGGTCGAACAGGGTTTTCAGAGCGGTCATTCGGGTTTCCTCATCGTTGCTGGCCCGGTCCGGGCGGGATTGACGGGCGCGATACGCTCCTATCCTATGGTGCGCAAGCCCTCCTGCCAATCGGGGGCGAACCGGAGGATACGACCCATGAACGAGGTGCACGAACCGTTCCGCTACCGGCTGCTGATCGGCCAGCTGCTGAAAATGCCGATCGCGCAGGCAAGCCGGCGGGAGATCGTCTATCGCGGCGACACCCGCCTCACCTACACCCAATTCGTTGCCCGCGTGCACCGGTTCGGCGGCCTGCTGGGCGCGCTCGGGGCCGGCATGGGCACGCGCGTCGCCTTCATGGACTGGGACAGCCACCGCTATCTCGAGGCCTATTTCGCCGTGCCGATGTCCGGCGCCGTGCTGATGATGGTGAACATCCGCCTCAGCCCCGAGCAGATCGCCTACACGATCGATCATTCGGATGCCGAAATCCTGTTCGTCCACGCCGATTTCCTGCCGGTGCTGGCGGCGATCCGCGAGCGGTTGCCCAAGCTGCGCCAGGTCGTGCTCATCCGCGACGACGACAGCGCCGTGCCGGAGGGGCTCGCCGGCGAGTATGAAACGATGCTGGACGCCGCGCCACCGCTCGCCGCGTTCCCCGAATTCGACGAGGACACGCTGGCAACCACCTTCTACACGACGGGGACGACCGGCCTGCCCAAGGGGTGATGTTCACCCACCGCCAGCTCGTGCTGCACACGCTGATGGTGCTGACCGGAATCAACGTCTCGGGGCTGAATGGCGGCTTGTCGCGCGAGGATGTCTACATGCCGCTGACGCCGATGTTCCATGTCCACGCCTGGGGTTTCCCCTATGCGGCGACGATGCTCGGCATGCAGCAGGTCTATGTCGGCCGCTTCCAGCCCGACACCGTGCTGCGCCTTCTGGCCGAGGAAAAGGTCACGGTTTCGCATTGCGTGCCGACGATCATGCACATGCTGCTCAACGCGCCGGCCGCGAAGGGCGCGGATTTCAGCCGCTGGCGCGTCGTCATCGGCGGCTCGGCGCTGCCGCGCCCGCTCTGCGAGGCGGCGCTCGCGCGCGGCATCGACATCTATGCCGGATATGGCATGTCCGAAACCTGCCCGGTGATGACGCTGGCGCAGTTGCGCGGCGATATTCTCGACACCCTGCCGGACCGGGAGGAGGCCGAGATCGGCTACCGGATGGCCGCCGGCCTGCCGGGGCCGCTGGTCGAGGTCCGCATCGTCGACGACGAGATGAACGACGTGCCGCATGATGGCCGCTCGGTCGGCGAGGTGGTGACGCGCACGCCGGCGCTGACCGCCGGCTATGCCGGAAACCCGGAAGCCTCCGCCGCCTTGTGGCGCGGCGGCTGGCTGCATACCGGCGATATCGGCACGATCGACGCGGATGGCTATCTGCGGATCGTCGACCGGGTGAAGGACGTGATCAAGACCGGCGGGGAATGGATTTCCTCGATCGGGCTGGAGGAGATCCTGCTCACCCATCCGGCGGTCTCCGAGGCCGCCGTGGTCGGCATCCCCGACGAGCGCTGGGGCGAGCGCCCGGTGGCCTTCATCGTGCCGCGCGCGGGACTGGACGCCGACGAGGCGGCGCTGCGCGCCCACGTCCAGGCCCGCGCCGATGCCGGCGCGATCTCGCGCTACGCCGTGCCGGACCGGGTATTTCTGGTCGAGTCCCTCGACAAGACCTCCGTCGGCAAGCTCGACAAGAAGACGATGCGCGCGCGCGCTGCCGGGGCGGGTGGCTGAATTCGCAAAATTCGCAATCCGGTCGCGAGGCTTTGATCCAACTTGCTGCAATTCGCTTGTCATCTGCGAACCGCCGGGTCTATTGCGACTGATCATCCCCTGCAACCAAGAGCGGAACCGCCATGAAACTTCACGAAGTCCGTGTTCACCCCTCGAAATCGCTGCTCAAGCGCGACAATCAGCTGGCCTGGAAGATCGCCGGCGTGGCGGCGGACAAGGTGACCGTCGACAAGGACGTGACGGCGATGATCATCAACCGGATCATCGACAACGCGGCGGTTGCGGTGGCCTCGGTCAATCGCGGCCCGGTGGTCTCGGCGCGGGCGATGGCGCTCGGCCATGCCAAACGCGGCGGGGCGACGGTGTTCGGCCTGCCGGCGCGCAAGACGGTGAGCCCGGAATGGGCCGCCTGGGCGAACGGCACGGCGGTGCGCGAGCTTGACTACCACGACACCTTCCTCGCCGCCGACTATTCGCACCCGGGCGACAACATTCCGCCGATCCTCGCGGTCGGCCAGGTGATGGAGCGCTCCGGGCGCGACCTGATCCGCGGCATCGCGACCGGATATGAAATCCAGATCAACCTCGTCCGGGCGATCTGCCTGCACGAGTGGAAGAAGGATCACATCGCCCATCTCGCCCCCGCGCAGGCGGCGGGCATCGGCGCGCTGCTCGGGCTGAAGCAGGAGACGATCTTCCAGGCGGTGCAGCAGGCGGTGCATGTCAGCTTCACCACGCGCCAGAGCCGCAAGGGCGAGATCAGCTCGTGGAAGGCCTTCGCCCCCGCCCATGCCGGCAAGCTCGCGATCGAGGCGGTCGACCGGGCGATGCGCGGCGAGGGCGCGCCCAGCCCGATCTATGAAGGCGAGGACAGCGTGATCGCCTGGATGCTCGGCGGCAAGGATGCCGTCTACCACGTCCCGCTGCCCGGCAAGGGCGAGGCCAAGCGCGCGATCATGGACAGCTACACCAAGGAACACTCGGCCGAATACCAGAGCCAGGCGCTGATCGACCTCGCCTTCCGGATGCGCGAGCAGATCGAGAATTTCGATGCGATCGAGAAAATCATCATCCACACCTCGCATCACACCCATTACGTGATCGGAACGGGGGCGAACGATCCGCAGAAGATGGACCCGAAGGCGAGCCGCGAAACGCTCGACCACTCCATCATGTACATCTTCGCCGTCGCCCTGCAGGATGGCGCCTGGCACCATGTCGACAGCTACGCGCCGAAGCGGGCGCGGCGGGCGGACACGGTGGCGCTGTGGCACAAGATCGAAACCGCCGAGGACCCGGAATGGACGCGCCGCTACCACGCCGCCGATCCGGACGAGAAGGCGTTCGGCGGCCGCGTCGAGATCCGCTTCAAGGATGGCGCCACGCTGGTCGACGAGCTGGCGGTGGCCAACGCCCATTCGCTGGGCGCCCGCCCCTTCGAGCGCGCCGACTACATCCGCAAGTTCGAGACGCTGACCGATGGCATCATCTCCCCGCGCGAGGCGGCCCGCTTCCTCGAGGCGGTGCAGGAGCTGCCGCGCCTGCCGGCCGGCGAGCTGGACCGGCTGAACGTCGCCCTGCCCGCGGGCGCGCTGCTCGAAGGCAAGCCGGGCATCTTCTGAGACGCAAGGAACAGACAGCATGAGCGAGACCACGACGGCGCCGAAGCCGAAAAAGTCGGTCGCCCTTTCGGGGGTTGCCGCGGGAAACACCGCGCTGTGCAGCGTCGGCCGCAGCGGCAACGACCTGCACTATCGCGGCTACGACATTCTCGACATCGCCGAGACGTGCAGCTTCGAGGAGATCGCCCATCTGCTCATCCATGGCACGCTGCCCACCGCGGCGGAGCTTTCGGCCTATCTCGCCAAGCTGCAGGCGCTGCGCGGGCTGCCGGAGGCGGTGCGCCGGGTGATCGAGGCGCTGCCGGCGGCGGCGCACCCGATGGATGTGATGCGCAGCGGCGTCTCCGCCCTGGGTTGCGTGCTGCCGGAGGCGCACGACCACAACCCGGCCGGCGCGCGCGACGTGGCGGACCGGCTGATCGCCTCGCTCGGTTCGATGCTGCTCTATTGGTATCATTTCAGCACCAATGGCCGTCGCATCGATGTCGAGACCGACGATGCGTCGATCGGCGCGCATTTCCTGCACCTGCTGCACGGTCGCCGCCCGGTCGATGCCTGGGTGCGGGCGATGCACACCTCGCTCATCCTGTATGCTGAACACGAGTTCAACGCTTCCACCTTCGCCGCCCGCGTCGTCGCCGGCACCGGTTCGGACATCCATTCGGCGATCACCGCCGGCATCGGCGCGCTGCGCGGGCCGAAACATGGCGGCGCCAACGAATTCGCCTTCGAGGTGCAGAAGCGCTACGCCGACCCCGACGAGGCGGAGGCCGATATCCGCCGCCGGATCGAGGCGCGCGAGGTGATCATCGGCTTCGGCCATCCGGTCTACACCATCGCCGATCCGCGCAACGTGGTCATCAAGCGCGTCGCGCAGTCGCTCTCCGAGCAGGCGGGATCGATGAAGATGTTCAACATCGCCGCGCGCATCGAGAGCGTGATGCACGACGCAAAGCGGATGTTCCCCAATCTCGACTGGTTCTCGGCCGTGTCCTACCACATGATGGGCGTGCCCACCGCGATGTTCACGCCGCTCTTCGTGATCGCGCGGACCGCCGGCTGGAGCGCGCATGTGATGGAACAGCGCGCCGACAACAAGATCATCCGCCCCTCGGCCAATTACGTCGGGCCCGAGGATCGCAAGTTCGTGCCGCTCGACAAGCGCGGCTGAGGAGGGTTCGATGAGCTATCTGCAAGCATCCGACCTGCCGGCGCGCGCCGCCGGCCAGCGCTTCCGCGAGCTTGTCGCGCGCGGGCCGATCGTGCAGATCCCCGGCGCGCATAACGGGCTCGCCGGCCGCCAGGCGATGCGGGCCGGTTTCGAGGCGTGCTACCTCTCGGGCGCGGCGATGACCGCCTCGATGGGGCTGCCGGATCTCGGCATCATCACTGTCGACGAGGTATGCTTCTTCGTCCGCCAGGTGGCGCGGGCCTCGGGCCTGCCGGTGGTGGTCGATGGCGATACCGGCTACGGCGAGGCGCTCAACGTCATGCACATGGTGCGCAGCTTCGAGGATGCCGGGGCCGGTGCCGTGCATATCGAGGACCAGCTGCTGCCGAAGAAATGCGGCCACCTGAACGACAAGAAACTCGCCGATCCGCGCGACATGGCGGCGAAGGTGGCGGCGGCGGCGCATGCGCGGCGGGATCTCTACGTCATCGCGCGGACCGATGCCGCGGCGAGCGAGGGGATGGACGGCGCGGTGGCGCGGGCCAGGATGTATGTCGAGGCCGGGGCGGACGCGATCTTCCCCGAAGCCCTCTACAGTGCCGAGATGTTCCGCGAATTCGCCCGCCGGATGCCGGGCGTGCCCCTGCTCGCCAACATGACCGAGTTCGGCCGCACCCCGTTCTTCACCGCTGCCGAATTCGAGGAGATGGGCTACCGCATGGTGATCTGGCCCGTCACCTCGCTGCGGGTGTCGGCGAAGGCGGTGGAAACTCTCTACGCCGCGATCCGGCGCGATGGCGGTGCGCAGAACTGCGTCGAGGCGATGCAGACGCGCGCCGAGCTGTACGAGACGATCGACTATGCCGGGTTCGAGGCGCTGGATGCGACGATCGTCAAGACCATCGTCCCCGAGCCGATCGGCTGACGGAGACGCCGCTTTCGGGAGGAACCGATGAACGCCACGCCGCCATCCGACGCAACGCCGCAATTCGCGCTCGACGAGGCGCAGCGCGCGATTGCCGAGATGGCGCGCGGCTTCGCCGATGAAAAACTGGCGCCGCACGCGGTGGCGTGGGACGAGGCGAAGCATTTTCCCGTCGATGCGATCCGCGAGGGGGCGGCGCTCGGCATGGGCGGGATCTATGTGCGCGAGGAGAGCGGCGGGTCGGGGCTGACCCGGCTCGACGCGGCGCTGATCTTCGAGGCGCTGGCGACCGGCTGCCCCGCGGTGTCGGCCTATATGTCGATCCACAACATGGTGGCCTGGATGGTCGATCGCTTCGGCGACGACGCCCAGCGCCGCGACGTCCTGCCGGCGCTGGTCAGCATGGAGCATCTCGCCAGCTACTGCCTGACCGAGCCGGGCGCGGGATCGGACGCCGCGGCGCTGAAAACGAAGGCCGTGCGCGATGGCGACGATTACGTGCTCGATGGCGTCAAGCAATTCATCTCCGGCGCCGGGGCGACCGACCTTTATCTGGTGATGGCGCGCAGCGGCGGCGCCGGCGCGCGCGGAATTTCCTCCTTCCTGGTGCCGAAGGATGCGAAGGGGCTCGGCTTCGGCGCCAATGAGCGGAAGATGGGCTGGAACGCGCAGCCGACGCGCCAGGTGATCTTCGAATCCTGCCGCATTCCGGCGCGGTTCCGCCTCGGCGCGGAAGGCGAGGGGTTCCGCATCGCGATGAGCGGGCTCGATGGCGGGCGGGTGAATATCGGCGCCTGCTCGCTCGGCGGCGCGCAGGCGGCGCTGGAGAAGGCGCTGCGCTACATGGGCGAGCGCGAGGCGTTCGGCCGCCGGCTGGAGGAGTTCCAGGCCTTGCAGTTCCGGCTCGCCGACATGGCGACCGAGCTGGAGGCGGCGCGGCTCTTCCTGTGGTCCGCCGCGGCTTCGCTCGATCGCGGCGCGGCGGACGCGACACGCCGCTGCGCGATGGCGAAGCGCATCGCCACCGATACCGGTTTCGAGGTCGCCAACAACGCGCTGCAACTTTTCGGCGGCTACGGCTATCTCGCCGAATACGGCATCGAGAAGATCGTGCGCGATCTGCGGGTGCACCAGATACTGGAAGGGACGAACGAAATCATGAGACTGATCGTCGCGCGCGGCCTCATCGGGCGGAACGCATGAGCGGGGAGATCACCACGGATGTCGAGATCCGGGTCGAGGGCCGGGTCGGCCGGATCAGCCTGAACCGGCCGCGCGCGCTCAACGCCCTGACCCACGACATGGAAGTGGCGATCGATGCCGCGCTGCTGCGCTGGGCGGATGATCCTTCCGTCGCCTTCGTGATGGTGGACGGGCGGGGCGAGCGCGGGCTGTGCGCGGGCGGCGATATTCGCGCGCTCTACGACGCGGCGAAGAGCGGCGGCGAACGTCTGGCGTTTCCGTTCTTCGGCGACGAATACCGGATGAACGCCCATATCGCGAATTATCCGAAACCCTTCGTCGCGCTGATGGACGGGATCGTGATGGGCGGCGGCGTCGGCATTTCGGCGCACGGCTCGCACCGGATCGTCACCGAGCGGACGATGCTGGCGATGCCGGAGGTCGGCATCGGCTTCGTGCCGGATGTCGGCGGCACCTTCCTCCTCGGGCGGATGCCGGGCGAGACCGGCATCCACGCCGCACTCACCGCGCACCGGATGACCGGCGCCGACGCGCTCTCCTGCGGCATCGCCGATCATTACGTCGAAAGCCGGCATTTGCCGGCGCTGACGGCGGCGCTGGCGGCACTGGTGGACGGCGCGGATGTCGACGACTGCATCGCCGCCTTCGCGACCCCGGCGCCGGACTCGCCGCTGCTCGCGGCGCGCGGCTGGATCGACGAGTGCTACGGGCGGCCGACGGCGGAGGCGGTCGTCGCGGCGCTGGAGGCGCATGCCGACCCTGCGGCGCGCGAGGCGGCGGCGACGATCAGGCGCATGTCCCCCACCTCGGTGAAGCTCAGCCTGCGCCTCGTGCGCGCGGCGCGGGGCGATGCGAAGGTGGAAACCGCGATCGACCGCGAGTTCCGCGTCGCGGTGCGCTGCGTCGCCGCCCATGATTTCGTCGAGGGCGTGCGGGCGCAGCTCGTCGACAAGGACCGCAATCCGCGCTGGCAGCCGGCGACGCTCGACGGCGTGGATGATGAAACGCTCGATGCGTATTTCGCGCCGCTCGGCGCCGACGAGCTGGGGCTCGATGAACTAACAACCTGACAGGAGGACACGCATGGCACGGATCGGATTCATCGGCCTGGGCAATATGGGCGGCCCGATGGCCGCCAATCTGGTCCGCGCGGGCCATGCGGTGCTCGGTTTCGACACCGTGCCGGCGGCGCGCGAGGCGGCGGCGGCCGCGGGTGTAATGATCGTGGAGCTTGCCGCCGAGGCGGCGCGCGACGCGGATGCGGTGATCACGATGCTGCCCTCCGGCCCGATCGTGCGCGCGGTGTATGAGGCGGCGGACGGCATCCTGCCGGCGGCGCGGGCCGGCACGCTGTTCATCGACTGCTCGACGATCGATGTCGATTCCGCCCGCGCCGCGCATGCGATGGCGGCGGGGCGGGGCATGCTCTCGCTCGATGCGCCGGTCTCCGGCGGGGTGGGCGGCGCCAGCGCCGGAACGCTGACCTTCATGGCCGGCGGCACCGCCGAGGCGTTCGAGCGCGGCGAGCCGCTGCTGGCGGCGATGGGAAGGCGCATCGTGCATTGCGGCGCCGCCGGGGCCGGGCAGGCGGCGAAGATCTGCAACAACATGATCCTCGGCATCTCGATGATCGCGGTGAGCGAGGCCTTCGCGCTGGCCGACCGGCTCGGGCTGGAGCGGCAGAAACTGTTCGACGTGGCGTCTACCGCCTCGGGCCAGTGCTGGTCGCTGACCTCCTATTGCCCGGTGCCGGGGCCGGTGCCGGCGAGCCCGGCCAATCACGACTACCGGCCGGGCTTCGCCGCCGCGCTGATGCTGAAGGATCTCGGCCTCGCGATGGAGGCGTCGGCGGCGACCGGCACCGAAACCGCGCTCGGCCGCCACGCGCGCGACATCTACGCCGCCTTCGCCGAAACCGGGCATGGCGGCGAGGATTTTTCCGCGATCTTCCGCGCGATCTCGGCGGCGTCGAAGCCCGCCTGAACGGCGCGGAACCAGAACAAAGGAAACGTCCATGACCGACTTCATCGCCGCGCGGCAGTTCCTGCTCGACCACCGGGCCGATCTTGCCGCCGCCTCCGCCGGCTTCCGCTGGCCGGAGGCGCGGGATTTCAACTGGGCGCTCGACTGGTTCGACGCGCATCTCGCCCGCGACGCCGCCAGCGCGCAGCGCCCGGCGTTGTGGATCGCCGATCCGGCGGGCGGGGAGGATGTGCGGCTGAGCTTCGCCGACCTTTCCGCCCGGTCGAACCGCACGGCGAATTTCCTGCGCGCCCAGGGCGTGCGGCGGGGCGACCGGCTGATCCTGCTGCTCGGCAATATCGTGCCGCTCTGGGAGGTGATGCTGGCGGCGATCAAGCTCGGCGCGGTGGTGATTCCGGCAACGACGCTGCTGACGCCCGAGGAGTTGCAGGACCGGGTGGAGCGCGGCGCTGCGCGTTTCGTGGTGACGACGGCGGATCAGGCGGCGAAGTTCGACGCGGTGGCCGGCACGTTCCAGCGGATCGCGATCGGCGGCGCGCCCGATGGCTGGACGGCTTACGCACCGGAGGGCGAGAGCGCCGATTTCGTGCCGGACGGGCCGACGCGGGCCGATGATCCGCTGCTGCTCTATTTCACCTCCGGCACCACGGCGAAGCCGAAACTCGTTCTGCATTCGCATTATTCCTATCCCGTCGGCAGCCTCTCGACGATGTACTGGATCGGGTTGCAGCCGGGCGATGTGCATCTGAACATTTCCTCGCCGGGCTGGGCGAAACACGCCTGGAGCAGTTTCTTCGCGCCCTGGAACGCGGGGGCGACGGTGTTCATCGTCAACCAGCCGCGCTTCGAGGCGAAGGCGCTGCTCGATACGCTGGTCCGCTGCGGGGTGACGACGCTCTGCGCGCCGCCGACGGTCTGGCGGCTGCTGATCCAGAACGATCTCGCGCAATGGAAGGTGGCGCTGCGCGAACTGGCCTGCGCCGGCGAGCCGCTGAACGCCGAGATCATCGACCGGGTGCGGGCGATGTGGGGGCTGACCATCCGCGATGGCTACGGCCAGACCGAGACGACCGCGCAGATCGGCAACTCCCCCGGCCAGGCGGTCAAGCCGGGCTCGATGGGCCGGCCGCTGCCGGGCTACCGGATTTCCATTCTCGATCAGGCGAACGATTCGGTGACCGAGGGCGAGGTGGCGCTGCCGCTCGGCGCGGCGCGGCCGGCCGGGCTGATGCGCGGCTATGTCGATGCCGCGACCGGCGCGCTGCGCGGCACCGATGGCGCCTATTACCGCACCGGCGATGTCGCGCAGATCGATGCCGATGGCTATCTCACCTTCGTCGGCCGGGCGGATGACGTGTTCAAATCGTCCGATTACCGGATCAGCCCGTTCGAGCTGGAGAGCGTGCTGATCGAGCATGGAAGCGTCGCCGAGGCGGCGGTGGTGCCGAAGCCGGACGAGATCCGCCTCTCGGTGCCGGTCGCCTATGTCGCGCTGGTGCCGGGGGCGGTGGCGGACCAGGCCACGGCGCTGTCGATCTTCCGGCATGCGCGGGCGCGGCTGGCGCCGTTCAAGCGCATCCGCGAGATCGTGTTCGTGACCGACCTGCCGAAGACGATTTCCGGGAAAATCCGGCGCGTGCAGTTGCGGCGCGGCGAGGCGGGCGGCGAGGCCGGGCTGGCGGGCGAGGTGGTACGCTTCGCCGAGAGCGCGTTCCCGGAGCTGGCCTCGGGCGAGGGCGGCGGCCCGGCGTGATGACGCACCGGGCGATCTGACGGGGCGGAGCAAAAATGGACATTCGCGACAGGGTGTTTCTGGTCACCGGCGGCGGCTCCGGGCTTGGCGCCGCCGCGGCGCGGGCGCTGGCCGCGCAGGGCGGGCGCGTGGTGCTGGCGGATGTGGCCGAGGCGCCGGGCATGGCGCTGGCGGGCGAACTCGGCGCCGCCGCGCGATTCGTGCGGACCGATGTGACGGATGCCGGCCAGGCCGTTGAAGCGGTGGCGGCGGCGCGGGCGGCGTTCGGCGGGTTGCACGGGCTGGTGAACTGCGCCGGAATCGTGCTTGGCGAGAAGGTGCTGGGGCGCGAGGGGCCGGCCTCGCTCGAGCGGTTCGCGCGGGTGATTTCGGTGAACCTCGTCGGCACGTTCAACATGATCCGCCTCGCCGCCGCGGCGATGGCGGAAGGTGCGCCGGATGAGGGCGGCGAGCGCGGGGTGATCGTGAACACCGCCTCGATCGCGGCGTTCGACGGTCAGATCGGCCAGGCCGCCTATGCCGCCTCCAAGGCCGGGGTCGCCGGCATGACGCTGCCGCTGGCGCGCGAGCTGGCGCGCAGCGGAATCCGGGTGATGACGATCGCGCCCGGCGTGTTCGAAACCCCGATGCTGGCCGGCCTGCCGGACGAGGCGCAGCGCGCCCTTGGCGCCGCCGTGCCGTTTCCGCCGCGGCTCGGGCGGCCGTCGGAATATGCCGCGCTGGTGTGCCATATCATCGCCAACACCATGCTGAACGGCGAGACCATCCGGCTCGACGGCGCGCTGCGGATGGCGCCGCGCTGACCCGCTCCACCCCTCTTGCATCGCGGGGCGGCGGCCTGTAATACCCGTCGCACCGCAACGGCGGGCGCGTAGCTCAGCGGGAGAGCACTGCCTTGACATGGCAGGGGTCACAGGTTCAATCCCTGTCGCGCCCACCACTCAAATCCACGAAATCAAACGGTTTTCTGGAATCGTCTCGGGCGTTGGCCGACCTTCGCCTGTCCGTAGCAACGACACGGTAACCACCCTATTGTCCTGTTCCCGAAATTCATGGGTGAATTTCAGATGCGAACAGGACACTAAATGATTGATTTTCCTAGTGTCCACTTTCAATCTGAAATCCATCGGATTTCAGGTTCGGGGCACTAGGGTCGGGGCAGGTTTGCCCCGGCGCCCGGTCAGGCGCGCACCGCGGTGTCTCCGGTCAGCGGCACTCCGGCTGCGCGTCCCACGATCTGATCAAACTGTGCCATGGGCGCGGGGCGGCCGATCAGATATCCCTGCAACAGCGCGCAGCCCGCCATGCGGAGCATCTCCGCCTGCGCCGCGGTTTCCACACCCTCGGCGACGACCGACAAATCGAGTGCCCGCCCGAGCCCCAAAACCGCCAGCACGATCGCCTCCGCCTCATCCACGCGGCCCAGATCGGCCACGAAGGAACGGTCGAGCTTGATCTTGTCGAATGGAAACATCCGCAGCATTGCCAGCGATGAATATCCCGTCCCGAAATCGTCGAGCGAAATCGTCACCCCCAGCGCCCTGATGCGCGCCAGCGCATCGGTCGCCGCGCCGGCATCGGCGAGCAGCAGTGATTCCGTGACTTCGAGTTCGAGCCGCGCGGGGTCGAGCCCGGTTTCGCCAAGCACTTGCTCCACCAGTGCGGGCAACTGGCCGTGCTTGATCTGGATGACCGAGATATTGACCGCAACGCGCAGCGGCGCGCGCCATCCCGCGGCTTCACGGCAGGCCTCCCGCAACACGAAACTGCCGATCTCGATGATCGATCCGGTTTCTTCGGCGATGGGGATGAACACGGCCGGTGAAATGTCCCGGTTGTTCCGCCGCCAGCGCGCCAGAGCCTCGAACCCGACGATCCTCCCCGAAACGATGTCGAGCTGGGGCTGGTATTGCACCGAGATTTCATCCCGCCCGCACGCGCCGCGCAAATCGGCCTCCATCCGCCGGCGGGCAAGCTGGGCATCGTTGATCTCGGTGTTGAAGAACGCGAATCCGTTCCGGCTGGCCGATTTGACCTGGCCAAGCGCCATGTCGGCGTGAGAAAGCAGGGCTTCGGCGGTCGCCCCGTCATCCGGTGCGAGGGCGATGCCGATCGACACGGTTGTCGAGACGGCGGCGGCCTCGCTCGTGGCGAGCCTCTCGCCGACCGCGCCGATCAGCCGCTCGGCGAGGCGGCTGGCATCCAGCTCGGTGGAGATTCCGTTTTGCACGACAACGAACTCATCGCCGCCGCTCCGCGCGATCATGTCGTGTTCGCGCACTTCCCCGCGCAGGCAGGCCGCAAGTTCGATCAGCACCCTGTCGCCGGTGGTGTGTCCGTAAAGATCGTTCACGGTCTTGAACCGGTCGATATCGATCACGTGGACCGCGAATTTCTGCGTCTCGATCCGGGCAGGATCGAGCGCCGCGTCGAGGCACGAGATCAGCCGCCGGCGATTGGCAAGGCCCGTCAGCGGGTCGTGTTCGGCGAGATAGCGGATCTCCTCGGCGGCGCGGTGGCGCTCGGAGATGTCCTGGGTGATCACGAGGTGGCCGCCCCCCTCATCATCGCCGCTCGACGCACTGACCTCGGTGCGAAACCACGTCCCCGCCGTGTTCCCCGGCCATTCGGCCGTGCCGCCCGGCCCATCGAACAGCCTCTCGACCCTTTCGCGCTGGCCGCCGCCCACCCTGTCGAGAAACCATCCGATCCCGCGCAGCGCCTCGCCGTCACACTCCGGCAGGCCGCAAACCTGGCCGATCGGCACAATCTCCCCCTCGGGGCGCGTCAACCGCCAGGCCTCCAGCCGGGCGACGCGCTGCACATTGTCGAGCGCTGCGGCATAGGTCCTGCTCCGCTCCACCGCGCGCTGTGCGGTTTCGAGCATGAAATTCGCCATCAGCGCCAGCTTCTGAACCGACAGGTCCGCGCTATCGGTATGAAGTCGCAATGAAAGATCGCCGGTAACGACCCCGCACATCGCCTGGCACAGCGCCTCGATCGCCGCCCGATCGACCGGATCGCCGCTGCCTGAAACGGTCATGCGCGCGCGAGCGCCGGTTCCGGTTTGAGCCGGATCTCGATGATCGCCGCGCTGCTCGCCGTATCGCCCTCGATGAAGCTGATCTCGGCGATCTCGCCGCGGCGCGCCGCGAGATTGCGGGCGAGAGCGCAATAGAAATAGGCCAGCCGGTTCGATGAGCGGTAATGCATCCGGATCCCGTCCGGCAATTCCACCGCCCGGAATTTCTCCGCCACTTTCCGCTGCCCGCTCGATCGCAGGCCGCAGGCCAGGCTGTTGTGGATCTCCGGCTGCATCATCAGAAAGCGCCTGGTATCCGCCGCCACGGCAAAGAAGCCGGGAAACGTCTGTTCCGCCCAGTCGAGGAAGAAATCGGCAATCTCGTCGAACACGGTCTCGGTCGCGCCGCCGGTGACATCGGCGATGGCGGCCACCAGCGCGCAGCATTCCGCATCGCCATATTCGGTGTCGAGACGGAACTGCTTTCCGTCCTGAAACCCCGCCCGCAGCAGCACCGCGGCTCGGGTCTGCGCATCGACCCGGCGTTTGAGATATTCGTCGATCGTGTGTGGGATGATGCCAAGCATGCTAACAGACTTGACACAAAATATTTGATTTTGAATTACCGGGCCGGACTTCAGAGCATCTTTATCCGATCGGATCGAGCCACCTGATCGGACAAAGATTCTAAAATTATCAATATTATAGAGCGCGGCATCCGCACTGGATGAATCGAAAAGCGCCTTAGCAGACGGGCCCGGTGGCGCGGTAGGCGCGCACGATTCCGTGAACGATACGAAACGTTATCACGCAGGTATTCCTGTAGGTCTGCGGTGGAACGGCTGGCGGAATATCGCCGATCGCCGGCCGCTGATCCACGAAAGCCGGCCCGCCCGTCCAGCCCGGCACCGAATAGGTGATGGTGCGCCGGTATTGATCGTGGATAACATCGCCGTGAACGCTGCGCCGGTTGGGCACGCCCATGGCCCTGACCAGAGCGGCCTCCGGCTTGCCGACGAAAGCCCGCATCGGCCGGGCGAGACGCGGGCCGGAACACCCTGCCAAGGCAAGACAGACCGCTCCGAGACGCCAGCACGCCGCCGGCATGTTCCGAGTCCGCATGGTTCGGCACCTCTCCCTTCGCGATGGTCGCGGCACTCTCCTGCCAGCAGATGGACCTCGGGGCAGGCGTAAAAAGACCCCGACGCCGGATCGCTCACGAATTTTTGCACGATCCCATGCCCCGCGACCGGCCGCGACCGGCCGCGGCGCTGAAAGCCGCCAGGCACGCGGCCGTCGCTCAGCCGTGAAGGGCTGCCAGTACCGAGCCGATCGGCCCGCTCCAGTCTCCGAGCGTCTGCTGCCGGTGCAGCCTGATCGAACTGTACCACGGCGTGTCCGACCGGCCGAGCAGCCAGCGCCAGTCGCACGAGGCCGAGAGCAGCACATGGCAAGGCTTGCCCATCGCCCCGGCGAGGTGGGCAATCGATGTGTCGACCGTCACCAGCCCGTCGAGATGGTGCAGAATCCCGGCCGTCGCGCCGAAATCGTCAAGCGCGCCGGCCATGCTCGGCACGTCGTATTCGCCCTGCCGCGCGCCGAGCTGAAGGGCGACGAACCGCACGCCCTCGCTGGCGATCAGCGGCGCCAGCGCGCCGGCCGGCAACGATCGCCGACGGTCGTTGTTGTGGCCCGGATTTCCTGCCCAGACCAGGCCGAACAGCCGTGTGCCGGCCGGCGGCGCGAGATCGGCGAACCGCTCCACCGCCGCGGCCGGCGCGGCGAGATAGCCCGCCGCGGCCGGAATCGTCTCCGGGGTCAGCCGCAGCACGTGCGGCAGGCTCATCTGGTCGATCGCGCAGTCCACTCCCGCCGGCGCCGGCTCGTCCAGCCGGCAAAGCCCGACGCCGAGCCCGGCGAAGAGCGGAAACAGCGTGGCATGGCACGCCAGCGTCACGCGCCGCGCCTCGGCGATGAGCCGCGGCAGGAACCGCGCGAACATGATCGTGTCGCCCAGCCCCTGTTCGGCACGAACCAGCAGATGGCGGCCGGCCAGACTGTCGCCGGTCCAGACCGGGGCGGGCAGGCGGTCGAAATGCGGGCCGTAGAGCGGATGGCGCTTGCGCCATTCATAGGCCTCGAACCCGGTGGCGAAATCCCCTTGCAGCAACGCCGCGACGCCCCGATTCCATTGCGCGATGGCGAAATCGGGATCGAGCCCGATGGCGCGGTCGCACAGCGCGATGGCCTCCCCGGTATCGCCGCGGATCGTCCGCAGCACGGCAAGGCTGGCCAGGGCCTCCCGCAGGTCGGGATCGATGGCGAGCGCCGCGCGCAGATCCGCCTCGCCCTCCTCGATTCGGTCGAGCCCGACAAGCGCATTGCCCCGGTTGAGCAGAGCCCCGGCGTGCCGCGGCTCGGCCGCCAGAACCTGGGTGAACAGGCCGATCGCCGTCTCGGTCTGGCCCAGCGCCGATACGGCGGAGCCCAGGGTGAATCGCGCGTGGTTGCAATCCCGGTCGAGCATCAGGGCGAGGGCGGCGTGGCGCGCTGCCGCCGCGTTGTCGGCATGGGCGAGATAGGCCGCCGCAAGCCCCGCCTGCGCCGGCGCAAATCCCTGCCGCAGCTTGACCGCCTCGGAATAGGCGGCGATGGCGCCGGCGGAATCGCCACGCTCGATCCTGATCGCGCCGGCAACCATCCACCCTTCGGCAAGACCCGGCATGGCGGCACAGGCCGCGCTCGCATCGCGCTCCGCATCATCCAGCGCGCCGAGCAGCCATAGCGCCAGGGCCCGGTTCGCGAGCGCGGCGGGGAATCCCGGGATGGCCTCGAGCACGCCGGTGAAGCACCTCGCCGCCACGGCGTAATCCCCATTGCCGTGCGCCGAAATCCCGGCCGCGAAAAGCGCCTCCGGGCCATCGGCGGCCGTGGTCATGTTCTGATCCATGACCCCGACTCTAGGGCAAGAAACTTAATGAAACCTTACAACACCGTCGCGCGGGTCCGGTTCAACGCGCCGCGACCGCCATCGCCGCATCCCGCAGCCGGGGAACATGCCCCTCGGCCAGCGCCGTCAGGCTGGCGGGCATGTTGCCGATCTGCTCGCCATAGATCCAGCTGTCGGTGAGAACCTGCCGCACGAACCGCCGCGTGGTGGCGTTCGGGATCGATTCGATGAAGATCAGCGGATCGCCGCCATCCCTGATCGTCTGCGCCCATCTCGTCGCGGCCACCGGCCCGGCATTGTAGCTGGCGAGAATCCGCAGCAGATCGCCGTTCACATCCGGCTGCGAGGCGAGATACCGCAGATAGGACTGGCCGAGCGCGAGATTGGCCGCGGGGCTCTCCAGATCGCCGGTGATGTCGTAGCGCCGCGCCATCGCCCGCGCGGTCGCCGGCATCAGCTGCATCAGCCCGCGCGCGCCCACCCGCGAGACGGCGTGCGGGTTGAAGCCGGATTCGGTGCGCGCCAGCGCATAGACGAGCGCCGGGCTCACGCTGAACCCGCCCGCGGGGTGCAGCGCCGGCAATGGCAGCGTCACGCCCGCGATCTCGTTGCCCGGCAGGGTCCGCGCCAGTGTTATGGCGACATCGATGAGCCCCGCCCGCGCGGCAACCCGCAGCACGGCCCGGCCCAGATTGGGATCTGCCTTGATGGGCGGCCAGAGGCTGCGCAGGGCGCGGGCGGCATCGTCGGTGCGGCCAACCTGCAGCAGCGCGAAGGCGAGCGATCCCGCGGGCTGCGCGGCCACCGCCTCGACATCCGCTTCGGACAGGCTGGCCGTCAGGCCGCTCATGCCGAGGTCCCGCCCGAGCAGCCGCGCCGCGAGCATGCCGTAGAACGTGCCCTGGTTGTTCGCGGCCTTGCCGAGGCTGGCGATATAGGCGTCGGGCAGGCCAAGCCGCAGCGCGGCGCGCGCCGCCCAGAACGCGCCGGCGGCGTGCTCCTCGGGGGTCGCCTTCGCCGCATCGGCCGCCTGTTCGAAATGGGTTCTGGCCTCGGCGAGGCGGCCGAGCTGCCAGGCGGCGAGGCCCGCGATGTAATCCGGCGCCCACACCTCGTTCCCGCCTTCCCTGGCGGCGTCGGCGGCAATCTCCAGCGCCTGGGCGTTGTCCCCGCGCTCGAAAAGGTGCCGTGCGACGATGGCCCGCAACGCCGCACCCGTCTGCGAAGACACATGACCGTCGTGGCGGATCAGGTCGATCGCGTGGCTGGTCTGCCCCGCGCCGCTCAGCCGCCGGACCAGATCGGCCATCCGCGCGGGCAGGTGCCTGCCGCCGCGCGGCGTTGTCGCCGCGCCGCTCGCCACAAGGCCCGGCTCCGGCAGATACTGCACCTCCGCCGCCGGCATCGCGGCGCCGCGCGGCAGGCGCGAGGCGAGCAGGTGCCTGATCCTGTCGGTGCCGGGCTGGCCCCCGTATTTCCTGAGCCAGGCCTCAAGCTCCGGCGGCGTCGAATGATGATACGGACCCAGATAGCGCTGCGCCAGCACCTGCCCCATCAGCGCATGGTCGCCGAGCCGCTTGATCAGCGCCGCGGCATCCGCCATCCGCCCCGCTGCCTGATCGGCGAAGATGCGCCGATAGAGCGCGACATCGCTTGGCGCCAGCGGCCGCGCGAGCACGACCTCGTCGCCATTTGCCGGCGCCGATCGCGGGATCGCATACGCTACTGATTCCGGGTGCGCTGCGGCACCCTGCCTGTCGGTCGAAGGCCCCCTGTGTCCAGCCGGCGCCGCATGGGCGACGTTCAATCCGGCAGACAGCGCCGCGGTGACGATACACGCCCGGGCGACGCTTAGGCGGGAGAGCTTTTTAACGGCCCCTCGCATGATCGTTTCGCTACAACCCAATTCCGCCGCTGCGCAACCACTCCGAGAGGTTGAGAATCTCGTAAAATTGGACAAAGCCCGGAATTCTGCGGGTTTCGTTGCGCCCTAGATTTCAACTTTTCGTGATAACTTGCGTAAATAACATGTCAGACTCGCCGTATATGCATGACTCGACACATTCGCGCCGCAATTCGAGCAGGTCGGCCCAGGCCAGCCGCTTCGCCTCCGGCTGCCGCAGCAGGAAGGCGGGGTGATAGGTCGGCAAGGCGCGCAGCCCGCCCTCCAGCCCGGGCACCTCGATCTCGCGCCACTTGCCGCGCAGCCGGGTAATCCCCTCCTTGCCGCCGACCAGCGCGCGCACGGCCACGGCGCCGAGCAGGACCACCACAGCCGGGCGCACGAGCGCGATATGCCGGTGCAGGAACGGCAGGCACTGGGCGATTTCGGTCTCCGAAGGCGTGCGGTTCCCCGGCGGCCGCCAGGGCACGACATTGACGATCCGCACCTTGCCGCGATCGAGGCCGATGCTCGCCATCATCCGGTCCAGCAACTGCCCCGCCGGGCCGACGAACGGCCGCCCGACCCGGTCTTCCTCGGCGCCCGGCGCCTCGCCGATGAACATGATCCGCGCATCCTCGGCGCCATCGGCGAAAACGAGCTGGGTCGCCGTGCGCTTGAGCGCGCACTGGTCGAATCCCGCAAGCGCGTCGCGCAGGGCGGCAAGCGTTGCGGCGGCGCCAGCAGGTTCGGTGTGAGGATGGGCGCCAGGATCGGTGCCGGGCAGGGCGGGGGCGATGGATGCCGGCCTCAGCACGGTCGCCCCCGGCACGGCCTCCGGCATGTCCCGCCCGCCCACCCGTGCCGCCATATGGTCGGCGGGCGTCTCCAGCAACGCCTCGTCCGCCCCCCATTCCGCCTGCAGCGCAAGCGAAGCGAGCAACGCGGCGCGCGTATCTCCCGTCATGTTTCCGCCTTGTGCGTCCATCGGCCGATTTGCGCCCGGAGCCGGGCTTTGCGCAATGCCCCGCGCTTCCCTATACGTTAATGACAGCGCAGGAGAACCCACATGTCAGACGCAGTGCCGCCCCGGGAGTCCATGGAATTCGACGTCGTCGTGGTCGGCGCCGGCCCGGCCGGCCTGTCCGCGGCGATACGGCTGAAACAGCTCGATCCCGAAATGTCCGTCTGCGTCGTGGAAAAAGGCGGCGAGGTCGGCGCGCACATCCTCTCCGGCTGCGTGCTGGAACCCCGCGCGATGGCCGAACTCCTGCCCGACGCCGATATCGGCGCGATCGAGTTCTCGGCGAAAGCGGGCGAGGACCGTTTCCTCTTCCTCACCGAATCCGGCAGCCACCGCATGCCGACGCCGCCGCAGATGAACAATCACGGCAATTTCGTCGTCAGCCTCGGCAATGTCGTCCGCTTCCTCGGCGCGAAGGCCGAGGAACTCGGCGTCGAGATCTATCCCGGCTTCGCCGCGGCCGAACTCCTGGTCGAGGAGGGCCGCGTCGCCGGCATCGCCACCGGCGACATGGGGATCGGCAAGGACGGCCAGCCGACCGCGCAATACCAGCGCGGGATGGAGCTGCGCGCTCTATATACTGTGTTCGCCGAAGGCTGCCGCGGCTCGCTCGGCAAGCAGCTGATGTCGCGCTTCGGCCTGCGCGACGGGGTCGATCCGCAAACCTACGGCATCGGCATCAAGGAACTCTGGGAAGTGCCGGCGGAGCACCACAATCCCGGCATGGTCATGCACACGATCGGCTGGCCGCTCGATACGAAAACCTATGGCGGCTCGTTCCTCTACCATCTCGGCGGCAACCTGATGGCCTACGGGTTCGTCATCGGGCTCGACTACGCGAACCCCTATCTCTCGCCCTTCGAGGAGATGCAGCGCTTCAAGACCCACAAGGCGATCCGCCCCTATTTCGAGGGCGCGAAGCGCATCTCCTACGGCGCGCGGGCGCTGAACGAGGGCGGCTTCCAGTCGATCCCCCGTCTCGCCTTTCCCGGCGGCGTGCTGGTCGGCTGCGAGGCGGGGTTCCTCAACGTCCCCAAGATCAAGGGCACCCACACCGCGATGAAATCCGGCATGCTCGCCGCCGAGGCGATCGCCGAGGCGCTGGCCGGCGGCCGCCCCGCGACACTCGATGCCTTCCCCGAGAAGGTCCGCGCCTCCTGGCTCTGGCCCGAGCTGCAGGCGGTGCGCAACATCCGCCCCGGCTTCGCGAAATTCGGCATGTGGGGCGGGCTGATCAACGCCGCGTTCGAAACCTACGTCACCCGCGGCAAGTCGCCCTGGACCCTGCGCAACCACGCCGACAACACCGCGCTGAAACCCGCCCGCGACGCAACCCCCATCGCCTATCCGAAGCCCGACGGCGCGCTCACCTTCGACCGGCTCGGCTCGGTCTTCATCTCCAACACCAATCACGAGGAAAACCAGCCGGCGCATCTCACCCTGCTCGACCCGGCGAAGGCGATCGCGGTGAACTGGGCCGAATACCGCAGCCCCGAAACGCGCTACTGCCCGGCCGGCGTCTACGAAATCGTCGGCGCGGAGGCGGGCGATCCGAGGCTGCAGATCAACGCGCAGAACTGCGTGCACTGCAAGACCTGCGACATCAAGGACCCGACGCAGAACATCAACTGGGTGGTGCCCGAGGGCGCCGGCGGCCCGGCCTATCCGGGCGGGATGTGAGCATGGGCCCGACCCGGATCGGCATTGCCGGCATCACCGGCCGGATGGGCAAGCTGCTGGCCGAGGCGGTGCCGCTGGCCGGCGCCACGCTCGCCGGCGGCATCGGCCGCGATGGCGATCTCGCCGCCCTCGCGCACGACAGCGATGTGGTGATCGATTTCACCCTGGCCGCCACGGTCAGCCGCCATGCCGGTATCCTCGCCGCATCCGGCACGCCCTGGGTGCTCGGCACCACCGGGTTCGATCCGGCCGCCGAGGCCGACATCGAAGCCGCGGCCGCGCGGATTCCGGTGTTCCAGGCGGCGAATTTCGCCCCCGGCGTCAATCTCGTGATCGCGCTGGCCGAGCGCCTCGGCGCCGCCCTCGCCGCCGAAACCCACGACGCCGAAATCCTCGAAATGCACCACCGCCAGAAGATCGATGCGCCCTCCGGCACCGCGCTGGCGATCGGTGCCGCGGTGGCGCGGGGCAGGGGGGTGGAGCTTGATTCGGTGAAGGACTCCGGGCGCGATGGCCATACCGGCATGCGCGAGACCGGCGCCATCGGCTTCGCCGCCCTGCGCGGCGGGCAGATCGTCGGCAGCCACAGCGCCATCTTCACTAGCGCCGTCGAGCAGATCACGCTGACCCATCACGCGCTCGACCGGCGGATTTTCGCTGAAGGCGCGGTCCGCGCCGCGTTGTGGCTGGCCGCCCGCCCGCCCGGGCGCTATGGCATGCGCGACCTGCTCGGCCTGTAGAGCATCATCCGATCGGATGGCGTCATCTGACCGGATAAAGATGCTCTATTTATTCATGTCACAGAGCGCTGCATCCGATCCGGATGGATCGGAAATCGCTCTGCCGCCGCCCCTCGTCTTGACCCCCGGGCGCGATTGCGCCATGCCCCGGCACGCTCCGGCATTCGGCCGGCGCCGCCGCCCGGCATGGGCACGACGTCTCGCGACAAGAGGAGAAATCCATGCGCGACAAAGGTGACTACCTGTTCACCTCGGAATCCGTCTCCGAGGGCCACCCCGACAAGGTTGCCGACCGGATTTCGGATACGGTGCTCGACGCCTTCCTGGCGGCCGACCCCTATGCGCGCGTTGCCTGCGAAACGCTGGTGACGACCAACCGCATCGTGCTCGCCGGCGAAACCCGCGGCCCCTCGACCATCACCCGCGAATATCTCGCCCATCTCGCCCGCCTCGCGGTGCATGACATCGGCTACGAGCAGGATGGCTTCTCCTGGCGCGACGCGAAGATCGACGTGCTGCTGCACGAGCAGTCGGCCGATATCGCCGTCGGCGTCGATGCCGCCGGCAACAAGGACGAGGGCGCGGGCGACCAGGGCATCATGTTCGGCTACGCCTGCTCCGAGACCGACGCGCTGATGCCGGCGCCGATCTATTACGCCCATCTGATCCTCCGCCGCATGACCGAGCTGCGCAAGATCGGCGATGCCCGCGCCGCCGGCCTGCTGCCGGACGCGAAAAGCCAGGTCACCCTGCGCTATGCCGATGGCAAGCCGGTCGGCACCACCTCGATCGTGGTCTCGACCCAGCACGAGGACGGGATGAGCCAGGACGAGATCAAGGCGATGCTCCGCCCGCTGGTCTCCGAGCTGCTGCCCGAGGGCTGGATGTGCCCGGACGATCAGTTCTACGTGAACCCGACCGGCAAGTTCGTCATCGGCGGGCCGGACGGCGATTGCGGCCTGACCGGGCGCAAGATCATCGTCGACACCTATGGCGGCGCGGCCCCGCATGGCGGCGGCGCCTTCTCCGGCAAGGACCCGACCAAGGTCGACCGCTCGGCCGCCTATATGTGCCGCTACCTCGCCAAGAACGTGGTCGCCGCCGGCCTCGCCACCCGCTGCACCATCCAGGTCAGCTACGCGATCGGCGTGTCCCATCCGCTGTCGGTCTATGTCGACATGCACGGCACCGAGCGCGATGTCGATCACGTGAAGCTCGAAACCGCGCTGCGCGAGCTGGTGAACCTCACCCCCCGCGGCATCCGCGAGCATCTGCGCCTCAACCGGCCGATCTACGTGCCGACCTCCGCCTACGGCCATTTCGGCCGCGAGCCGGACGATCAGCTCGGCACCTTCACCTGGGAGAAGACCGACCTCGCGCCGGCGCTGAAGGCCGCTTTTGGCCGCTGACGATGCAGCCGGGCGGGCGCTGAAACCGCCGCCCGACCGGCTCTACGGCCGTGCCCGCGGCCACGCGCTGCGGGCACGCCAGGAAGAGCTGATCGAGACCCTGCTGCCCCGGCTGCGCTGGCCGGGGCAGGATTTCGCGATCGCGCCGAGGGAGCTGTGGCTCGAGGTCGGCGCCGGCGGGTTCGAACACGCCGAGGCGATCGCCGCGGCCAATCCCGATATCGGCCTCGTCGCCTGCGAGGTGTTCGTCAACTGCATCGCCTCGCTGCTCTCGCGTCTCGCCCCCGAGGGCGCCGAGCCGACGGTTCCCCCCAACCTGCGCGTGCATGACGACGACGCCCGCGCCCTGCTGCGCGGCCTGCCGGCGGGCTCGGTCTCCCGCCTGTTCCTGATGTTCCCCGATCCCTGGCCGAAGGCGCGCCACGCCAAGCGTCGCTTCGTCCATCCCGCCATTCTCGCCGAGGTTGCGCGCGTGCTGCGTCCCGGTGGCCTATGGCGCATCGCCAGCGACGACCCGACCTATCAACAATGGGTTGATGAAGTCTTTTCTAACGATGTTACATTTTCTTTGTTAAATAAAACGACGTCCCGACCGGATGACTGGCCCGCGACGCGCTATGAAGCCAAGGCGACGAAAGCAGGACGACAGTCGCACTACTGGACATTTGTTTCAAAATAGCTTTTCGCGGCGACGTTTTACGACCTTACGGCGGTTGACAGATCAGGCATGCACGATACAACCGGGTTGTGACGTGCGGTCGTCACGGGGTCGTCGGCATCACAATGTTGTCAGATCGTCTCGTTAGTGAAAGCGGGCCGCATGTGTCGCTGAGCCGGTGTGCCGCCTGGCGTGGCCACAATACGGAAGGGGAAATGATCCAAATGGATTTTGTGAATTCTGCATCGTTCAACCGCCGCGGCCTGCTCAAGGCCGGCGCTGCGGCCGGCGTTTCCAGCCTGGTCCTGCCGCAGGTCACCTGGGGCGCCAGCGAGAAGCCGGTCAAGATCGGCATGATCGATCCGCGCACCGGCGTCTATGCGCCGGCGGGTCACAACGAGATCATCGGCGCCACCATGGCGGTCGACGAGATCAACAAGAAGGGCGGCATTCTCGGCCGGCCCGTGCAGCTCCTCGTCGAGGACGACAACAGCCTTCCCGGGCCCGCCGTCAGCAAGGCGCAGAAGCTCGTCGCCGAGGACAAGGTGAACTTCCTCATGGGCACGGTGAACTCCGCCGCGTCCGAATCGCTCAGCCAGTTCGCCCTCCAGCACGAGATGCTGTTCGTCGACACCGGCGGCCACGCCGACGACGTGACCGGCAGCAAGTGCCACTGGACCACGTTCCGCACCTGCTCGACCACCTGGATGCTCACCGCCGGTGACTTCAAGACCCTCTTCAGCAAGTTCGGCAAGAAGTGGTTCTTCATCGTCCCGGACTATGCCTTCGGCCACGCCCTCTACAAGGACTACATGGTGCAGCTGAAGAAGGCCGGCGGCGAAGCCGTGGGTCATGCCCTCGCACCGCTCGGCACCACCGATTTCTCGTCCTACCTGATCCGCGCCCGCGCCGCGAAGCCGGACGTGCTGATCTGCCTGCAGGCGGGTGACGACCTCGTCAACCTGCTCAAGCAGGCCGTGCAGTTCGGTCTCGACAAGCAGATCGCCATCGCCGGCGCGCTGCAGGAAATCGAGGTTCTCCAGGCGCTGCCGAAGGCCGCGCTCCTCGGCTGGTGGACCTTCGAGTGGTACTGGAACCAGCCCGGCGTGCCGCATGTCGCCGATTTCGTCACCGAAGTGAAGAAACGCAGCGGCGGCAAGGTGCCGACGGCGCGAACCTGGTTCGGCTATTCCACCGCCTACGCCATCGCGATGGCCGCGAACCAGGCGAAGTCGCTCGACTCGCTCAAGGTCGTGAAGGCGCTCGAAGGCATGGAGCTGCCGCCGGAAGTCGCGCTGCAGCCGGGCAAGGTGCATTACCGCGCCGAAGACCATCAGATGATGGCGAACATGTTCCCCGGCTACGTCCCCAAGGACGCGAGCTACCCGAACCTGTTCAAGGTCGCGGATGTCATCCCCAGCGAGTCGATCGCGCTGTCGCCGGCCGCGGCCGGCTGCAAGATGACCTATCCGAGCTGATCTCCATCCGCATGGCGGTCTGCGCTGGCCCACGACGCAAGTCGTGGGCCAGTTCGCTAGCACCGCCACGCGACCTGTCTCCAGCCGCGCCCGCGGGCGCTAGATGTGAAGTGAAACCGTGGAATCTCTGTTGCTATACAGTGCCTTCAACGGCTTGGTTGTCGGCATCTTCTACGCGCTGATGGCGCTTGGTCTGTCGCTGATTCTGGGCCTGAACGGCGTCATCAACTTCGCCCATGGCACTTTCATGGCGCTTGGCGGCTATCTCGCCTTCACCCTCGAACCCTATATCGGCTTCTGGGGCGGCCTGGTCGTCGCGCCGCTGCTGGCGGTCGTCGTCGGCCTGGCGGTCGAGCGCTTCCTGATCCGCCCGCTCTACGGGCGCGACCCGCTGTTCTCGCTGCTGCTCACCTTCGGGCTGGCGATGATCATGCAGGACGTGATCCGCACGATCTGGGGCTCGATCGGCCAGCCCTTCGCGCTGCCGAACTACCTCAACTCGCCGCTCAGCTCGTCGATGTTCTTCCTCACCGGCTTCCGCCTCGTCGTCATCGCCATCACCGTGCTGGTGACGGGCGCGCTGTTCGCGGTGCTGCGCTACAGCCGCATCGGCATCCGCATCCGCGCCGGCAACGCCGATCTGGAAACCATCTCCTCGCTCGGCGTGAACATCTTCTTCCTCCGCGCCGCGAATTTCGGGATCGGCATCTTCCTTGCCGGTGTCGCCGGCATCCTCGCCGCCGGCCAGCTCGGCCTGTCGCCGACCATCGGTGATTCGCTGATCATGCCGGCCTTCGTCGCCATCATCGTCGGCGGCGTCGGCAGCCTTATGGGCAGCGTGCTCGGCGGTCTCATCATCGGCATCGCCTCCGGTCTCACCGCGGCCTTCTTTCCGGTCGCGCAGGAAGTCGTCATCTACGTCATCATGGCGGTGGTCCTGGTCATCCGTCCCCGTGGCCTGCTCGGGCAGGAAGGTCTCTTCGAATGAGTTCTGCACTTGAAACCCGGCCGTCCTCGCGGCCTGCCCCCTCGATCGGCGGCCGCGAGATTTCCGCGGCCATCATCTGGCTCGCCCTGCTCTTCGTGCCGATCTGGCTGCCCGCGATCGGCGGCTTCACCGATCTCGCCTCCCGCGTGCTGATCTACGCGATGGCCGCGACCGGGCTGAACCTGCTGCTCGGCTACACCGGCGGCCTGTCCTTCGGCCACGCCGCCTATTTCGGCCTCGGCGCCTACGGCACCGGCCTGTTCATCATCCACGTGATTCCCTCGATGCCGCTCGCCCTCATCGCCGGCACGCTGCTCGGCGGCATCGGCGGCATCCTGGTCGGCCCGATGGTGATGAAGCGCAAGGGCATCTACTTCTCGATGATCACCATCGCCTTCGGCCAGATGTTCTACTTCCTCGCGGTGCGCTGGAACACCGTGACCGGCGGCGAGGACGGGCTGACCGGCTTCTCCCGCGTGCCGCTGCATCTCGCCGGCGAATCGATCAAGCTCGGCCCGGCCCGGTTCTATTACGTGGTGCTGGCCCTGTTCGCCGCGGTCATGCTGGTCGTCTGGCAGATCCTCCGCTCGCCGATGGGCCACGCCTTCGTCGCGACGCGCGAGAACACCACCCGCCTGCGCTTCCTCGGCGTCGCGGTGGACAAGCAGATCTGGGTCGCCTTCGCGATCTCGGCCTTCATCACCGCCCTCGCCGGCAGCCTGAACGCGATGCTGACCGCCTTCGCCTCGCCGGATGACCTGCAATGGCAGCTCTCCGGCTCCTTCGTGGTCATCTGCGTGCTCGGCGGCATGCGCAGCTTCTGGGGGCCGTTCCTCGGCGCCGTCATCTACATCGCGGCGCAGGACTATCTCTCCAGCGTCACCCAGAACTGGATGAGCTATATCGGCCTGATCTTCGTCCTGTCGGTGCTGTTCTTCCCGCAGGGTCTGCTCGGCTTCATCAAGGGGAGGGGGCGGTCGTGAGCCTTCTGAAACTCGAACATGTCGGCCGCCGCTTCGGCGCGCTCCAGGCCCTCAAGGACATCTCGCTCGCCGTCGAGCCGGGCGAACTGCGCGCCGTCATCGGCCCGAACGGCGCCGGCAAGACCACGCTGTTCAACCTGATCAGCGGCTTCTTCCCGCCCACCGAGGGGCAGATCCTCTTCGACGGCCAGCCGATCACCGCGGTCAGCCCGAACGATCTGGTCCGCCGCGGCATCATCCGCACCTTCCAGATCACCCAGGTCTTCCTCTCGCTCTCGGTCTACGAGAATGTCCGCGTCGCGGTGGAAACGGCGATGGGGCTGCAGCTCCGCCCCTGGATCTCGCGGGCGACGCGCGCGAAGGTCGATGAAAAGGTCGACGAACTGCTCCACGTCACCCGCATCGCCGACAAGGCGGACCGCATCGTCGGCGAGATGTCGCATGGCGACCAGCGCGTGGTCGAAATCGGCATCGCCCTGTCGCGCCATCCGCGCCTCCTCCTGCTCGACGAGCCGACCGCCGGCATGGGCGATGAGGAAACCCACCACATGACCGACCTGATCCGCCGCCTCAACAAGGACCAGGGCATCACCATGCTGTTCGTCGAGCACGACATGGCGATCGTGTTCGGCATCGCCGACCGCATCACCGTGCTCGACAACGGCACCTTCCTCGCCGAGGGCACGGCGGCGGAAATCTCCGCCAATCCCCGCGTCCAGAGCGCCTATCTTGGAACCGCCATCGAGGAGACCGCCGCATGAGTGCCGTTCTCGAAGCCGACGGCCTGCAAACCTATTACGGCAAGAGCCACATCCTGCACGGCGTCTCGCTCAAGGTGAACCAGGGCGAGCTGATCGCCCTGCTCGGCCGCAACGGCGCCGGCAAGACCACCACGATGCGCAGCGTCATGGGCCTGACCCCGCCCCGCGGCGGCAACATCAAGCTCTTCGGCAAGGATGTCACCAAGGCGGCCTCCCATCGCATCGCCAATGCCGGCGTCGGATATGTCCCCGAAGGCCGCAAGATCTTCGGCCACATGACGGTGCATGAAAACCTGCTCGTTCCCCCGAAACCAAGGGGCCCTGGACCATCGAGACGATCTACAAGCTGTTTCCGCGGCTTGAGGAACGCAAGACCAGCAAGGGCGGCCGGCTCTCGGGCGGCGAGCAGGAAATGCTCGCCATCGCCCGCGCGCTGCTGCTCAACCCGAAATTCCTGATCCTCGATGAACCCTCCCAGGGCCTCGCCCCGGTCATCGTCCAGGAAGTCATGCGCACGATCGGGCGGATGAAGGGGGAGGGGATGTCGATCCTTCTGGTCGAGCAGAACGCCCATCTCGCCCTCCAGCTCGCCGACCGCGCCTATGTCCTGTCCGATGGCGAGGTCGTCTATGACGGCTCCGCCGCCGAACTCGGCGCCGACACCGAGCGGATGGAGCACCTTGCCGGCGTCAGCCACGCCGGCTGACGCTCTTGCTCAGCGTCAGCCACGCCGGCTGACGCCCTTGTTCGGCACCAGCCACGCCGGCTGACGCCCTTGTTCGGCACCAGCCACGCCGGCTGACGCTCTCGCACAGCGTCAGCCACGCCGGCCGGCGCCGGAACGATTGGCGGCGCCGCGCCATTCCGTTAAGCATGGCAGGTCAGTCATGAGGCCTGCCATGTCATCCATCGCCGAGTCTCCCGCCGCCATAACCGCGACCGACCGCGAGGCCGCGAAGGTCATGGCGGCCGGCATCGCCAGCATGGTCCTCACCGTCGGCCTCGCCCGCTTCCTCTACACGCCGCTGCTGCCGGTGATGCAGGACCAGGCGCATCTCTCCGTCACCGGCGGCGGCTGGCTCGCCACCGTCAATTACGCCGGCTACATGACCGGCACGCTCCTGATCGCCGCGATCGGCAACCTGCGCACCCGCTTCCTGTTCTACCGCGCCTTGCTGGTCCTCGCCGTCCTCACCACGGCGGCGATGGGCCTGACCACCAGCCTCGTCGTCTGGGCGGTGCTGCGCTTCCTCGCCGGCATGACGGCGGTGGGCGCGCTGCTGCTCGGCACCGGGCTGATGCTCGCCTGGCTGCGCCATCACGGCAGGCGGCTCGAACTCGGCGTCCCCTTCGGCGGCCTCGGCCTCGGCATCGTCGTCTCCGGCCTGCTGCCGATGGCGATGGCCGGCCGGCTCGACTGGGCCGGCGAGTGGATCGCCTCCGGCCTGTTCGGCATCGTCTTCCTCATCCCCGCCTGGGTCTGGATGCCGATGCCCCCGCCGGCCGATGCCGCCGGCCCCGCCGCCCTGGCGGACACGCCGCCCGTCGCCCGCTGGATGGCGCTGTTCGTCGCCGCCTATTTCTGCGCCGGCGTCGGCTATGTCGTCAGCGCCACCTTCATCGTCGCCCTGGTGGCGCATCTGCCGGCGCTGCGCGGGATGGGGAACCTGGTCTGGGTCGCGGTCGGCCTCGGCGCGATCCCGACCGCCCCGCTCTGGGACCGCGTGGCCCGCCGCACCGGCGACATCCGGGCCCTGCTCGCCGCCTTCGCCCTGCTCACCCTCAGCATCGCGATCGGCGCCACCACGCGCGGCCTCGCTTTGTCGCTGTTCGGCGCCGCCCTCTACGGCTGCGCGTTCAACGGCGTCACCAGCATGACGCTGACCATTATCGGCCGGCTCTACCCGCGCAACCCCTCGAAGGCGATGGCGCGGATGACGATCAGCTTCGGCGCCGCCCAGATCGTCGCCCCCGCCGTCTCCGGCTACATCGCGGCCCTCACCGGCAGTTACGACGGCGCGCTGTGGATGGCCGCCGCCGTCATGGTCACCGGCATGGCCTGCCTGCTGCTGCTCCCGCGCCAGCGCACCCGGGCGGCAGCCGGCGCCGCGATCTGAAAATGCCCGGAATGCCGCCCGCGCGCGCCGGCACTCTTGCCAAACCGCCGCGCGCATGGCCTCCTTGCGGCCATGAAACAGCCCCGCAACGGGGCACGCCGAAACCAGGGCGTCGTTCGATCGGCTGGCGTCATCCGATCGGGTAGAGGTGCTCTGGCCATCAATGCCACAGAGCGCTGCATCCGATCCGGGTCGATCGGAAAGCGCTTCAATTATCAATAACATTGAGCCCGATATCCGATCCGGATGGATCGGAAAGCGCTCCAGGGGGAAACGAGGGAATGAGCGAATCGCGCGGAACACCACGCAAGGTCATCATCACCTGCGCCGTCACCGGCGCGATCCACACGCCGAGCATGTCGCCGCATCTGCCGATCACCCCGGAGGAGATCGCCGATTCCGCCGTCGCCGCCGCCGAGGCCGGTGCCGCCATCCTCCACCTCCACGCCCGCGATCCGCGGGATGGCCGGCCAGACCAGTCGCCCGAGGCCTTCGCCCGCTTCCTGCCGCGGGTGAAGCAGCGCACCGGCGCCGTCATCAACCTCACCACCGGCGGCGCGCCCTACATGACGGTCGAGGAGCGGGTCCGCCCCGCCGCCAGCTTCCGCCCCGAGGTCGCCTCGCTGAACATGGGCTCGATGAATTTCGGCCTCTTCCCGATGCTCGACCGCTTCAAGGAGTTCCGCCATCCGTGGGAGGCCGAAACGCTTGAAAACTCGCGCGACCTCGTCTTCCGCAACACCTTCCGCGACATCGAATACGTCCTGCGCACCCTGGGCGACTCAGGCACCCGCTTCGAGTTCGAGTGCTACGACACCAGCCATCTCTACAATCTCGCCCATTTCCTCGGCCGCGGCCTGGTGAAGCCGCCACTGTTCATCCAGACCGTCTTCGGCATTCTCGGCGGCATCGGCCCGCACCCGGAAGACGTGATGCACATGAAGCGCACCGCCGACCGGCTGTTCGGCGACCAGTATCGCTGGTCCGTCCTCGGCGCCGGCCGCAACCAGCTGCCCATCGCCGCCCAGGCCGCCGCGATGGGCGCCAATGTCCGCGTCGGGCTGGAGGATTCGCTCTGGATCGGCCCCGGTCGGCTCGCCGACTCCAACGCCCAGCAGGTCCGCAAGGTCCGCCAGATCGTCGAGGGCCTCGGCCTTGGCATCGCCACACCGGACGAGGCGCGGGAGATCCTGTCGCTCAAGGGGGCGGACCGCGTCGGCTTCTGAGCCGCGCCGCCCGCCAGTCCCGTCACAAACCCTGGCATGTTGATAAACCGAGCATTTTTATCCGATCGGATGATGCTCTAAGCCATGATGGAGAGTTGCATGAAGATTGCTGTCGTCGGCGCCGGGCTGGTCGGCTCGGCCTGGGCCATCGTGTTCGCCCGCGCCGGGCACGATGTCGCGGTATTCGATGCGGCGGCGGGCGGCGCCGCCCGCGCCGCCACCCTGATCGAGGCGCGCCTGCGCGATCTCGAGGCCGCCGGGCTGGTCGCAAGCGCCGCCGAAATCCTCCCCCGAATCAGCCTCGCCGCCACCCTGGCGGAGGCGGTCGCCGGCGCGTCCTATGTGCAGGAAAGCGTCTTCGAAACCGTCGAGCAGAAGCGGCTCATCTTCTCCGCGCTGGATGCGGTGCTGGGCCCGGAAACCCTGGTCGGCAGCTCTTCCTCCGGCATTCCCGCCTCCGCCTTCACCGAGCATGTCGCCTGCCGCGCGCGCTGCCTCATCGCCCATCCGGTCAATCCGCCCTATCTCATCCCGGTGGTCGAGCTGGTGCCCGCCCCCTGGACCGGGCCGGATGTCGTGCCCCGCGTCCGCGCCCTGATGGAACAGGTCGGCCAGGAGCCGGTGGCGCTCACCCGCGAGATCGAGGGGTTCGCCCTCAACCGCCTGCAAGGCCTGCTGCTCGCCGAGGCCTTCCGCCTGGTGGCCGAGGGAATCATCTCTGTCGCCGATCTCGACCGCACGGTCTCCGCCGGCCTCGGCCTGCGCTGGAGCTTCATGGGCCCGTTCGAGACGATCGACCTCAACGCCCCCGGCGGCGTCGCCGATTACGCGCGCCGCTTCCGCGGCATGTACGAAACCATCGCCGGCGCGCGCGGCGTCGAGCTGGGCTGGGATGACGGGCTGATCGCCGAGGTCGAGCGCCAGCGCCGCGCCGCCCTGCCGGACTCCGAACTCGCCGCGCGCTCGGCCTGGCGCGACCGCAGGCTGATGGCGCTGATGGCCCACAAGAAGGACGAATCCGGCAAGGCGTGATCCGCGCCGCGCGCCCTACCGCCTGTAGCCCCCCGCCATCCGGCCGGCGTCGCCGCCGGCGAGGAAGCGGGCGAGGCGCCAGAGATTGCCGGCGCTGCGGCGCAGCCAGCCATCCCGCTCATAGGCGGCGGCGTCGGTGGTCACGACGAGCTTCATCGCCGCGAGCCGCCGCCGGCCGAGGCGCCGCGCCAGCGCCACATCCTCCATCAGCGCCAGCGCCGGCACCCCGCCCACGGCCTCCAGCAGCGCGCCCCGCACCAGCAGCGACTGGTCGCCATAGGGCAGGGCGAACAGCGCGCAGCGGGCGCGGACCATCGCCTCGGCGCATCGCGCCCGCCGCCGGGGCGAGGCGAAGCGCAGCCTCGCGTAATAGGCGCGGCCCGGATCGGCGGTGCCGAGGCACGCGGCCAGCGCCGCCGCCCAGTCCGGTTGCAGGATCGTGTCGGCGTGCAGCAGCCAGAGCCAGCCCGGCCCGGCGGCCGCAACGCCGCGGCCCAGCTGCGCGCCGCGCCCCGACGCCCCCTCGATCACAAGCGCGCCGAGCCGCCGCGCCAGCGCCGCCGAGCCGTCGCGGCTGCCGCCGTCGCTGACGATGACCCGCTCGACCAGGTGCGCCGCCCCGAGCAGCTCCGGCAGCAGGCGGGCGAGATTGTCCGCCTCGTCGAGCGCCGGGATGACGACGCTCAGCCGCGCCGCCACCGGTGGAACCGTTCGAGGATCGCGAGCCCGCGCGCCGAGGCGTGCGCCTGCCGCCACTGCCCGGCGACGGCGCGGATCGCCTCGGACCGCGTGGGATAGGGGAAAATCGTGCCCATCAGCGCCTTCAGCCCGAGCCCGTGCTGCATGGCGAGGGTGAAGCCGGTGAGCAGCTCGCCGGCCTGGGTGCCGACGATGGTGGCGCCGAGGATGCGGTCGCTGCCCCGCCGCGTCAGCACGGTGACGAAGCCTTCGGTATCCGCCTCGGCGATGGCGCGGTCGAGTTCGGCGAAATCGTAGCGGGTGATCTCGGCTTCGATGCCCCGCGCCGCCGCCTCGCGCGCGTTCAGCCCGACCCGGGCGATCTCCGGGCTCGTATAGGTCACCGCCGGCACCGCCTTGTAGCGCGGGCGGAACCGCCAGAACGGGGCGAACAGCGCGCCCAGCGCGGCATACCCGCCCTGATGCCCGGCCATATGGGTGAACTGGTAGGGCCCGGCGACATCGCCGCAGGCGAAGATGTTGGGATAGAGCGTGCGCAGCCCGTCATCGGTCTCGATCGTCTTCGCCGGGGTCAGCGGAATGCCGAGCGCCTCCAGCCCGTAACCGCTCACCCGCGGCCGCCGGCCGATGGCGACCAGCAGCCGGTCGAACGGCAGTTCGGCGGTTTGCGCCCCGCTGGTCGCGACAAGCGCGAAGCCCGCCTCCGTACGCGTCACCGCCTCGGCCTTGTGGCCGGTGCGGATGGCGACGCCATCGCGCGCGAGCGCCGCCGCCATCGCCGCCGACACCTCGTCATCCTCGCGCACCAGCAGCCGCTCGGCCATCTCCACCAGCGTCACCGCGCTGCCGAGCCGGGCGAAGGCCTGCGCCATCTCGCAGCCGATCGGCCCGCCGCCGAGAATGACGAGCCGCCGCGGCAGGTCCCCGATATCCCACAGGGTTTCCGAGGTGGCGTAGGGCGCCTCGGCAAGCCCGGGAATGGGCGGCACGAACGGTTCCGCCCCGGCGGCGATCACGATGGCCCGCGTGGTGATCCGTTCGCCCTCAACCGCGACGCACCAGGGCGATTCGATCACCGCCCGCCCGCGCCGGACCTCGACGCCGAGCCCCTCGTAGCGTGCCACCGAATCATGCGGCGCGATCCCCGCGATGGCGGCGCGGACATCGGCGATGGCGGCGTGGAAATCCTTCCCCGCGCGCGCGGCGTGGAGCAACGCCTTCGACGGCACGCAGCCGGAATTGAGGCAGTCCCCGCCCATCTCGCCGGCCTCGACCAGCGTCACCTTCGCCTTCACCGCAGCCGCGACATAGGACGCGACGAGCCCGCCCGCGCCGGCGCCGATCACCACGAGGTTGCGGTCGAACCGCTTCGGCCGGGCAAACCGCGCATAGAGCCTGCGGGCGGCCAGCGCGTCGCGCAGCCGCGGCGCCACGGGCGGCAGGGCGGCCAGCAACAGCAGGCCGATCACGAGGCGCGGGGTGAGGATCGGCCCATGCCCGCCAAGTGTGGCGAGCGAGGCCCCGGCATTCACATAGATCAGCGTCGCCGGCAGCATGCCGATCTGGCTCGCGAGGTAGAAGCCGCGCAGCCGCAGGCTGGTCAGCCCCGCCAGCAGGTTGACGGCGAAGAACGGCACCACCGGCGCCAGCCTGAGCGAGACCAGATAGAACGCCCCGTCGCGGGCGATCCCGCGCTCGATCCGCTCGAACAGCGCGGGAAAGCGGACGAGGGCGAAATCCCGCAGCAGGAAGCGGGCGGCGAGAAAGGCGAGGCTCGCGCCGATCGACGAGGCGAACGAGACCAGCACCGCGCCCTCGGCCACGCCGAACAGCGCGCCGGCGCCGAGCGTCAGCACCGCCGCCCCCGGCACCGAGAGCGAAGTCGCCGCCACGTAAAGCCCGAAATAGAAAACAAACCCGGCGAGCGGATGCGCCGCCACCGCCTCGCGCAGCCCGGCGAGATCGCCCTCCAGCCTGGCGATGGAAACCCCCTGCCGCTCCAACGCCACCACCAGGGCGACCAGCCCCAGCGCGAGCGCCGCGAAACCCAGCGCCCGCGCGTTGCCGCGCCGCTTGGCGCGCCCGATCGTCGTCGTGCTCATGTCTGTCTTACCTCGCACTCATGCAGGAGGATGCGCCGAATACGCAGAACCGCGCGCAATGCGGATGGTCGAGCGTCACCGCCCGGGAGGCTTCCTCCAGCGTGCCGCCGAGATCGAACCGCGCCTCATAGGGCAGCAGCGTGCAGGCGACGATCGAGAGCGCCGCCTCGCCCCTGCGCTGCACCACCATGCGCGAGGTGCGGCACATCGCATCCGCCCCGCGCGGCCGCAGCGCCGCCCAGGCGGCGGCGCTCACCCCCGCCGCCGCCGCCGGCACGTCCATCTCCGGGAACAGCACCAGATGCTCGGGGTCGAACGCGTCAATCTCCCAGCCCTGTGCCGCGAACAGCCGGGCGAACCCCGCCCGCGTCGCCGCCTCGTCCTCCACCGCCGGGTCGAACCGTGCCGCGATCGAGGGCTGGAACCCGGACGCGAACAGCGCGCCGATCCCCTCCAGCGCCGGCCCCCAGGCGCGCGGCCCGCGCAGCGCCGCGTGGCCCGCCTCGGTATGATGATCGAGCGAGACGCGCAGATGCAAATCCCGCCCCCGCCACCCGGCGATCGCCGCCATGTGGTGGCGCATCGGCGTCATCGCATTCGTCAGCACCAGCACCCGATAGCCCCGGTCGAGCGCGAGCCCGATCAGCGCCTCGATCTCCGGGTTCATGAACGGCTCGCCGCCGGTCAACCCGATCTCCCGCAGCTCGGGATGGCGGTCCGCCGCCTCGTCCAGCACCCGGCGCAAGCCCTCCAGCCGCAGCCAGCCGAGCCGGTCGTTGCGCGGCGAGCTTTCGATATAGCAGCCCTCGCAGGCGAGGTTGCAGAGCGTGCCGGTGTTGAACCACAGCGTCTCCAGCGCCTCCAGCGCCACGCGCGCATCCGCCGCCGGTCTCTGCTCCAGCCGCGTCGCCGTCGCCGCCCGCTCGGCATGCGGCAGAATGTCGAGATTGGGCCAGATCCCGCTCTCCAGCGTGTCGGCATACTCCTCCGGCAGCCCGGCCCGCCGCATCGAAGCCGCCGCCGCGCGGTAATCATAGTCGAGCGCGTGCAGCCCGATCTCCAGCCCGGCATCAGTGGGGGTGACGATCGAATACCAGCAGCGCGGCGTGCCGTCATTCGCCGGCATGCCGATCGCCCCCGCATTGTGCCACACCAGCTCCCCGATCCGCCGGGTGAAGCCGATGCCGCAATGCCCGGCGATCACCCCGTCGCACCCGGTGATGCCGATCTCCCCGGCCAGCACCAGGTCAGGGTCGGAGGCGAACAGGAAACGGTTGATCCGGCTCGGCGCGCCATGCACCACCGCGATCCGCCGCCCGCCGATCACGAGGTCGATCCGCCGGGGCAGGGCGGCCATCCAGCGCCGCGTCGCATCGTCGATCCGCGCATCGGCATGGGCGAACCAGGCGGCGGCCAGCCGGTCGCAAGACGAGCCTTCGGTAAAGCCGCAGCCGCAATCGGCCGCCCCGCGCCGAGCTGCTCCTCGCAATTGCCCATCACCGTCGCGATCCCGTGGCCGCGGATCAGGTCGGCGCAGGCCTGCGGATCGGCGCCATACGCCACCACGTCGCCGGTGCAGATCATCCGCTCGGGCGGAATCCCGTGCGCCCGCGCCGCGTCCAGCAATGCCCGCGTCGCCTGCAGGTTGCTGTAGCAGCCGCCAAACACCAGCACCGGTCCCTCCGCGGCGATCACCGGGATCGACGCCTCGCCTGTGGTCATGTCGAGCATCGGCCGCACCCTACACGCCGCGCGCGGGTGCGGCGCTGAGCTGCTCAAGGGCGAGCCCCCGCGCCTCGATCCCGCCGCGCAGCCGCCAGACCAGGATGGCGATGGCCCCCAGCGCCCAGAACGCGGCGAGCATGATCAGCGCCGCCGGCATCGAGCGCGCGCCGACATAGCCGACCAGGAACGGCGAGAGCGCCGCGCCCACCCGCCCCACCGCGACCGAGGCGCCAATCCCCGTCGCCCGCAGCGCGGTCGGGAACAGTTCCGAGAAGGTCGGATAGGCGGCGATCCAGCTTCCCGTCGCCAGCAGGTTCACCAGCGCGAAGCCGAGCATGATCCAGCCCGCGCCAAGCCCGGTCACGAGGGCGAACAGCACGAGACCGAGCGCGGTGGCGAGATAGAACCCGCCCACCGTCCAGCTCCGCCCGACCCGGTCGAGCAGCGCCGCCGCGGCCAGCCCGCCCACGGCGGCTCCCACGCTGCCGGCGAGATAGAACAGCGGCAGCCGGTCCGCCGGCAGATGCAGCGCCGGGAGAACAACGATCGGCAGGAAGGCGAACAGCCCGTAATATCCCGCTGCCTCGGCGAAATCGAGCGCCGCGCCGAGCAGCAGCCGGCCCGGATATTGCCGCGCCAGCCGCCCGAACTGCCCCGCCTCGCGGCGAATCCGGTGCGCGATCGGCACCGAGGCCGGCGGCGGCAACGAGGTCAGCCCCGCCTCGATCCCGGCGATGATGGCGCGCGCATCCTCCGCCCGTCCGGCATCGATCAGCCAGCGCGGGCTCTCCGGCAGATGCCGGCGAAACCAGGCGGCGGACAGCGCGATGACCCCGCCAAGCCCGAACACCACCCGCCAGCCCAGATCCGGCGGCAGCGCCGAGAGCACCAGCCAGGCCAGCAGCGCCGCGATGAAACTGCCCAGCGGCCAGAAATTCAGCACGATCGCCGCCGCCCGCCCGCGCGAGCGGCTCGGCACCAGCTCGGCGATCGCCGCGTTGATCGCCGAATATTCCGCGCCGACGCCAATGCCGCCCAGCAGCCGCAGCGCCAGCAGCGCAAGCAGGTTCGGCGCGAACGCCGTCGCCAGCGTCGCCACGCCATACAGAACGAGGCTGGCCAGAAACACCCGCCGCCGCCCGAACCGGTCGGACAGCGCGCCAAACCCCGCCGCCCCGATCATCAGCCCGACGAACCACGCCGCCAGAATGACCGACATCGCGTTGCTGCCGAGCCCGAAATGCTGCCGCAGCGCCCCCAGCACATTGCCGATCAGCGTCACCTCGAACGCATCCAGCGCCCAGCCCAGGCCGAACAGCAGCACCGCCATCGTGTGAAACCGGTTCCAGCGAACCGTCGAAAGCGTCTCCAGCAGGCGGTTCGCGGCGCCAGTATCGGCGGCGTCGTGTCCGGGTCCGGTCGAACTCATCGGCGTGTCTCTCCTGTGCGGGGCGTCAGTCCGGCGTCGCGACGCCGTCCGGCCAACGAGCCGGCATACACCTTACGTTGCCCGCTTCAGGATGGTTACACCTCCGATCCGCCGTTTTTTTTCCGCCCCGCCCGCCGCCGTCTCGGAGCATCACCCGATCAGATGAGTCCATCTGATCGGATGATGCTCTAGAGCACTTTCCGATCCATCCGGATCGGATGTAGTGCTCTATGATATTGATATTCAGAGCATCTTTATCCGATCAGATGAGTCCATCTGATCGGATGATGCTCTATCCCGGCCGCGCGCCGCCGGCGGCCATCGCCATCGCCCCGGCCTGCGCTATCGGCGCGGCCTGCGGCATCGGGCCGGCCAGCCGCACCTCCGAAACCGGCAGGGCGAGTTCCGCCCCGTGACGCTGCACGATCCGCCCCAGCTCGATCAGCAGCCGCTCCTGGATCGCGAGCGACTCCGCCCACACCACGGTGCGGGTGAAGCACCACACCATGATCTGCAACGCATGGGTTCCGTACTGGTCGAAATACACCATCGCGCCGAGCGACTGGTCGATGTCCGGGTGGTTGTCGACATGCTGGCGGCACGCCTCGGTGATCGCCTCCAGCCGGTCGAAATCGGCGTAGCGGATCGCGATCGTGGTGCTGATCTGCCGCGCCTGCATCCGCGGCGGCGTCTGCACCACCGATGAATTGAAAATCTGGTTCGGCACGTAGTACGGCCTGGTGTCGAAGCCGCGCAGCGTGGTGGTCCGCCAGCCGATATGCTCGACCGTGCCATACACGTTCTGCGCCGGCAGCACGATCCACTCGCCCACCTTGAACGGCCGGTCGAGATAGACCACCAGCGCGCCGAACAGGTTGGCGGTCACGCCCTGGGCGGCGAAGCCGACCGCGATGCCGGCCACCCCGCCAAAGGCGAGCAGGCTGGCGATCGAGAAATTCAGCACTCGCAACACCATCATCCCGATCACCGCGACCACGAGAATCCGCGTGATCTTGCCGATCGCGTCGATCAGCATCGGGTCCGGCGTCTCGCCGCGTTTCGCCGCGACATGCGCCGGATAGGCGCGCTCGCCCACCGCGATCACGCGCAGCGCCGCCCAGGCGATCGCGAGCAGCATCACCACCTTCAGAATCACCGGCAGCACGCCGAGCAGCCCGACCAGGCGCAGCGGCGTCGCCACCGCGAGCGCCGCGAAATACAGCGCCAGCGCCCAGATCGCGACCACCACCGGCAACCCGAGACGAACGAAGATCGCCGCGCGCATCCGGTGCCCGTGCCGGTCCGACCAGCGCGCCAGAACCCCCAGCGCCGCGCGCGCCGCCGCGCTGCCGCCGATGCCCAGCAGCAGCGCGACCGCGACGCCGATGATGGTCGAGAGATGGGCCATCCAGAACGACGCCGTTCCTGCGACAACCTTTTGCATGTGGTCTTGCTCCTCCGCTGGTGCGCCCGGCCGGAAGCGCGCCGGGGCGGCGTCCGCGCGCAGCGCGGACCAGGGGCGCGAGGCGCGGCCAGCGGCCGGCGCTCACGCGGGATCGGGCGGCCGCCGGGGCGGCGCGGGTAGGGCAGAGGTAGGGGCCGGGGGCGGCGCTGTAAACCCGGCGGGCGCGAAACCGCTTTCGCCTTGCCCACCCCCCTTGTTTATGTTCTTGTTCCGTTCATGACGATCGCCCGCCGCTTCGCCGCCATCATCGAGGGGCTGTGCCGCGCCGTCGCCGCGCGGGCGGTGAAGGAGGCGTTCCTTGTGTTCGACCCCGTCAGTCCCGCCAGCCCCACCGACCCGAGCTTCGCCGTCCGGTTCTGGACCCATCTGCGCCGCCTCGCGCGCCGCTTCGCAGCCCTCGCCGCCGGCGCGCCGCCGCCGCGTCCCCGCGCCAGCCGCCCATCGGCGCCGCCCGAGCGCGCCCGCCCGCCCGCCCTGCCGCGCCGCCGCGGCTGGCTGCTCGCCCCGGTGCCCGAATCCCGTTGCAGCGCCAGCCAGCTCCGCGCCCTGCTCGACGATCCCGAAGCCCGCGCGCTGATCTGCGCCGATCCGCGCTTCGGCCGGCTGCTGCGCCCGCTCTGCAATACGCTGGGCATTCGCCTGCCGGCATATCTGGCGCCGGCCGCCTTGTCTGCCATCCGGCCGCGCGCGGTGCCGCAAGCACCGCATCCCGCCCCGCAAGCGCCGCCGCTTGCGGACGGTCCCGCGCCATCCGGCGCGCACGGGGCGCCGCGTCCCCTGGTCCATCCGCCGCCCGCGCCCGCCTGAGAAGCGGCGCCGTCCCGCTCCGCACCCACCGGGTCGCGGAGCAGCCGGCGCTGGGGCCGGATGCGCGGGCCGCCGCTCAGAGTTTCGCGGTCGTCTCCGCCGACGGCTTCGCCCGCCGCTCGCTGTAGCGGTCCACCAGATATTCCGCCCGGTCGCGCAGCAGCCAGGTGAAGCGGACCAGCTCCTCCATCACATCCACCAACCGGTCGTAATAGGCCGAGGGCAGCATCCGCCCGGCCGCGTCGAACTGCTCATAGGCCTTGGCGACACTCGACTGGTTGGGGATGGTGAACATCCGCATCCACCGCCCGAGCAGGCGCAGCGTGTTCACCGCGTTGAAACTCTGCGACCCGCCGGACACCTGCATCACCGCCAGAGCCCGCCCCTGGGTCGGCCGCACCGCGCCGATCTCGAGCGGTATCCAGTCGATCTGGTTCTTCATCACCCCGGTGATCGCGCCATGCATCTCCGGGCTGCACCAGACCTGCGCCTCCGACCATAGCGACAGCTCGCGCAGCTCCCGCACCTTCGGATGGTCGGGCGAAACGCTGTGCGCCACCGGCAGCTCCCGCGGGTCGAAAATCCGCGCCTCCGCCCCCATCAGCCCGAGCAGCCGCGCCGCCTCCTCGGTGAGAAACCGCGAATAGGAACGCTCGCGCAGCGAGCCATACAGCAGCAACACCCGCGGCCGGTGCGTCGCCCGCGAAGCGGGCTCCAGCCGCGCCGAATCGGGCAGCGCCAGACTCGCCCGATCGAGCGCTGGAAACCCATCCACGCCGCCATCCCTGAACCGCTCATCCTGCTGCATCGCGCGCCCCGCCAATTCCCATCCCGATATCCGACCGAACCCGATGGCGGAGGGAGCCGCAATCGATTGATCCGATCGAGCGTATTATTTTGATCGAAATACGATATCAAACAAGACAGACGACACGCTCATGGATAGCCCCCCATGCACCCCGATACACCGCTTCCTCCGCGGATCTCGTGACGAGCCGCCAGGCTGGCGGTAAAGAAGCGCGGCACCATGAGCAACATCGTCAGGCAGGTCCCTTTTCCGCGCGAGAGCACCATCGCCGGGTGGTTGCCCGATGCTGATCTTGCAGATGCCTTCGCCATAAACCTGATGAAGGAAGATGCAGCGCTGGGCATCGAGGCTCTCGCCCGCAGCGCGCTCGGCCATCCGGGGCCATGGTTCCGGGCCCTCCTGTCGGTCCGCGACCAGCTTGTCCGCCCGTTTGGCGTCAAATCCTCGCGTCAGCTGCGCGAGGAGGCCGCTGCAGACGGCGCGGCGCACATCGATTTCTTCAGGGTCATATCCATGTCGCGCGACGAGGTCATACTGGGAGAGGATGACCGGCACCTCGACTTCCGCGCCTCGCTACTGCTGCGGCCAAGGCGTGATACCGATGGCGCAGAGCTCATCGCAACGACCGTGGTGCACTGCCATAATCTCGTTGGCAGAGCCTATCTGTTTGCGATCGCTCCCTTTCATCGTCAGGTAATCCGCGCCAACCTCGCCGCCGCCGCCGGGCGCGGTTGGCGATAATATGCCACGGGCCGCCGCGACTGCGGTCTATCTGGCCAGCGACGGGTCCGGCTACGTCGTCGGCGCGGAACTGGTCGTTGACGGTGGCGTCTCGCAGATGTGAGGCCTAGCCTCGACGGCAAACAGGATGCCCGAAGGCGCGTTGGCGACAAAGCCGCATCGTTCGTCGCCACGATCTTCGGTTCAATGAAGGAGACGATCATGACCCTGCAATTCGGCATTCTTTGCTTTCCGGGCGTTCAGCAACTCGATCTGACCGGACCCTATGAGGTCTTCGCGTCAGCGCAAGGCGTGGAGGTCGAGCTTGTCTGGAAGGATGTCACCCCGCTGCGGGCTTCCACGGGTCTCTGGCTCGTGCCGGACCGTCGTCTGGCCGAAGCACCTCGCTACGATCTGATCTGTGTGCCGGGAGGCAGCGGCGTCAACGCTCTGTTGAGCGATCCGGAGGTGCTCGGCTTTCTTCGCGATCAGGCGATCACGGCGCAGTATGTCACGTCAGTCTGCACCGGGGCGCTTCTGCTTGGGCAAGCCGGATTGTTGACGGGTCGCCGTGCCACCACGCATTGGAATGCGCTCGATCTGCTCCAGCGGTTCGGAGCGACGCCAGTAGCGGCACGGGTGGTGCGCGATGGCAGGCTTATCACCGCAGGCGGCGTGACCTCGGGTATCGACTTCGGGCTCGCCGTGATTGCCGAACTATTGGGCCAGGATGAGGCGGAGACAATTCAGCTCTCCATGGAATATGCGCCGGCGCCGCCCTTCAGCGCGGGCGAGCCCGCCACGGCAAGGCCGGAGATCCTTGCCGCGGCTCGGCAGCGGTTGATTGCATCACGGCGGCAACGCGAGGCGCTGATCGCCCCCGGCTGACCGGGCAAAGCCCTGCTGAGCGCCCTCCTGTCTTACGGCGCGTCCGCGCCCGCGATCCCGTCCAGCGCGGCCAGGTCCGCGTCGGCCAGCTCCAGCCGGGCCGCGGCGAGATTTTCGTTCAGACCTGCATCGGCGAGGCCCCGAGACCTTCGGCAACCCTGGACAGCTCCCGCGACTGCAACGGCGAGAATCCGCCCAGCGGGAAGAACGGCACATAGGCGATTCCCTCGCGGGCAAGTTCGTCGATCAGCGCGTCATCCCCGCGATGCGCCAGGTTGTAGTGGTTCTGGACGCACGCGATCTCCGTGATTGCGCGCCCCTGCGCCACCTGCGCCGGCGTCACGCTGCTCAGCCCGATATGCCGGATCAGCCCCTTCTGCCAAAGTTCCGCGAGGATGGTGAGCGGCTCCTCGATCGAGCCCTCTTCGGGTCCGTGAATGCCATGCATGCTCCGGAAATTGACGAGTTCGAGAACGTCGAGGCCGAGGTTGCGGAGATTGTCGTGGACCGCAGCGGCAAGTTCCGCCGGTGAGAGCGCGGGCAGCCAAGTGAAGTGGACCCGGTAGCCGTTGCGATAGGTCGCGCGCTGCCGGTGCGCTCGTAGCGGCTGGCGCCGATCAGCCCATCCACATCCGTCTCCATCAGCAGTTGAACCACCGCCTCCGCGACGCTGCGCAGAAAATCGCCGTTCCCGGCTTTGGCCAGTAGCTCAGCTAGTGGTAATCTATCTTCGGTTATCGGGTTCTCCAGGCTTCAGGTTGAAGTCTCGCCACTCCACCATAGCCGACTGATCCGACTGATCCGATGGCCACCTCAAACTACACCGTTACGGGGCCCCAAAAGTCCACCTCGACCCAGGACACTACCAAAAATCCCCGCGATGGCCGCCAATCCCCCACCGACTTCAGTCTCTCAACGGTCACGGCGGCAGGCTGATCAGCAGCCTCCTACACCACCACCAAGGATATGATCCTACCCGCGAGTCGGAAGGTTCGCGAATTCCCGATTGGTCCAATTCGACGATTTGATCGCTCTGGGTGATTGCGCGTGTTGTCACGGGCTTCCTCGCCCGAACGCGCGCAGATACCCCCCCCCGTTGCCCGATCGTCTCAAATTAAAAACATTTCATATTTACGACCCGCACGTCTTGAAAAACATGAAAAATTTGATTAAACGTTACCCGATACGTAACAGAAACATGTATTTTAATAAAATATATATTTTTTAGCGTTGTCTAATTCTGCTACAAAGTAGGCGTAAATAATTGAAAATATGCAGAATATCATTATCGCCAGCGCTTCAATGTTATTTAGGCATAATTATTGCAGAAAATTTAATGGCTGTGGCGGGCGGTCGGCGAAAGTTGGCACGTCTTCAGGCTGGGGACGTTGGGTCGAGCTGGGGTGATGGAGAGATGATGAAAGTTGACTCGCGTTCGATGTCGCATCGCGCCGACGGAAGGGTGCCGCGCACGCGGTTGATATTTTCATGCCTGGCCAACCTGTTTCCATACCCTTGCAATGCCGGGGGTGGGGTCAGGGCGGCAGGTACGGGAGGCGGTTGTCCAGCGGCAGCATCATTCGCCGGCTCGTTACCGGCGGCACTCTCGGTATTTTTTGAAGGTTGAGGGAGATCACGCATATGCTGAGCTATCAGGCTCTGCCTACCCTGCGCCACCGTGTTCAAATTGCTCCGGGCGACCGCTTCAAACGTGTGTCTGACATTGTGGCGGCTACAATTCTCCTTTTGTTGGCCTCGCCGATATTCGCAATCATCGCCTGTCTGGTCGCGCTGGATGGCGGGCCGGTTTTTTTCGCTCATTGGCGCGTGGGGCGGAACGGCGTTCCGTTCCCCTGCTTCAAGTTCAGAACGATGATGATGGGCGCCGACCACTGCCTCGCCGAATATCTCGAACTGCACCCGGAGGCGAAACACGAGTGGCAGGGCGCTCACAAACTCATGCACGATCCGCGGATTACTGGGATTGGCCGTGTGCTCCGCGCGCTGAGCCTCGATGAACTGCCGCAGCTCTGGAATGTGCTCCGCGGCGAGATGAGTCTTGTCGGTCCGCGGCCGGTGACCCAGGCGGAAATCAACGCCCACTATCGGGACGCTGCCGAAACCTGTCTTTCGGTGAGACCTGGGCTGACCGGCCCCTGGCAGGTCATGGGCCGCAATGCGCTGACATACGAGGCGCGCGTCAGCCTCGATGTTGCCTATGTCCGCAGCCGCTCTTTCGTTCGCGACATCGTTATCCTGGCAAAGACATTCGGTGCCGTGGTCGAGGGGAGCGGACAGTGACAGCGCTTCCTTCCCGTGGCGCGGGTATTTCGGTGTTGATGACGATCGGTGCCGCCGACAGTGCATCGTCTCTGCGCGATTCGCTCACGAGCTTGTTTGCCCAGACTGAGCCTCCTGAACAACTCGTCATCGTCGTGGACGGCCCGATTGATGATGAGCAGGACCGCGTGCTGCACGATTTCGTGGGCGACGGAAGGATTTCGGATGTCCGAGTCATCCGGCTCGATCGTAATGTCGGGCGTGTCGGGGCGCTGAATTCAGGCATTCCGCATTGTTCCGGCGAGTGGGTGATGCGGATGGATAGCGGCAATGTCTGCCGGCCAGACCGGGTTGCCCTTCAGCGTCGCTATCTTGAGGTGCATCCCGAAACGGACGTTTTGTCGGCGTGGTGCAGCGAGTTCGATGAGATTTCCGGGCGACGTTTTCTTAAGTCTTCACCGGTCGATCACGACAACATTGCTGCCGTTTTGCGATGGCGCAATGTTCTGGTGCACCCGGCTACGGTGGTTCGCAGATCGCGCCTTCTCGAGGTGGACGGCTACCGTGCCGAATATAGCAGGATGGAGGATTATGACCTCTATGTTCGCCTCGTTCTTGCCGGCGCCCGCTTCCATGCCTTGCCCAAGGCCCTTCTCGATGTACGGAAGAACAAAGCTGCGTATACCCGCCTTGGTGGTTTTGGCTATGTCCGTAGTGAGTTGAGGTTTCGCCTGTTCTGCTACCGCGCCGGTTTCCTGTCTTTGCCGCAGTTTGCCTTCCTCGTGACGGCGATGATCGTATTCCGGATGCTTGGCCATCGGATGCGGGCTGCCCTCTACCCTCTGGTTCGCGTGCCTGCGCCGGATCTGAGCTAGGACGTGCTTGGCTTCGCTAGGAAGTGCTTGGCTTCCATCACATTAATTCTATTATGGGTTGCATAATTAATTCAAATTTGCTATCCTTAGTTTAATAATTTCTTAACCATAATAGGGTGGAATGAGTTCCACCCCGTAATGGACGACCTATCCGCCGATGGTTAAGGTAACCTCCGTCTTTCTAGTTGGCCGCTGATGGGACCAAGAAGACGAAAAAACCGACACCAACTCACCTGCTATCAATCTGGTATAAACTGGATCGGAAACAGATACCCCATCAGGAAATCCAATTTTCTGCAGTGCTGTTTCGTATTCATCAGGGAACATGGCCATAAGACCAGTGGAGAACTTCAAATTGGGATATTGCCTAGGATCTTCGATTTTCTTGAAACCTAGCCGCCTATACATCGGCATATGTTGGGTTCGTACTGCATTTATCATTAGGTCAGCATCGAAATAGAGTCTCAAATAAGCAACCATACGGAAGGCAGCAATGATAAGTGATCGATCATTTGCAAAAGCGGGCGCGCTTGCAAAGCGGTTAATTTCAATTACGCGGCCAGAGCGACCGATACGCATTTCTGCTCGGCCAAGTGATAAAATCTCTGCACCGAAAATATCCATGGAAGGAATTTTGCTCGCGCTGGCCGAGCGTCCTTCAAGATCAAGCAAAGTGACACGAATTGTGGCCGCTGGCTTGTGTTCTCGGTATATGATGACAGTCCGACTGTTCGACGCAGCATCGTAGTCATCAAGAAAAAGTTCATCGCTATGAGCTTCAATATACCCATAAGACAAATATCCATCATAGCGTATTTTGGCAGCTTGCTCCAGAAATTCTGGAGTTGTTACGATACGCGCGGTCGTATCTTGGGTTTCTGGAATGGCGAGTATGGTTTTACGACGTCGCAGTTCACTATTGGAACAAATGTAGGCATCCATTTTGGATCTCCTGAATCTAAGGGCAGGGTTCATCAAAACCTATCAACATTATATGATATAATTTTTTCAATTTTTAGTATAAAAAACATTACAACCCACATCTTTGGGTCGATTTAGATGGGACGTTGGCGCCGCATTTTTGGACATTTTCGAATGTTCTATAATTTCAGACAATTATTTCGAAATAAAATTTTCTTTTCAAAACTCATCCCGGAGTCTTTTGTAACCTCCGTCCAAATCTCTCAAATTGACACCCGCGCTCGTCTCAGTATAAAAATGGCAGCTATTGGCGAAATTACCCTAGTTGCTTTTACTTACAGTTTTTTAGGTGGCCTAGTAGATAGAATACTTATACCTTTTGTATTTTTACTTTCTATTTGTTACGGCGCACTGATTTTTCTTGGTCAATTTTGGATAAGAAGCCGCCGCAAAGCTGAGCTTCTGAAAATTTTTTTTAGAATCTACGGAGCCCTGCAATTTTTGATCGGTTTTGGTTGGGGGGGGTAATAATCTCTACGCTACCGCACAGCAACTCTGTGCAAATGGCTCAAATCTATGCCATCTTGATCGGGTTGATTTCGACGGCAGTGTTTGCGGGGCCAGTTACATTTTCATTGTTGTTTTGGACCCCGTTAGTGACGGGTTCAATGATAGCACTGTTGCTACCAGGATCCCACACAAGCGTTGCAACACTCGTGGGGATCGCTGCATACGATGTCGTCTCGTTTATCCTTATCATCGAACTTAGCCGGAAGCTGGTCGAGCGGGAAGTCGGCGCCATCCGGATCGCCAGGCTGAAAGAGGAAACAGAAATCCTTCTTCGCGATTTTCAGCAGGGCGCAAGCGACTGGTTGTTCGAGCTTGACGGCAGTCTGGCGATTGTAAACCCCTCGGAACGGTTCTGTGAGGTCGCCCGACGTAGCGCGTCGGCGATGCGGATCAATCTCCGCACTCTTCTGCTCGATGGTGATGGATCGATTTTCCGGCATAAGGACGAAGCGATCGACAAACTGATGGAGCAACTCGAATCACATCTCCCCTTCCGTGACGTGATCGTCTCAATTCCTTTCGATGGAGAATTGCGCTGGTGGGATCTTTCTGCCAAGCCAATTTTCAGGGAAACTGGTGAGCTTGCCTGTTATCGCGGCGTCGGACGTGACATAACAGACCTGCATCGCTCCCGGGAACGAGTTACCTATCTCGCCCGCCATGATCCCCTTACGACCTTGTTCAACCGGGATATGTTCGCAGTTGCCCTTGCGCAGGCGATCAACGACGCTGAACAGGCGCCGGCGGCCCTTTTGTGCGTCGATCTCGACTACTTCAAGACGGTGAATGATAGTTTCGGTCACGCGGTGGGCGACAACCTTCTCCGCGCGGCCGCGGAACGCCTTTGTGGGTGTGTGCGGGGGCGGGACATGGTGTTTCGCCTTGGCGGCGATGAATTCGCCATCATCGTACCCGGCGTGCAACGGCCGGAGGTGGCTTCGATTGCAGCGCGGATCGTCGAGCATCTTGGCCAGCCCTTTCGGATCAGGAGTCTGACGATGACCGTCGGCGTATCAGTCGGAATTGCCATGCTGCCGAACGACGCGCGAACGCCGGAAGGCATTCACCACTGCGCGGATCTTGCACTCTACCAGGCCAAGGTCGAGGGTCGCGGCCGGTTCAATTTCTTCAATTCTGATACTCAGGACGCCATTACGCGACGGATCGCCATTCATGCCGATCTCAAAAATACTGCGATACGAAACCAGCTCTTTCTCGACTACCAACCCATTGTGGATTTGAGCACGGGCGCGCCAGTGGCTATGGAGGCACTTGTCCGATGGCGCCATCCGGCACGAGGTATCATCAGCCCTGGCGAGTTCATCTCGATCGCGGAGGATAGCGGTCTCATCGGGATGATTGGCAAATACGTCATCGACATGGCCTGCCAAACCGCGGCTCAATTGACACCAGGCCTTCAAGTCACGATCAATCTTTCGCCGCGGCAATTGCGGGATGAAACGCTGCCCGACAAGATCGCCGAAGTTATGGCGCAGAATGGACTAGGCCCAGGCCGCATCGCTTTTGAAATCACCGAAACATGTTTGCTCGACATCAGCGGTCATAGTCTTGACTTGCTCGACCGGATCCGCGCTCTAGGCTGCAACATCATACTCGATGATTTTGGAACAGGCTATTCCTCGTTCCGGCCGATACACGAGTATAGGTTCGATCGTATCAAGATTGCCCAGGCCTTGCTGGAAGACGTATTTCTGCATACCAATGGCCGCGTGATTCTTGAGACGGTTATTAGTATGGGGCAGCGCATCGGCATAGACATGATTGCCGAAGGTATCGAAACCGAGAATCAGGCTGGTTTGCTTCGCAGCCTTGGGTGTCCATTCGGCCAAGGCTACTGGTTTTCCCGACCAATCAGCAACGTCCACTTGCTACAAAACTATGGTGTAGCCGGCACATCCGTTGGTTGAGAGATAACCCCTGTGGTCTGAGCCCCAAGTTCCCGCCATTCACGAGTAGAGTCTCATCCCCGAGTGATGCCCACGATTGGGCGTAGGTGCAACAGCCGGGTTGGGGGTTAACCCCCAACCCGGCGCGCCGCTGATTTTTCCCGCCACCTCTGCCGGGGTTTTGTTGCCCAGGCTCGAATGGGGGCGGTGATGATTGTAGTCGTGACGCCAGGCGGCCAGCACGGACCTCGCTTGAGGCAGGCTCGTGAACAAGGTCTCGTTCAGGCACTCGTCCCGGAGCCGGGCGTTGAAGCTTTCGACGAACCCGTTTTGCTGGGGCTTGCCGGGCGCGATGTAATGCCATTCCACGTTCCGCTCTTTCGACCAGCGCAGGATCGACATGCTGGTGAGCTCAGTGCCGTTGTCGCTGACCACCATGACCCGACTTGAACAGCGACCTGAAAATAGTCCAATGAAAACAGCCATGTATTGTGGGCGCGTGGTTTCTTAGCACCACACCCTGCGGCTTTCGGGAGGATTTGGATCAGGAAGCGGATGCGTCTCGCACGTTGGCTGGCAGGGCGACGCCGGCGGCCTTGAAGATCGGCCCGATCGAGTTGGTTGCTGGGGTGCGCAGGACGATCTGCTGCCCGCGCTTGCTGATGGTGACCTCCTGGAGGCGGTCGAGATCACGCAGGAGATCGGCCCATTCGACGCGCTTGCCGGCCCGGCGGAGTTTTTCGTCGAGCGCCTGGTGCAGGATCAGCGCGAGGAACGAGCAGAAGACGTGGCCGCGGATGGCGGCGTCGGAGGAATGGTAGATTGGCCGGGTGCGCATTGTCGCCTTCGCGACACGGAACAGCCGTTCGACATTCTGCAGGTCCCGGTAGCGGATCACCGCCTGCAGCGGTGAAATCCGGGCGTTGGAGCGCAGCACGAAGACGCCGTCGAAGCGGGCTTCCTCGGCGAGCTTGCCGGCGTCGATCTCGAACAGCTTGTGCTTGCGGCCGGGCTTTGCGTCACTGACCGGGCGCAGGAAGCGGCGATAGGCGGAGTTGCCGATCAGCGCCTTATCGCCGCGCGTCAGCTGACGATCGAGGGCGGCGACCACCTTGCGCCTGGTCTCGGCCTCTTCGATGGCCACCGCCTCGTTGCGGCAGACGATATAGCGCTTGCCCGCGACCTTGACCTCCTTGATGAAGAGCTGGGTCTCGTCGCCACCGGCGCGCTCGAGGCAGAGCGGGGTGTAGGGGCGCTCATCGGCCAGCACCACCTCGCGGACGATGCGGTCGGTGCGTTCCCTTGCGCCGAGCACGTATTCCAGCCCGCGCTCCTCCAGCGCGGCGATCGTCGCGGCACTGATCATGCCGCGATCGGCGACGACGCAGACCCGGCCGATGCCGAAGCGCGACCGCAGGCGGTCGATCACCGGCACCAGCACCGAGACATCGGCGGTGTTTCCTGGCCACATCTCGGTGCAGATTGGCCTTCCGTCCTGATCGATCACCACGCCGAGGATCATCTGCGCGAGCTGTGGGCGGTAATCCTTGGAGTGGCCCCGCGCGCCCAGCGTCTCGCCGCCGGCACCTTCGAAATACAGCGAGGTGGTGTCCATGAACACGACCGAGAGGTCGGTGAACAGATCATGCCGTCGGGCGAAGAGACGCTCTTCCACCAGATCCTTCACCGTCCGTGGCGCAAAGGGCGTGGCATCCCCCTGTTCCTCGTCCGGCAGCTCTTCGCCGAGCCAGGCCATGGCGCGGTAGAGGTGATGCAGGCCGAGCTCCTCGGTGCCGGGAATGTCGTAATCCTCGAGCCATTTGTCGCAGGCGCGATCCGAGCCCGAGACCATGATCCGGTGGAGCACGGTGGCGAACACCGCGCGCTCGACCGGGAACTCGAACTGCCGCCCGGCCAGCAGCTCCTCGAACACAGCAGCGATCCCGCTCTCCTGCCACAGTCGGCCGAACAACAGCGGCGCGCCGATCCGCTTGCAGCTCAGCCCGTCCGGATTGCCTGCCGCCAGCTGGGCCAGGACCGAGGCACGGTCGGCATAGCGCGCGATCGAGGCGGCGAGGCGGTCGAGACCTCCATCGGCCAGGACGACTTCCTTCCGGCCCAGGTTCTTGATGATGCGCTGCTTGCTGCGCCCGTCCTCACGGACGCTCTCGACCAGATAAAGGTAGCTGTAGCCGTTGATTCGCTTCTCGCGCACGAACATGCCGAATTGGCAGCCGAAAACCAATCATAAATCAAGTTAAAAGAAGCAATTTGCGCAATTATTTAGCACCACGTTTTTGCAAAATCCCGACGTGCCTACGAAAATCTCGAGTGAAATCAAAGATCTCAACTTACGATACCGTATCGTTCCGGGTTTGACTGTTTAAGTCGGGTCAGGCTCTCAACGGTCACGGCGGCAAGCTGATCAGCAGCCTCCTACACCACCACCAGGGACATGACGCGGCCCCCTTGGGATTTTCGGCATTGCGGGTAACCCGTGTTCGCGGTCATGAGGCACATTTGGCTGTGTGTGGCTTGGGCAAGTGGTTGAATTGGTTGGATTGAATGATCGTGGAGTGGGCGGAATCTGCGCCAACACATAGACACACGACTCTCGGCCTTGTGTCTTTTATAACCTGACGAGATACGCTATTCGATAGGCATGTATCTGCGTGTCACCCAGCGCCGGAACCGCGACGGCTCCACGGTCCGCTACTATGGGCTCGCGGAGAACGTCTGGAACACCGACAGCAAGCGGTCGGAGACCCAGGTGATCCACAGTTTCGGCCGTGCGGATCAACTCGATCGCGCCGCTCTCGAGCGGCTGGTGCGCAGCATCAACCGTGTGCTGGGCGATGACGAGCAGGTCGGTGATGGCGCGCCGGCAGGCACCGCGCCGCCCGATATCGAGATCGACGCCGCCTTCGAGTTCGGCATTCCGCTGACAGCGCGGCATCTGTGGGAGGAACTCGGCATCGGCCCGGCGGTCAGGGATTGCCTGAGCAAGGCGGAGCTCACCGCTCCGCATGAGGCGGCGTTGTTCGCGATGGCGGCGAACCGGCTCGATGATCCAGGCTCGAAGCGTGCCTGCGCGGAGCGGTGGCTCACCGACACTGCCTGGCTGCCGGAGGCGACTGATTTGACGGTCGACCACCTCTACCGCGCCCTCGATGTTCTGGCGGTCTGGGCCGACGCGATCGAGCGGGCGGTGTTCCTGCGGGCCGCCGACCTGTTCCGCCTCGATGTCGATCTGATCTTCTATGACACCACGACGGCCTATTTCGAGATCGACGAGGCCGACGAGACCGAGCAAGTCTGGGCCGGGCGGCTGTTCGCCCCGCTGCGCCGGCGCGGCCACAGCAAGGAAGGACGCGACAATCAGCCGCAGGTGATCATCGCCATGGCGGTGACACGGGACGGCATGCCGGTTCGCTCCTGGGTGCTGCCGGGCGACACCGCCGATGTCGCGACGGTGGCGAGGATCAAGGAGGATCTGCGCGCCTGGAACCTTGGGCGCTGCCTGTTCGTCGGCGACGCTGGCATGTATTCGGCGGACAATCTGATGGCGCTGAGCAAGGGGCTCGGCCACTACATCCTGGCGGTGCCGATGCGCCGGCTGCGCGATGTGGATGAGGCGGTTCTGACCCGACCGGGGCGCTATCGGAAGGTTGCCGACAATCTTCAGGCCAAGGAGGTCGTGGTCGGCGACGGTGAGCGGCGCAAGCGTTACGTTCTTTGCCTGAACCCTGAGGAAGCCGAGCGGCAGCGCCAGCATCGCGACGAGGTTCTGGCCGGCCTGCGCGCCGAACTGGCGTTGCTCGCCGCACGTGATGCCGAGCATCCCAAGGCCGCCTGCGCACTGCTCACCTCGCGCCGCTACGGCCGCTACCTGAGCACGGATGCGGCCGGCAGGCCGCATCTGGATTCCGGAAAGATCGCCCATGCCGCCCGCTTCGACGGCAAGTTCGTCGTGATCACCAACGACGACACGCTGTCCACCGAGGACGTCGCCCTCGGCTACAAAGGCGGGACCATCATCGAAGCCTGCTTCCGGCGGATGAAGCAGACCGGGCTCGAGGTCCGGCCGATGTATCACTGGAGCCCGCGCCGGATCGAGGCGCATGTCCGGCTCTGCGTCCTTGCCCTGCAGATACAGCGCTCGGCGGAGTTGCGCTGCGGCCTTCCCTGGGCGCGGATCGCCCACATCCTGGCCGGCCTCAAGGCGGTCCGCTATCAGATCGCCGGCCGGACTATTGTTCAGCGCACGAAAATCAGCCCCGAAGCTGCCGAGATCCTGAAAAATCTTGGAATATCAAAGCCAAAGAAGCTGCTCACAGTCATCGAGCCGCCGCAGGCCAAGGCCGCCTCATAGATACACGCTCCGATTCCGCATCGAAAATCCATCGGAAAATAGACAGACTTTCCTCACGTCTGCCTCATGACCGCGAACCCGGGGGTAACAGGCAACGCCAAGTTCGCGCGCAGGCCGGCAAGCTTGATATCAGAGCGTGCCAGCCACCCGAATTTGGACGAGAGACCCGCTTGCCAAGCCGTACGAAGCTGACTAGAAGGCTCAACACGGAGTGCGGGCGTAGCTCAGGGGTAGAGCACAACCTTGCCAAGGTTGGGGTCGTGGGTTCGAATCCCATCGCCCGCTCCAGATTTTATCAACGAAATCAACGCGTTAAGAACGGTCCTTCGGGGCCGTTTTTGCTTAGAGGGCCAAAGCCAGACGGTATTCTGCGCGCATTCAATGCAATCGGCGGGACGTTGCCGGATACTTTGTCGTGTCCTCGGTACTGTGCCGGAGACCATTATCCTATGGGAAACGGATTTGATGGTACTCGGCGAAGACTCGGCGGTCTGGAAATCCGGCCCGCGCAACGTCAAAATCCGGGGCCGCCTGAGAGTGCTTCGCAAGAGCGATTTCGGGAGCTATCGTCATATTGAATTTGTGGCGGATTTAGCCATCGAATATTAGGGGCGGCTTTATGGTTAGGTTATGCAAACTTTTTCGGCAAAATCGGCTTATCGACACGGCTCACTCTGGGCGCGCGTCCATTGAAAAGCATTGTCAGGTTGTGGTTTTCGCATCTGTTATTGAAAAATTTGAATGGTCTACCAGACTGACTGGGAAATACAGTGATCTTGACCAACAGACGAGTCTGGGCGCGTAATGCAGCAAATCCTTAGCAAGAAAATCGAACCGGGAAGCTTTGTCGAGCTGCGGGGCCGTCCGTGGTTGGTCGAGGAAGTCCAGGGGGAGGCTGACGACCTTCAGACCCTCAACCTCTCGTGCATTTCCGACGATGCTCAAGGTGAGCGGCTGGAAATCCTCTGGGATGCCGAAATCGGCGCCGTCGTGCTCGATGAGGATGGGTGGCGGAATGTCGGCGCCGGCCTTCCTGATCGAGCTGAAGTGTTGGCCGCCCACCTTCGCGCGATAAGATGGCGATCTGCGACTGCCGCTGATCGCGACCTGCTGCAAGCGCCCTTTCGGGCAGGCATTCGGCTGGATGCCTATCAGCTTCTCCCACTTCGTAAGGCGTTGCGGCTTCCGCGCGTGAATCTGTTGATCGCGGATGACGTGGGCTTGGGCAAGACCGTCGAGGCAGGCTTAGTCGCGCGAGAGCTACTGCTGCGGCGGCGGATTGATTTCATCGTCATTGCGGCCCCGCCCGCTATGACGATCCAGTGGAAGGATGAACTGGAAGCGAAGTTCGGGCTTTCGTTCGAAATCATCGACAGAGAGCGGATAGGCGAGATGCGCCGGCTTCGGGGCTTCTCCGTGAATCCCTGGGCGACCGGCTCGCGATTCATCGTCTCGCACCGTCTCCTCACGGATGAGGTTTATGCGGCTGGACTCCGTGACGTGCTCGGCGAGTTTCGTGCCCGTGCGCTATTCGTTTTGGACGAGGCGCACCACGCCGCGCCCGCGGCGGGCATTCGCTACGCAATCTCAAGCCAGCTCACGAAGGCGGTTCGCGAACTCGGCGAGCGGTTCGAGCACCGCCTTTTCCTGACAGCCACGCCACATAATGGGCACTCGAACAGCTTCTCGGCTTTGCTTGAGATGCTTGATCCCCAGCGCTTCACTCGGGGTGTCGAGGTTCGCCCAAAGGATCTTGAGCCCGTCATGGTCCGGCGGCTGAAGGCCGATCTTCGGCGCCTTGGCGAAGCGTTCCCGGAGCGGATCATCGAGGCGGTTCGCATCGACGGTCTGCCAGAGGACACGCCTGAACTCGCACTCGCCCGGCAGCTTGCCACGTACGGCGAGATGCGGATGCGGCGCATCGCTAATCTTCCGACCCAAAAGGCGTCGATGGCGAAGCTGGCCTTTGTAGGTCTCCAGCAACGGCTGTTGTCGTCGGTCGCGGCGTTCGCACGGACCCTGAAAGTCCACAGGGCAACATTGCAGCGAATGCTCGATGGTGAAGAAGCCGGCTTGGTCGCTGCCGCCGCGCTGGCGTTTGTGGGCGGCCCGGCGAGCGAAGACAGCGCCGAGCTTGGGCTTGAAGGAGAGCGCGCCGAAAAAACTATCGACGCGGATGACGACGCCACGGCCGAGGCCGCTTCAGCCCTTGGCGTTGCAGACGCAGCGAAGGGAGACCTGCGCGCTGAACTTGCCGTGGTCGACGACATGTTGGCCATCGCAGAGCGCTACGCGTCGCGGCCCGACGCCCGGGTGCGCTGGTTGACCGACTGGATCAAAGCCAACCTTCTCAGCGGCCAAAACTGGAATCGCCGGCGTCTCATCATTTTCACGGAATACGAAGACACGCGGCGGTGGCTCGAACGACGCCTGCGTGAGGCGGTGTCGGACACGGATCGCGCTGATGACCGAGTTGGCGTCTTCACCGGCGCAACTGGATCGGATCGAAGGGAAGAGGTGAAGCGAGCGTTCAACGCTGATCCCGATGTTGAGCCGTTGCGCATCCTGATCTGCACTGATGCGGCCCGCGAAGGCATCAACCTCCAAAGCTATTGCTCCGACCTGATTCATTTCGACCTGCCGTGGAACCCCTCCCGACTGGAGCAGCGCAACGGCCGGATCGATCGCAAACTTCAACCTGCGAAACAGGTCATTTGCCGATATTTCCGTTATGAGCAGCGCGAAGCCGACATCGTCTTGGAGGCGTTGGTCCGGAAGACGGAGACCATCCGCGACCAGCTCGGATCGGTCGGCCAGGTTATTGAAGAGCGCATTGCGAAGCGTCTGGCCGAAGGTGGCATTTTGCGCGGTCAGGGCGCGGCGATCGCTAGGGCCATCGCTGAGGAAAGCGACGCCGAACGGCTCAATCGCGCGCGCGCCGAAATGGACGACGACGAGCGCGCGCGTCACGAACGGTTGCTAAAGGAGCAGGCCGATCTGCAGCGCGCACTCGAACGGTCGCGCGAGCGCGTCGGCGTCGACCCGGAAGATCTTCATCGTGTGGCTGCGGCGGCGTTGTCGCGCGCCGGTTATGTTCTGGACGACGCCCGTGGGCCGGCGGTCGGCAAGGTGGAAACCTACAGGCTCAATCCCAACGACCCGGCGTTCACAAAGGACGCGGGTTGGGACGATGCCTTCGACGATCTGCGGGTTCGACCGCGGAAGCGCGGTGAGCGTCTCGGCGACTGGCGGCGCGATGCGCCCATCCGGTCAATTGCTTTCAGTCCGCCGATCATGGCTGACGGCCGTGACGCCTCGGACGTGGTGCAAGTGCATCTTGAGCACCGCCTGGTCAGACGGCTCCTGTCTCGCTTCCTCAGCCAAGGCTTCCAGTCGAAGCTTTCGCGTGTGTCGGTCATTTACGGGCCGGGCGCGCAGCCTCGTATCGTACTGATGGGACGCCTGGCGGTCTTTGGCGCGGGCGCAGCCCGGCTGCATGAAGAAGTCATTCCGATTACCGCCATCTGGACGGAGTCAGAACGCGACCACAAGGCGCTCCGACCGCTGGGCGAGAGCGGCGAGGAGAAGACCCTCAACCAGCTCGAAGACGCCCTGCGTGACGCCCGTGAAGCGTCCGGAGCCGCCGTCGCCCGTATCCAGGCTCTCGTCGCAAAGGATATCGCCGACCTTGTCCCGGCCTTGGAAAAGATCGCCTCAGAGCGACTGACGACGGTTACGGCGCAACTTCAGAAGCGAGGGGAGGAGGAGGCGCGCTCGCTGTCAGACCTGCTTGAACAGCAGCGGTCACGTATCGCCAAGGCGGCCAAAGAGTTCGATCCCAACCAGCTCACCCTCGATCTCGTGCCCGAGGAGCGGCGCGAGCGAGAAGCTGACCGGCGGCATTGGGAAGGCCGCCTGACGCGCCTTGAACGTGAATTGCGCGATGAACCGAAGCGGCTTCGCGACTCCTATGAGGTGCGAGCGCATCGCCTGGAGCCCGTCGGCCTGGTCTATCTCTGGCCGGTATCGGGGTAAGTACAATGGCTGCGGAAATCTATCGCGATCCCGATCTCGAATGGCTCGACCATGTGCCCCCGGTGGGCCTCGTCGTCGCGCCGACGTTGCTCAAGGAATTGGGGTTATTGCCGCTCAGGCAAACGCCAATCGAAACTGGCCAGGTGACCGAGATTATCGGCTCGGAGCTTTCCAAGCCTGCGCTCACCGATCCCTGGGCGTTCTTCGAACAGGTTCTGGGCTGGGAAGCGCGCCACGTCGCTGGTGCGCCCGGCGGTCCGGCCATTCCGGACGAACTGCTCGTGGCGCTCCCGGAGCATGGCACCATGCTGCGACCGACATGGGCTGTCGCGGAGCTCGGTGACGGCGATCGCCGCTGGCAGCTTCTCGTGCGGATCGAGGCGCCAGGCGTCGATCCTGACGCCCGGAACGCCCTCGACGGCTGGGAGGCGACCCCACATCAGCGCTTCGAGCGGCTCTTGCGTGACACCGGCGTCTTTGCTGGCCTGCTGATCTCCGAGCGGGACGAACGGAAGGACGGTGAGGTTCGGTATTATCCCGAGTTTCGCCTGATCTATGCTCCGCGCGGCGAAACGTCGGGCCACCAGAGCTTTCCGATCCGGCCCATGGCGATGGTTGCCGGCCGACCCATGCTGGGCGGTCTGAAGCTCTTGCTCGATCGGTTTCGGCTGTTCTCGGATGCCGATAATCGGCGGCTGCCCGCGCTGCTGAAGCATAGCCGCGACGCCCAGGCTCTGGTTTCAACCGCTCTCGCCGAGCAGGTTCTCGGCGCGCTCCACGAACTTCTCCGAGGTTTGCACGCCGCCGAGCCAAGGCTGGTTCGCGAACTCGCGGAGAGCCGTCCTGATCATCTTTATGAGGGGCTGCTGACCGTCCTGATGCGGTTGGTCTTCGTGCTCTACGCCGAAGACCGGGACCTGCTTCCGTCTCGATCCGACGCCCGTGCGCGCGAGATCTACGAGACGAGTTATTCGGTTCGCGGGCTTTACGCGAAGCTCACGGAAGACGCGACGCTCAATCCCGACACCATGGACGAGCGGCGCGGTGGATGGGGCGGATTACTGGCGCTGTTTCGCCTGATCCACAAAGGCCACAAGACCGGCTTCGTGCAGGCGCGTGGCGGCAAGCTGTTCGATCCGGACGAATTCCCCTTCCTTGAAGGCCGCTCCTCAAAGGATGAGCCAGCCCGGATACTGGCCGTGTCGGACGGGTGCCTGCTTCGCATCCTTGAAGGGCTGATGACCCTGAAGCTGCGCGGTGCAGAGCGCGAGCGACTGTCCTATCGAACCCTCGACGTCGAACAGATCGGCTCGGTCTACGAGACAGTCATGGGCTTTACGGTCGAGGCCGCCACGAGCCGCGTGCTCGCCATCAAGGCGGGCAAGAACAACAAGACGCCGGTTTTCGTCGCGCTCGATGACGTTCTCGCGAAGAAGGGCAAGGACCGAATCAAGGAACTGAAGGAAAACGTCGGGCGCGCGTTGACGGCAGCGCAGGCTAAGCCGGTCGAGGACGCCAAGAGCGTCGAGGATCTTGTGGCCGCGCTCGACGGCATGGTCGATGAGCGCGGCTCGCCAACGAAGCGGGTCGCGGCATCCGGAACACCGATCCTGCAGCCAACTGGCGAACGGCGACGGACCGGCAGCCACTATACGCCTCGGTCACTCACCGCGCCAATCGTCAAATATGCGCTGGAGCCGGCCTTCGAGCGGCTCGGAGCGGACGCCACGCCGGAGCAGGTGCTGGAGCTGAAAGTGTGCGACCCGGCCATGGGCTCGGGCGCCTTCCTGGTCGAGGCCTGCCGCGCTTTGGGCGAGCGCCTCGTAGTAGCCTGGACACGTTGGCCGCAGACGCGTCCGACCATTCCCGCCGACGAGGACGAGGAGCTTCATGCGCGGCGGCTCGTCGCACAACGCTGTCTCTACGGGGTCGATAAAAACCCGCGCGCGGTCGATCTTGCGCGGCTGTCTCTTTGGCTGGCCACGTTGGCACGGGACCACGAGTTCACATTCTTGGATCACGCGTTGAAGTGCGGCGATAGTCTTGTCGGCCTGAAGATCGCAAAGATCTCTGCGGCCAATTGGAATGAATCAAAGGCTGGTCTTCCGTTATTTCGGCAATTAGTGCGCGAAAGTGTGTCGAAAGCTATGAGGGGGCGAGCCGAAATTCAGAACGCGCCAGACGACATTGGGCGCACTGTTCAGGAGGCCCGATTCAGCAGTTTGGAGTCTGAAGTGCTTCCAATCAGGGTGATGGGGGATGCTGTGGTCTCCTCCTTTTTTGTGTCGGACAAAACAAAAGCTCGGGAGAAGGCACGCGCAGAGGTCGAAAGCCAGATCTCTAGCGCGCAGCCACGTTGGGATTTACTCAATTTTGCAGCAACGCGATTGCGCAAAGGTGAGCACGGGATACCCCCATTCCATTGGGAGATCGAGTTCCCGGAAGTCTTTGACCGAAAGAACGGCGGGTTTGATGCGATCGTTGGTAATCCACCCTTTGCCGGTGGAAATACGATTGTGGCAGGAAATGCGAAGAATTATATTCCTTGGTTGCAGACAATACATGACGGTGCTCACGGAAACGCAGACATTTCCGCGCATTTCTTTAGGCGCGCATTTGTATTGCTCCGGTCTGGTGGTGTGTTGGGGCTAATAGCTACAAATACCATTGGTCAAGGGGATACAAGGCAGTCTGGCCCGACTTGAACAGCGACCTGAAAATAGTCCAATGAAAACAGCCATGTATTGTGGGCGCGTGGTTTCTTAGCACCACACCCTGCGGCTTTCGGGAGGATTTGGATCAGGAAGCGGATGCGTCTCGCACGTTGGCTGGCAGGGCGACGCCGGCGGCCTTGAAGATCGGCCCGATCGAGTTGGTTGCTGGGGTGCGCAGGACGATCTGCTGCCCGCGCTTGCTGATGGTGACCTCCTGGAGGCGGTCGAGATCACGCAGGAGATCGGCCCATTCGACGCGCTTGCCGGCCCGGCGGAGTTTTTCGTCGAGCGCCTGGTGCAGGATCAGCGCGAGGAACGAGCAGAAGACGTGGCCGCGGATGGCGGCGTCGGAGGAATGGTAGATTGGCCGGGTGCGCATTGTCGCCTTCGCGACACGGAACAGCCGTTCGACATTCTGCAGGTCCCGGTAGCGGATCACCGCCTGCAGCGGTGAAATCCGGGCGTTGGAGCGCAGCACGAAGACGCCGTCGAAGCGGGCTTCCTCGGCGAGCTTGCCGGCGTCGATCTCGAACAGCTTGTGCTTGCGGCCGGGCTTTGCGTCACTGACCGGGCGCAGGAAGCGGCGATAGGCGGAGTTGCCGATCAGCGCCTTATCGCCGCGCGTCAGCTGACGATCGAGGGCGGCGACCACCTTGCGCCTGGTCTCGGCCTCTTCGATGGCCACCGCCTCGTTGCGGCAGACGATATAGCGCTTGCCCGCGACCTTGACCTCCTTGATGAAGAGCTGGGTCTCGTCGCCACCGGCGCGCTCGAGGCAGAGCGGGGTGTAGGGGCGCTCATCGGCCAGCACCACCTCGCGGACGATGCGGTCGGTGCGTTCCCTTGCGCCGAGCACGTATTCCAGCCCGCGCTCCTCCAGCGCGGCGATCGTCGCGGCACTGATCATGCCGCGATCGGCGACGACGCAGACCCGGCCGATGCCGAAGCGCGACCGCAGGCGGTCGATCACCGGCACCAGCACCGAGACATCGGCGGTGTTTCCTGGCCACATCTCGGTGCAGATTGGCCTTCCGTCCTGATCGATCACCACGCCGAGGATCATCTGCGCGAGCTGTGGGCGGTAATCCTTGGAGTGGCCCCGCGCGCCCAGCGTCTCGCCGCCGGCACCTTCGAAATACAGCGAGGTGGTGTCCATGAACACGACCGAGAGGTCGGTGAACAGATCATGCCGTCGGGCGAAGAGACGCTCTTCCACCAGATCCTTCACCGTCCGTGGCGCAAAGGGCGTGGCATCCCCCTGTTCCTCGTCCGGCAGCTCTTCGCCGAGCCAGGCCATGGCGCGGTAGAGGTGATGCAGGCCGAGCTCCTCGGTGCCGGGAATGTCGTAATCCTCGAGCCATTTGTCGCAGGCGCGATCCGAGCCCGAGACCATGATCCGGTGGAGCACGGTGGCGAACACCGCGCGCTCGACCGGGAACTCGAACTGCCGCCCGGCCAGCAGCTCCTCGAACACAGCAGCGATCCCGCTCTCCTGCCACAGTCGGCCGAACAACAGCGGCGCGCCGATCCGCTTGCAGCTCAGCCCGTCCGGATTGCCTGCCGCCAGCTGGGCCAGGACCGAGGCACGGTCGGCATAGCGCGCGATCGAGGCGGCGAGGCGGTCGAGACCTCCATCGGCCAGGACGACTTCCTTCCGGCCCAGGTTCTTGATGATGCGCTGCTTGCTGCGCCCGTCCTCACGGACGCTCTCGACCAGATAAAGGTAGCTGTAGCCGTTGATTCGCTTCTCGCGCACGAACATGCCGAATTGGCAGCCGAAAACCAATCATAAATCAAGTTAAAAGAAGCAATTTGCGCAATTATTTAGCACCACGTTTTTGCAAAATCCCGACGTGCCTACGAAAATCTCGAGTGAAATCAAAGATCTCAACTTACGATACCGTATCGTTCCGGGTTTGACTGTTTACTCAGCAGTCGGTAATATAGGCGACAGTTGGTGCTTTGAAGAATGATTGCACGAGACGTGGTTTGCGCTTGATGGCGGCGAGTTGGGCTTCGATTTTGTCCTGAAGCTTTTCGCCTTGGCGTAGCGGAGTCCGGGCGACGCCCGTCCGCTTCATGTGGCTCCAGACCAGTTCATCTGGGTTCAGGTCAGGGGCGTAGCCTGGCAGAAAATGCAACGTCAGCATTCCATTGGTCGACGCCACGTAGGCTTTCACCAGCGCTGTTTTGTGGGCAGGCAGCCCGTCGAGGACCAGGTGCACCGGCCTCGTGCGGTGCCGCATCATCCGGCGTAGCAGCGCTACGAACAACTCAGCATTCAGGCCGCCTTCATAAGTGCAATACCAGAACCCGCCGCGGGCTGTCACCGCCGAGGCGGCGCTGATCGATTGCCGTTGGCCCGGACGCTCGACGATCGGCGTCTGTCCCTTCACGCCCCAGGTCTTGCCATGCACGGCGTCGGCCCGAAAGCCGGACTCGTCCCAGAAAAAGACCTCGCCGCCACAGGACTTGGCCTGCCTGGCGATTTCAGGAAACCGCTCACGTCGCCATGCCTCGATCGCCTCCGGATCGCGCTGATAGGCACGCTGCAACGGCTTTTGCGGCGTCAGGCCCAGTTTCGACAGCAGTTCGCCCACAGCCGTCACACCGAGTTTGATACCAAACTTGCGCTCGATCAGTTCGGCCACAACGTGCCGGGTCCACAGCCCGAAATCCAGGCCGTATTGGCGCGGATCGCGGCCATTGATCCAACGCAACACCTGCTGCTCCTGGCGCGGCGTCAGACGCCGCGGCCGGCCGGTTGCCGGCCGTGACCGCAAGGCTTTCACCCCGACCCCAGGCTTCGATGCCGCGCTGAGCCATTTATAGATTGTTGTGCGGCTGAACCCGTATGAGGCAATCACCAAAGAGGCCGCTTCGCCCTCGCGCACCCGCTCTACAGCCATCAGCCGGATGGTTTCCAGGGTGCGATGATCAAATCTGCGACCGTCCCGTTTCATGCCAGAATTATATCATCCCCGCAAACATACGACTAGCAAAATGTCGTCTTAATTACCGACTGGTGAGTAATGAAAATAGCCGGAACCACGGAGATTGCCGTGGGTAATGACCGCCTGGGGCTCGCCCGCCGCGGCGGTTGAACGATCGAGCTTGTTGGCGACGATCGAGGCGAGACTTTTGTAGGTGAACGCACCGATCGCGACGGCGCGGTCGGCTACGGCCTCAGCGCGGGCGGGTTCGAGGTCCTTGAACAATCGGAGAATGCCGAGATAGGTCCGGAACCCCTGTTCGGGATGCGGCCGGCTGGCGAGGATGGCGGTGATCAGCCCTTCGGTATGCGGGCCGATGGAGGCGCCCCAGCGGCGGAACCGCTCCGGCGTCCATTCGGCGTAGCGCCGGTGGGCACTCGGCATGTGCTCGATATCGGTGCCATGCTTGCGGCCGCCGTAGCGACGCTGGTGAACCGCAATGCGCTTGCCGTGGTGGAATATCTCAATGCCGCGTTCGGTCGCGCGGGTATCGACCTGCTGGCGGATCAGTTCATGCGGCACCGAGTAGAAAAACCCGCAGACCTCGACGTGATAATCCAGCGCGACCCGTGCCAGACCCCATTCGGCGAATTCATAGTCGGATGCCGGCAACGCCGCGAGCGCGGGCCGCTCGATCGTCTCGAAGAGATGCCGGCGGCTGACGCCGATCCGGCGCATGACATAGTCGTTGATCCGATCGACCATGCCGGCGATCGCCTGGTTGGCCTCGGCCAGCGAGAAGAACGTCTGCCGGCGCAGACGCCCCAGGATATAGGTTTGAGCAAAGCGTACCCCGGATTCCACCTTCGCTTTATCGCGGGGCCGGAACGGACGCGCAGGGAGCACACCGACCCCGTAATGTGACGCCATGCGCCCGTAGCTGAGGTTGATCTCGGGATCGTAGAACGATGGCTTGTTGACGCCGGACTTCAGATTATCCGGCACTATCAGCCGCGGAACACCGCCAAATGCGCGGAACATGCGGACATGCGCGCCAATCCAGTCCGGCAGCGTCTGGGTCCAACTCGCCTCCGCATAGGTGAAGCTCGATGCGCCGAGCACGCCGACGAAGATCTCCGCCTGTCGAACTTCGCCACTCGCCCGATCGACAATGCCAATCCGCTTGCCGGAATAATCGACGAAGACCTTGTCGCCAGCACGATGATCCTGGCGCATGACCGGTGACAGGCGGGCCTCGAATTCCCTGAACAGTTCGCAGAACCGCGAATATCCGTAACCGTCCGGGTGCTGGTCACGGTACTCCTCCCAAAGCACCTGCAGATTCATCCCAGGCCGCTTCAGTTCGCAGACCAGTTCGTCCCAGGCCGGCTCGGCACGGCGCCGAACCCCTGCTGTCAAATCGCGTCCAACCGTGACCCCTTTTCGCGTCCAATTCCGACCCCTTTGGGCGTTAGACGAGGCGTTATCGACGTGGGCTTATCCACGTAGTGCATAGGGGGGACCCGCGATCTTCGTCGCGCGCCATAGAGCGCGAGCGGCGGAGATCGTGGGGGGTTCCTGTGCGCCCACGTGGATAAGCCGGGTGGGGGTCTGGGGAGGGTTTTTAGTCAGCTTCGGTTCTTGAAGCGCCAGCTTTCGTTGCCGGTTTCGATGATGTCGCAGTGATGGGTGAGGCGATCCAGCATGGCTGTGGTCATCTTGGCGTCGCCAAAGACCTGCGGCCAATCTGCAAAGGCGAGATTTGTGGTGATCAGCAGCGAGGTGTTTTCGTAGAGCTTGCTGATCAGGTGGAACAGGAGCTGGCCACCGGCCTGGCTGAACGGCAGGTAGCCGAGTTCGTCGATGACGATCAGATCGTGGCGAAGCAGCCGTTCAACCAGATTGCCGCTGCGACCGGCGGCCTTCTCCTGTTCCAGCTGGTTGACCAGATCGACGAGATTATAGAACCGGCCGCGCGCCCCGGCGCGGATGACGGCGGCCGCCACGGCGATGCACAGATGCGTCTTGCCGGTGCCGGTGCCGCCGATGAAGATGCCGTTCCGCTTGCCCTCCAGGAAGCTGCCGGTCGCCAGCTCGCGCACCAGTCCCTCGTCGATCGGCGTGCCCTTGAAGGTGAACGTGTCGAGATCCTTCAACACCGGGAACTTGGCGCTGCTGATCCGATAGGTGATCGACCGGGCTTGCCGGAAGGTGCGTTCCGCGCGGATCAGGCTGGCGATCAGACCGTAGAACTCATCGCGCCGCGCCACGCCCTTGCCGGCGATCTCGTCGAAGCTTGCGCGCATGCCGTGCAGCTTCAGCTCGGCCATCGCTTCGAGGATGTCCTGCCGTTCCATCAGGCAGCACTCCTGAGCCTGTCGTAGCGGCCGCAATCGGCAAGGGGCTCGACTTTCAGGCGCAGGGCGTCGGGCGTGATGATGCTCGGCGGCACCGGCGGCTGCAGCCGGCGCGCCAGGATGGCGAGGATGACGTCGCCGCTGGCGATCCCGACCTCGAGCGCCTCGGCACAGGCCGCCTCGACCGCGGCCAGACCGTGATCGAGCACGGCTGCCAGTATCTTGACGAACTGGCGGTCGCCGTCGGCGTGCTGCTTCAGCTTCGCCCGGGCGGCCGCAAGGCCAGGCGGCAGCTGCCAGTCCTTGAACGGCGCGCCATTGCGCAGCGCCCCCGGCTTGCGCACCAGGATCGGCAGGTAGTGCCAGGGATCGTAGATCACCTGGCCACGCCGGAAGTCCCGCGGATGCTCGGCGACGACCTCGCCGTCCAGCAGCACGACAAGGCGCGCCGCATGCGAGCGCACCTGAACCATCCGTCCAGCGGCACGGGCATCGACGCTGTAGCGGTTGTGGTCCGCCATGATCAGGCAGGTCGTGCTCGCACGCACCACCTTCTCGACGAAGCCATCGAACGGTCCGCGCATCGCCATCAGCTGCGGGCGTTCGTCCTCGAACACCGCCCAGATACTCCGGTCCTTGACCTCGGGATGCGGCGTCCGCCTGGCAAAGGCGACGCATTCGTCCTCGAGCCACGCGTTGAGCTCGGCAAGGCTGCCGACCCGCGGCCTGGGCCGGAACAACTGGTCACGCAGATTGCCGACCTGGTTCTCGACCTGACCCTTCTCCCACCCTGCCGCAGGCGTACAGGCCACCGGCTCGACCAGGTGATGCGAGCACATCTGCAGAAATCGCCGGTTGTAGCGACGCTCCTTGCCCAGGAAGATCGCCTCCACCGCCGTCTTCATGTTGTCGTAGATCCCACGCCGGCAAACGCCACCAAAATACGCGAAACCCTTGTCGTGCGCATCGAAGACCAGCTCCTGGGTCTCCCGATGATACGCCCGAACGAACGGCATCCGGCTGTGCGACAGCTTCATGTGCGCAACCTTCACCGTCACCGGCAGCCCCTGCAGCGTGATCGCCTCATGGCTCCAATCGAACTGGTAGGCTTCCCCCGGCGCAAAGCTCAGCGGCACATAAGCCCGCACCGGAACCCGGGCATGTTCACGCCGCCACGCCTTGGCAAATCGATGCACGCTGTCATGCGCGCCCTCATACCCGAGCCCCCGCAGTTCCTCGAACAGACGCTGCGTCGAGCGCCGCCCCCGCCGCGGCAAGCCCGCTTCCCGCTCCAGGATCGCCGTCAGCCGCTCAACCCACTCCCCAAGCTTCGGCGCAGGCTGCACGTCACGCGCATACCGAAACGCCGTCGCCGAACCCCGGACGACCTTGCGCACCGTCGCACGCGAAACCGCCAGACGCCGCACAATCTCCTTGATCGGCAGATGCTCATCAAAATAAGCCCGCCGAATCTCCCCAATCCGATCATCCCCCGAGAAATCTCCCAAACTCACCACGAGCGTTAGGGAGGGTCCTGACACCATTCGTCAGAGGGGTCGAAATTCGACGCGATTTCCGCCCCTCAGGGGGTCACTATTGCAAGCGAATTTACACACCAGGCTGACAAGGAGCCCTGCGGATCAGTATCAATCAGGACCGCAGGCCCGTCTCCAGCAATCTCGGCCGCCACAGCGAGATGCGCAGCAAGAGTGGTTTTCCCTGAACCGCCCTTCTGGCTTGCAAGAACGATAACGTGCATTTTGGCTTTATGTTTAGAACGATTGCGTGTTTTCGTTCATCCCATAAAGCGTGAAAACGTGCAATACCACTATAACGTTTAAACTGAAGTTTTTACTTGGGAATGACCTGAACGTGGCGGATAGCCTCGCGTAGCGCTGATTTCTTGCGAGCGTTTTGTGTCCATAAATGGGGCTTGCGGTGCGACTCGATCTGTGATTCGCTCGGGTTATGTTCATCGATGTGGTTCCGAATGGCCGATCGGCGCCGGCCGTGCTGTTGCGGGAGAGTTTCCGCGAGGGGCGGAAGGTTCACAAGCGTACCATCGCCAATCTGAGCCAGATGCCGCCCGCGTTGATCGATGGCCTACGAGCGCTGCTCGCGGGTGGCGCGGTGGTTGGTGGTGCCGATCAGGCGCTGGAGATCCGGCGTTCGCTGCCGCATGGTCATGTGGCGGCGGCACTCGGGATGATGCGCAAGCTCGGGATACCCCGCCTGCTGGGCCGGAGGGCGTCGCGCGAGCGCAGTCTCGCCCTGGCGCTGATCGCCGGCCGGGTGATCGCGCCGGGATCGAAGCTCTCGACCCTGCGCGGCCTGAACCCGGAGACCGCAACATCGAGCCTCGGGCAGATGCTTGATCTCGGTGTCATTGAAGAGCGCGAGATCTATGCGGCGCTGGACTGGCTGGGCACGCAGCAGGGGCGGATCGAACGGGAGTTTGCAAGGCGCCATCTGCGCGACGGCACGCTGGTGCTCTACGACGTCAGTTCATCCTACCTCGAAGGCCGGCATTGCGAACTGGCACACCACGGATACAGCCGGGATCACCGGCCCGATCGGCCGCAGATCGTCTATGGTCTGCTGTGCGATCGCGAGGGGCGGCCGATCGCAGTGGAAGTGTTCGAAGGCAACACCGCCGATCCGGCGACGATCGCCGCCCAGGTGGAGAAACTCAAGCGCCGGTTCCATCTCGAGCGCGTCGTCCTGGTGGGTGATCGCGGAATGATCACCACGGCGCGGATCCGCGAGACGATCAAGCCGGCGGGGCTGGACTGGATCAGCTGCCTGCGCGCGGGGCAGATCCAGGATCTTGCCGAGGGACCGCTGCAGATGTCGCTGTTCGACGAGCGCGATATCGCCGCGATCACGTCGCCCGATTATCCGGGCGAGCGGCTGATCGCCTGTCGCAACGCCGCCCTGGCGACCGAACGACGGCGCAAGCGCGAGGCGCTGCTCGTGGCCACCGAGACGGAACTGGCGCGGATCCGGGATGCGACACGGCGCAAACGCGCTCCTCTTCATGGCGAGGCCGCGATCGGGCTGGCGGTGGGGGCGGTGATCAACCAGCGCAAGATGGCCAAGCATTTCGATCTCACCATCACCGCCAGCCGCTTCGATTTCCAGCGCAACGCCGCCAGCATCGCGCGCGAGGCGGCCCTCGACGGCATCTATGTCATCCGCACCAGTGTGAGCGCGGACGTCATGAGCGAGACCGAAGCCGTGTCAGCCTACAAGGATCTCTCACGGGTGGAACGGGCGTTCCGGTCCCTCAAATCGGTCGATCTCGCGATCCGCCCGGTGCATCACTGGCTCTCGCCGCGGGTGCGTGCCCACGTCTTCCTCTGCATGATGGCCTATTACGTCGAATGGCATCTGCGCGACGCCCTCAAGCCCCTGCTGTTCCAGGATCACGACCGGCCAGGCGCGGAAACTGAACGCTCATCGCCGGTTGCCCCCGCATCGATATCCCCGGCCGCCGATCGCAAGCGCGGGCGACGCCGCAACGACCAGAACCTGCCGATTTCGAGCTTCACCGACCTGATGGCGCATCTCGCCACACAGACCCTCAACACCGCCTCCCTACCCAAGGCGCCGAACGCCACCTTCACCGCTCTGGCAAACCCCACGTCGCTGCAAACCACCGCCTTCGCCCTGATCGGGATCGACCCCATGCGTGTCCAGTAAGCGGCAAAATCAGATCTCGAAGTTCACCGATAAATACAGGGAATTTGCTTTCGAATCAGTGAAAACTTCAGTTTAAACGATTTTTTCTTTTCGTGCTTTCGTGCTTTCGTGTTTTCGTGCTTTCGTGCTTTCGTGCTTTCGTGCTTTTAGGTATGCCTAAAATGCCGGCCCAACTCAAGCAGCCTCATCGCGACCTGCCTTACGTGGTCGTCCGCCCTTACGTCCGTTCACCTGGGCGCTACTCCGCTTCGCTGACGAAGTTGCCTTGCCGCCGCGGCTCGCAAAAAGCGCAGCGACGCTCGGCGCCGGCAGCATCGCCGGGAGAACGGCCGTCAGGAGACCGTTCACGCCGACATGGATATCGCGATCCTCCAACGCGATCGCCGATCCGTCCGGCCAGAGTTCCAGCCCGGCGAGATCCTCTTTGCTCACGTCCTGAAGCGCCCCGATCCACTGAAGAGGGATCAGAAAACCGGCATTCCGGGTGGTGATGATCTCGAGCGCATCGCGCTCCGGTACGTAGCGAACCGATTGGGCTCGAATCTCCGTCTCCGCCTCGGTCCGACCGGCCGCCAGAGCATTCGCATAGTCCGCATCCGTGATCCGCTGCTTGGTCATGATCGCAATCTCACTTCTCTCGTCGTGCCGTCCCGAAGGATCAGCCGCAGCACTTCATTCCCGGGGTCATAGTCCGCCTCCGCAATCTGACGCGCCCCCGATTCTCGGCCCGGCAGCAGCTCGACGGCTCCGGCATCAAGAACACGCGCCCATTGGTTCGTCAGGCACGTGGTCCGCCGGATCTCCCACCAGGCCTTTCGGCAATCCGGCAAGCGCGCCTCGACCTCGCCGAGGAGACGATTAAGCGTGCGCTGCAGGGGAATGTTCTTCAGCGGCGCGATGCTGAGCAGCGTCACATCGTCACCGAGATACAAAAACCCGATCCGCGCGATCCAATCGTCGCCTCGATGCCGGGCATGAACATGTGGCGGACAGTGATCGTCGGCAAAGACGTAGACCACGGCACCGGTCGCCTCGGACACGAACACCCGACTCATGGCTTGATAATAACCTATCGGCTTGGGTTTTCAAGGGTACGCCGATCAGGCCGAAACCGGATTCATCCCCACATTCTGCGGGCGATGTCCTGCTCTTCGGCGCCGACCGCGTCGGCGTAGATCGCGGTGGTGGAGAGCTGGGCGTGGCCAAGCCATTTCTGCACCAGGTTGAGGGGGATGCCGGCGGAGACGGCGGCCACTCCGAAGCCGTGCCGCAGTCCCTTGGGCGAAGCGTGCGGCCCGGACAGGCCGGCGTCTTCCATGACGTGATGGACGGCACGCCAGCCGGTCATCCGCGACCAGGGCCAGAGCCTTGTGCCGCGTCCCTTATCCCGGCGGGACTGCAGTTCGCGGATCCCGTGAACCAGATCGAGCGCCTCGAGCAGGGCAGGGGGGACGGGCACGGCACGGTAGATCCCCGCGCGGCGCTTTTTCAGCGTTTCGAAGACGATCACCCCGCCGGCGAGGTCGGCCCGGTCGGCGGTCAGCGCCAGCGCCTCGGACAGGCGGCAGCCGGCGAAGGCCAGGGTCATGCAGAGGGTCCGCACCTGACGATCGACGCGTTCGGCCGCGGCGAGGAAGGCTTTCCGTTCGCTCTCGGTGAGATATTTCCGGGCGCCGGTCTCGTCATAGAGGCTCATCCCCTGGGGCCGGGCAGGGTACGGCGCCGGCGGCACGGGAGATGCCGCAGTCGTTGTGGAGCGCCGACGCGCAGCTTTGACCCGCGTTCTCGCCCGGGACGCAGCTGGCCGGCTCACCATGGCAGGGCGGGCTGGTCGCGATAGCCGCGCCGGCGCTTCGCGCGGGCGAGATCGGCGAGGGCATCGAGGGCGCTGCCAAGATCGGGATAGGGGTCAACCCGCAGCCGCGAGCTGGTGCCGATCCGCCCTCAGATCCGGGCGAGCTGGGGCCGGCCGAACAGATCGGGCCAGACCTCGAGCCGGTAGAAGCGCCGTTCGTTCCACTCGGGGCGGATCCGGGTCAACGCGACGCGCTCCGGGAACAGTGACAGCTGCACCGGCGCGGCGCCGCGATTGCGCGGTCGACGCGGGCGCCGACGGCTCCGGGACGGGGTCGCATTCGATCCGATGTCGGGATGAGTCGACGGTTTGGGCGTCATTACCCGAGAATCGTATCAGATCGGGCGCCCGACCGCCAGGCGAAAGTCCGCGGCCACCGCCCAAACCCGCTGCGGGGCAGGGCAGGGTGGTCGCGCGATCTTCCGTGATGATCAGGGCAGGTTTGCCGATCCGGCTACGGCCGGGGCTGGCGTACCGCAATGCTTCAGGCGCATGAATCCGGGCATCCGTCAGGCGAGGGCAGGGGGCCCGCCTGTTACACTATTACCAAACCTGGATCATTGAACGACACAGCTTCCGACCCCTGGCTGCCTTTCGAGGCGGTCAACTTGCAGCGGCTTCACGCGCCGCACAGGCTTCAACCATGTGTCTCGAAAACCGGGCGCGGTACAGGCCACCGCAGCCGAGCGCCGCTGCGCCAGACTCCTGCACGGGTCGCTCCGCGGCGCTCGGCCGCTCCGTCGTTGTCGTTTTCTGATCAGCCATCGTACACCTCCAGCGCGCACAGCGTCCGCTTATGAGGTGTCTCATTCAACCGTGCCGCGGGGGAGTCTGGCTACGAGCGCGCGCCAAGCGGTCGGGATCGGTAGGGGCCGAACGACAAAGTCTGCGCTGTTGGCTTGAAGCCGCAGGAATTATGAAGTAATCTGCAAAATTACAGTATCACCGAATTTTGAATCGGGAAATGATGCACCTGCATTCTACTTGACAGGGGTTTCGGCGGTCGCGGGGGCGGTGCGGTTCGGCCAAGCAAACGCCGATGGGGCGACCAACGGAGTCTACTTAGCCATCGGATGGTTCAAGTGACTATCATCGTAATGACCGAAAGGCCCTGCAATGACTATTGACAAGAAATCCACCGCACTGTCGCGACGGAACGATGCACCGCGAACGCTATTGCAACCGGAGCAATACCCGGTGCCGCAAGGCTGCTGTCCAGCCGACCCGCAAAAGAGTTGGCTACAAGTTCTAAAAGATGACTTTGGAGAAGCCGGTGTGGACTGGTCATTGACCAATATTAGCGACGGCGCCACCGTACGCTTTCGCTCCGATGCACAAGGCGTTCATTGGAGGTTTCTTACCAGTGGTTTGGCCAAGACATAACCTTGACTTTGGCCATTTTTGGTTCACGCGATCAGGTTCAGGCCGTGTTGTCGAAGACACCGTGCTCGAGGGCAGTACGGTAGATGGCGGCTGGCAGTTTGGGGTCGTCGGCGAGATCCTTGCGGGGCTGGTAGCGGCTCGCTGGAACCTGGTTTGATCCGACTGTGGCAGCGGTCTTTGCCGATATCTCCCAAGAGGGATGGTTATGGCAGGGCCTAGCAGCCGAGGGGCTCGACGCACGCGTCCAGGTGCTTGAACCATCCGATCTGGTGTTGACAATCGACGAGGACGGGCTGGATCGTACGACCGCTGCCTTTGCCGACGTCATCGATGCAAAGAGCAGTTTCACGAGTGGCCATAGCCGACGTGTTGCCTTTTATGCAGATGCCATCGGAGCCCGGATCGGCTGGACAGGATCGCAGCGTAGGCGGTCGCGACGCGGCGCGCTGCTCCATGACATCGGCAAACTTGGCGTCTCTAACCTGAAGTTTTTACTTGGGAATGACCTGAACGTGGCGGATAGCCTCGCGTAGCGCTGATTTCTTGCGAGCGTTTTGTGTCCATAAATGGGGCTTGCGGTGCGACTCGATCTGTGATTCGCTCGGGTTATGTTCATCGATGTGGTTCCGAATGGCCGATCGGCGCCGGCCGTGCTGTTGCGGGAGAGTTTCCGCGAGGGGCGGAAGGTTCACAAGCGTACCATCGCCAATCTGAGCCAGATGCCGCCCGCGTTGATCGATGGCCTACGAGCGCTGCTCGCGGGTGGCGCGGTGGTTGGTGGTGCCGATCAGGCGCTGGAGATCCGGCGTTCGCTGCCGCATGGTCATGTGGCGGCGGCACTCGGGATGATGCGCAAGCTCGGGATACCCCGCCTGCTGGGCCGGAGGGCGTCGCGCGAGCGCAGTCTCGCCCTGGCGCTGATCGCCGGCCGGGTGATCGCGCCGGGATCGAAGCTCTCGACCCTGCGCGGCCTGAACCCGGAGACCGCAACATCGAGCCTCGGGCAGATGCTTGATCTCGGTGTCATTGAAGAGCGCGAGATCTATGCGGCGCTGGACTGGCTGGGCACGCAGCAGGGGCGGATCGAACGGGAGTTTGCAAGGCGCCATCTGCGCGACGGCACGCTGGTGCTCTACGACGTCAGTTCATCCTACCTCGAAGGCCGGCATTGCGAACTGGCACACCACGGATACAGCCGGGATCACCGGCCCGATCGGCCGCAGATCGTCTATGGTCTGCTGTGCGATCGCGAGGGGCGGCCGATCGCAGTGGAAGTGTTCGAAGGCAACACCGCCGATCCGGCGACGATCGCCGCCCAGGTGGAGAAACTCAAGCGCCGGTTCCATCTCGAGCGCGTCGTCCTGGTGGGTGATCGCGGAATGATCACCACGGCGCGGATCCGCGAGACGATCAAGCCGGCGGGGCTGGACTGGATCAGCTGCCTGCGCGCGGGGCAGATCCAGGATCTTGCCGAGGGACCGCTGCAGATGTCGCTGTTCGACGAGCGCGATATCGCCGCGATCACGTCGCCCGATTATCCGGGCGAGCGGCTGATCGCCTGTCGCAACGCCGCCCTGGCGACCGAACGACGGCGCAAGCGCGAGGCGCTGCTCGTGGCCACCGAGACGGAACTGGCGCGGATCCGGGATGCGACACGGCGCAAACGCGCTCCTCTTCATGGCGAGGCCGCGATCGGGCTGGCGGTGGGGGCGGTGATCAACCAGCGCAAGATGGCCAAGCATTTCGATCTCACCATCACCGCCAGCCGCTTCGATTTCCAGCGCAACGCCGCCAGCATCGCGCGCGAGGCGGCCCTCGACGGCATCTATGTCATCCGCACCAGTGTGAGCGCGGACGTCATGAGCGAGACCGAAGCCGTGTCAGCCTACAAGGATCTCTCACGGGTGGAACGGGCGTTCCGGTCCCTCAAATCGGTCGATCTCGCGATCCGCCCGGTGCATCACTGGCTCTCGCCGCGGGTGCGTGCCCACGTCTTCCTCTGCATGATTGTTGATTTCCGCTGAGATCTGACCCGGGAAGGCCGGATTTTTCCACTGAGATTTGACCCATGTTTGACTGTTTCCCCGTCTGGAAGAGGCGGGGGCGAACGGAGTGTTGGACATGGCGTTTTTGAGCATTATCCGCCGGTGGCATAAGCGTGAGCATGTGCCGATCCGAGAGATTTCCCGGCGCACAGGCGTGTCGCGGAACACGATCCGCAAATATCTTCGGTCTGATGTGATTGAGCCGAAGTTTCAGGTTCCGGACCGGCCGAGCAAGCTTGATCCTTATGCCGAGAAGCTTTTGGCGTGGCTGCGCCGTGAAGCTGGCCGGCCGCGCAAGCAGCGGCGGACGGTCAAGCAGCTATACGGTGATCTCGTCAGCCTGGGCTATGACGGTTCCTACAATCGTGTGGCGGCCTTTGCCCGGGCTTGGAAGGGGGAGTGCCAACGGCTGCAGCAGACCGCCGGCCGGGGAACCTTCGTGCCCTTGGCCTTTGCGCCTGGCGAGGCGTTCCAGTTTGACTGGAGCGAAGATTTTGCGATCATCGGTGGCGTCCGCGTCAAGTTGCAGGTGGCGCACACCAAACTGTCGCATAGCCGGGCGTTCATTGTTCGGGCCTATCTGCTGCAGACACATGAGATGTTGTTCGACGCGCATAACCACGCCTTCCAAGCTCTCGGCGGCGTACCGCGGCGCGGGATTTACGACAACATGCGCACCGCCGTTGACAAGGTCGGCCGTGGCAAGGAGCGCAGCGTCAACGCCCGCTTCCTGGCGATGACCAGCCATTATCTCTTCGAGGCCGAGTTCTGTAATCGGGCCGCCGGTTGGGAGAAGGGGCAGGTTGAGAAGAACGTCCAGGATGCACGCCACCGCCTGTGGCAGTCCATGCCTCCGTTCGAAAGCTTGGACGCCCTGAACGACTGGCTGGAGCGGCGCTGCGGGAGCTGTGGGAGCAGACCGCGCATGGCAACGAGCCGGGAACCATTGCCGATGTCTGGGCCAGCGAGGTTGAGAGCCTCATGCCTGTGGGCCGTCCGTTCGATGGGTTCGTGGAACACACCAAGCGGGTCTCCTCGACCTGCCTGATCCACTTGGAGCGTAACCGCTACAGCGTGCCGGCCTCTTTTGCCAACCGGCCGGTCAGCCTGCGGGTCTATCCCGACAGGCTGGTGGTGGCGGCGGAGGGGCAAATCATCTGCGAGCATCCGCGCATCATCGACCGGACGCACAACGGCCCAGGGCGCACTGTGTATGACTGGCGGCATTATCTGGCGGTGATCCAGCGCAAGCCGGGCGCCTTGCGCAACGGTGCGCCGTTCCTGGAATTGCCCGATGCCTTCAAGCGGCTGCAGCAACATCTCCTGCGCCGTCCTGGCGGTGACCGGGAGATGGTGGAGATCCTGGCCCTGGTGCTGCACCATGACGAGCAGGCGGTGTTGGTGGCGGTGGAACTGGCGCTGGAGGACGGCGTGCCGTCCAAGACGCATATCATCAACCGGCTCCACCGGCTGATCGACGGCAAACAGGCTCCGCTTCCGGTCATCACCGCGCCACAGGCACTGACATTGGCCAATGAACCCAAGGCTGACGTCGAGCGCTACGATAGCTTGCGCCAATCTGAGGAGGCCCGCCATGCGTCATGATCCCGCCACCGGCGCGCTCGTCATCATGCTGCGCAGCCTCAAAATGCACGGCATGGCACAGGCCGTCGATGAACTGGCCCAGCAGGGTGCCCCGGCCTTCGAAGCCGCCATCCCGGTACTCTCCCAGTTGCTCAAGGCCGAGACCGCTGAGCGCGAGGTCCGCTCCATGGCCTATCAGTTCAAGGCCGCCCGCTTCCCGGCCTATCGCGACCTGGCCGGCTTCGACTTCGCCAGCAGCGAGGTCAATGAGGCCCTGGTCCGCCAGTTGCATCGTTGCGACTTCATCGAACCCGCCGACAATGTCGTGCTCGTCGGCGGCCCGGGCACGGGCAAAACCCACATCGCCACCGCGCTCGGCGTGCAGGCCGTCGAGCATCACAAAAAGCGCGTCCGCTTCTTCTCCACCGTCGAGCTGGTCAATGCTCTGGAGCAGGAAAAAGCTCAGGGAAAGGCTGGGCAAATCGCCGGCCGTCTGATCCATGCCGACCTCGTCATCCTCGATGAGCTTGGCTATCTGCCTTCAGCGCCTCAGGCGGAGCTTTGCTGTTCCATCTGCTCAGCAAGCTCTACGAGCGCACCAGCGTCGTCATCACCACCAACCTGAGCTTCAGCGAATGGTCCGCCGTCTTCGGCGACGCCAAGATGACCACCGCGCTCCTCGATCGCCTCACCCACCACTGCCATATCCTCGAGACCGGAAATGACAGCTTCAGGTTCAAAAATAGCTCCGTGCAGAAATCCCAAAAACGAAAGGAGAAAAATCCAGCCTTGACCCCATCATGAAACTCAAATCATAAACTATGGGCGGGTCAAATCTCGATGGAATTCCCGGGTCAGATCTCAGCGGAAATCAACAACTGGTGGCTGCTTGTGTTGTCGTGCAAGCCAAAGGTCATAGTTTGCCTGCATCCCAAGCCATGCCTGCGCCGTGCTCACGCCAGCCTGTTCAAGCCGGATCGCCAAATCAGGGCTAATGACAGCCCTGGCGTTCAACACGCGCGACAACGCAGCGCGGGACATAGCCAGCCTGTGGGCGGCCTCGGTAACGGAAAGCCCCGCTCGCCGATGACATCCTCTCTGAGCAGTTCGCCAGGATGTGGCGGATTAAGCATCATTTTGCCTTCTCCTGATGGTAGTCTTGATAGTTTACCTGCTGATTCCGGGCTCAATTCGCCCGGGATTCCGAGATTAACTCGCCCGGGATTCCGGGAATTATTCGCCCACCTATTCCGAGATTAATTCGCCCACCTGTTCCGACTTTTATTCGCCCAGGCGGGCGGGGTTGGCCGGGTTGGCTTGAGGTCTCTGCTGGCTGGTTCAGGTTCCCTCCCTTTGGCTGATCGAGGGAGCGGATGAATGCCAGTGGAGCGGATTGCGATGCGCGATGTGCGCGAGATTGTCAGATTGAGGATGGCGGGGCTTTCGACCCGCCAGGTGGGGATCCGGGTCGGGGTTGCGGCATCGACGGTGCGCTTGACGCTGCGGCGACTGGAGGCGGCCGGGCTCGATGGGCCAGGGGCTCTGGCGCTGTCCGAAGCGGCATTGGAAAGGCGCTTGTTCGACGGCGCGGTGGGCAAGCGGCCGGGGCATCGACGTGTGGATGAGCCGGACTGGGGGCGTATCCGCCGCGAGTTGCAGCGCAAGCACGTGACGCTGTCGATCCTGTGGGACGAGTATATTGCCGAGCACCCGGATGGGTATCGCTACAGCCGGTTCTGCGAGCTCTACCGGAGCTGGGAAGCCCGGCTACCGGTGACGATGCGCCAGACCCACGCATCGGGCGAGAAGCTGTTCGTCGATTATGCCGGCGACACGGTGCCGGTGGTGATCGACCGGCTCACCGGCGAGACGCGTGCGGCCCAGATCTTCGTCGCCGTTCTCGGCGCATCGAGCTTCACCTATGCTGAGGCGACCTGGACCCAGACCCTGCCGGACTGGATCGAGGCGCATAATCGCACTCTGGCAGCAATTGGCGGCGTGCCGGCGCTGCTGGTGCCCGACAACGCCAGGGTCGCGATCATCCGCGCCTGCCTCTACGATCCACAGGTCAACCGGACCTACACCGATATGGCGCGCCATTACGGCACGGCCATTCTCCCGGCGCGGCCGCGGCGGCCGCGTGACAAGGCGAAGGTCGAGGTGGCGGTTTTGCTGGCGGAGCGGTGGCTGCTGGGCAAGCTGCGCAACCGGGCATTTTACGGCCTCGCCGAACTGAATGCCGCGATCGCTGAATTCTGCCGCTGGCTGAACGAGGAGCGGGTCGTCCGTCGCCTGGGGGCGACAAGACGGCATCTGCTGGAAACACTCGATCGTCCCGCGCTGAAGGAACTGCCGGCCGAACCCTATGTGCTGGCGCAATGGCGGCGCCGGCGGGTCGGCATCGATTATCACGTCGAGATCGAGAAGCATTTTTACTCCGTCCCCTACCGGCACGCCCGCGCCGAGGTCGAGGCCCGGTTCACCGTGCGCACGGTCGAGATCTTTCTCCGTGGCGAACGGATCGCCGTGCACGCACGCAGGCCGGGTAACGGCAAACACACGACGATCGCCGAGCACATGCCCTCGAGCCACCGGCGTTATGGCGACTGGACCATCGCACGGATCCATCAGGAAGCCGCACGGCTTGGTCCCTCGGTCGCGACACTCTGCACCCTGATCCTCGAACGCCGGCCTCATCCGGAGCAGGGGTTCCGCGCCTGCATCGGCATCCTTCGCCTGGCCCGCAGTGTTGGCGCCGACCGGCTCGATGCCGCGGCCGAGCGCGCGCTCACCATCGGCACCCTGACCTACGGCTCGGTCAAATCCATCCTCGATAACCGGCTGGAGCGAGCCGCCGGCACCGCCAGTCCCGATCCCACCCCGATCCGCCACCCCAACATCCGGGGCGGCGGATATTTCCACTGATGACAAGGAGAAGCCTCATGCTGAACCATCCGACCCTCGATCAGATCCACCAGCTCGGTCTTGCAGGCATGGCCCGCGCGTTCACCGAGCTGCACGCCAATCCCGAAACCCCCAGCCTCAGTCACGCCGAATGGCTCGGTCTTCTGCTCGACCGCGAGATCACCGTCCGACGTGACAAGCGGTTGAGCACAAGGCTGCGCCATGCCAGGCTGCGCCATGACGCTGCAATCGAGGATGTCGATTACCGGAGTGCCCGCGGCCTCGATCGGGCTCTGTTCCAGAAGCTGATCCAGGGTGAGTGGATCGACGCGCACGACAATCTCGTCCTGAGCGGGCCGACAGGGGTCGGAAAATCGTGGCTGGCCTGTGCCCTCGGTCACAAGGCATGTCGCGATGACAGGACCGTGCTCTATCAGCGCGCCCCCAAACTCTTCGCAGAACTCGCGGTCGCCCGCGCCGAAGGGCGTCACGGCCGGATGATCCGCACCCTCGGTGCCGTCAATCTACTGATCCTCGACGACTTCGGCCTTGCTCCACTCGACGCCGGCGCCCGTCACGACCTGCTCGAGATCGTCGAGGATCGCTACGGCCGCCGCGCCACCATCATCACCAGCCAGATCCCCCCGGCGCATTGGCATGAGCTGATCGGCGATCCGACCTACGCCGACGCCATTCTCGACCGTCTGCTCCACAATGCCCACCGCATCGAACTCACCGGCGAAAGCCTGCGCAAGATCCGCAAGCAAACCCCAAAAACCGCTTGACCCAACGAGAACAGGAGAGCAACGAAATCAACAGCCACAGAGACCGCTACCCGGGCGAATAAATCTCGGAATCCCCGGGCGAATAAACGTCGGAATCGTGGGCGAATTAAAATCGGAATCCATGGGCGAATTCTCCGGAATCCGCAAGTTTACCAACTCAACGCCAGTCTCAACGAACCGAAACGTCACTCTCCAACTGGCTCTGTTGCAAATTTTGTGAGCAGGGGGGAGTGACGTATTCTGGATGAGAGCCGGGCTTATCGGGCCGCCTCGCGGTCCGTTTGTTGGCCGATGAGCTGGACTGCGTCGGCAAGGGCGCAGGCGCCGAGGCCGAAGGCACGCTCGACCAGACGTGCCTCGCCGCAAATGTCACGCGTGAGATTGAACATGGCGGCCTGCCCCTTGCGCAAGACCCGCATCACCTCGAAGCCCTTGATCGTGGCATAGGCCGTCTTCAGTGTCTTGAAGCCGCGCACCGGGCGGGTCAGGTGCTTGAGCTTGCCGTGGTGCGCCTCGACGACGTTGTTCAAGTATTTGACCTGGCGATGGCGTCGGTCGGCGCCTTGTCGGTATTGATGATCTCGGGTTTCTCCAAGTCCTTCAATCCGTTCAGTGACTTGCCCGGAAAACGCTTTGCCGCCTTCGTATTCCGCGTTGGCGATAGTTAGGAATCGATCGTGTTCCCCTGCTTGTCGACGGCACGGTACAGATAGGCCCATGCGCCACGGACCTTGATATAGGTCTCGCCGCCCCGCCAGCTCGTCGAGGTTGGCCGCCGCCATTGCCAGCGCAGCAGCTTCTCAATCTCCGGGCATATCGCTGAACCCAGCGGTAAATCGTCGAATGATCAACGTTCACGCCGCACTCAGCCATCATCTGCTCAAGATCCCGATAGCTGATCCCATACCGGCAGTACCATCGCACCGCCCAAAGCACGATCTCACCCTCGTAATGCCGCCCTCTGAACGCTGACACCACCGCTCCTCCTCCAGCCCGCATCCAATCCCATCAGAGACAACCAGAATTCGCAACAGAGCCCTCACGCTGTCCGACTGAATGCCGGGAGGGCGGTCGTAACCGCAACGACCGCTTGGGAGAGCAGGGGAAGATTGCTCGACGGCGTGCGGGGAGGCGAGGGTTGCGATTGCGCTGAGGTTCAGGTCGGCGGCGACTGGCCCAGCCGCACGACGACATGGCGAACCGCGCCGTCGGTAGGAAAGCCTATGGCGTCACCTGTGAAGATCACGCCGTCCACGGTCGTCTCGACGATGCCGCGGCCGACATGGTCCTGGTCTTCGATCCGGATGGAAAGGACGCCGTCCGGCCCCCTGATCTCCGCTTCGGCCAGCCCCCAGGCCCTGGGCAGGCACGGATCGATCAGGAGTGCCCCGTTGCGTAGCCGCAGCCCGAGGATCCCCTCGATGCCAAGCCGCAGGGTCCAGGCCGCCGAGCCGGTGTACCAACTCCATCCGCCTTGTCCGGCATGCGGCGCAACGCTCGCGATATCCGCCGCAAGCACATAAGGTTCCACCCGATAATGCGCGGCATCGGCCCGCGACGCGGCATGCCGGATCGGGCTGAGAAGGTCGAAGATTTCCCATGCGCGATCGCCGTCGCCAAGACCGACGCAGGCAAGGCCAAGCCACGCGGCGGCATGCGTGTACTGCCCGCCGTTCTCACGGATTCCCGGTGGATAGGCCTTGATGTAGCCAGGATCGCGCGAGGTACGGTCGAATGGCGGCCAGAGCAGCCGCACGATCCTCTCGTCCGGGCGGACGAGTTCCCCTGCCGCGGCCGCGACGGCGGTGCGCGCCCGCTCCGTCACGCCCGTCCCTGCGAGAACGGCCCATGATTGCGAGATCGAATCGATGCGGCACTCGGCGATGTCGGAGGCGCCCCATGGCTGTCCGTTATCGTCGAATGCGCGCACATACCACTGCCCGTCCCAGGCGTGCTGTTCGATGGCGTTTCCGAGTTCCTCGGCCCGGCGTGTCCAGCGTGTCGCGAGGTCGCCGCGTTCCAGGCGGGTTGCCAGGCCGGCGAAGCCGCGCATCGTCGCGATGGCGAACCAGGCGAGCCAGACGCTCTCGCCGCGCCCCCGCGCGCCCACCCGGTTCATGCCATCGTTCCAGTCGCCCGCACCCATCAGCGGCAGGCCATGCGCGCCGCGCGTATCCCCATGCTCCAGGGCGCGCTGGCAGTGCTCGAACAGGGACCGGCGTTCCGGTCCCGCATCAAACTGCGCGTAGCGATCGTCCTCGTCCGCCAGCAGCGGGGCGGCGCGCAGGAAGGCCACATCTTCCTGCAGGATCGACGCATCCCCGGTCGCTTCGACGTATCGGGTCGTGACGTAGGGAAGCCAGAGCAGGTCGTCCGAGCACCGGGTCCGCACGCCGCGATCCTGCGGCGGGTGCCACCAGTGCAGCACGTCGCCTTCCTCGAACTGCCGGGCCGCGCAGGTCAGGATATGAGCGCGCGCCCGCGCCGGTGCGACATGAAACAGGGCGAGAATGTCCTGCAACTGGTCGCGAAACCCGAGCGCGCCACCGGCCTGGTAGAACCCCGCCCGCGCCAGGATTCGTGAGGCGAGGGTCTGGTACAGGAGCCAGCGATTGGCCAGCAGGTCGAACGACGCATCCGGCGTGCGCACCCGGACCGCGCCCAGCCGTTGCTCCCAGCAGCGGTTCAGTGCCGCGAAGGCGTGATCGGCATATCCTGCCTGGCGAACGGTTTGCGCCAGTTCGGCCGCATGCGCGCGATCATTTCCCTGGCCGAGAGCGAAGACGACCTCCGCCTCGCCGTTCGCGGCAAGATCGAGATGCACCTGCAAGGCCGCACACGGATCGGCGCCGGCCCGGACGCGGCCGCCCAGATCCCAGCCGAGCAGACCCGCAGGCCGGTCAAGACGGCCTTCGCGCCCCAGGAAATCCTGACGGTCCGTGGTAAGGCTGTGGGGTGCATGGTCGGAGGTCAGGAACGCCACGCGTTCGGTGAAGTCCGGGTTCCATGGATTGCGTGCGAACAGGGCCTGGCATTCGGGATCGTAGTCGCAGACCACCTGCGGGCGGACGATGCTGCCGAGCGCGCCCAGCAGCCACGCGGCGTAATAGGTTGCCGTGATCCGCCGCGCGCGGGGGCGCAGGTTGCGCAACCGCAGCCGCGCCAGCTTCACGGGCTGATCGGACGACACGAAAATCAGCAGTTCCTGCTCCAGCCCGTGACTGTGCTGGCGCCAAATGGTGTAACCCGCGCCGTGGCGGATCTGGCAGGCGGCATCCGCGCCGGCGGGCTCGGGCGTCGGGGTCCAGATCTCGGCGGTTTCCTCGTCGCGCAGATAGACTATTTCGCTCGGTGGATCGGCGACCGGATCGTTGGTCCAGGCGGTGAGGCGGTTTTCCCCGCTGTTGACGGCCCAGGTGTACCCGCCACCGGCCTCGGTGACGAGGCAGCCGAATTCATCGTTGGCCAGCACGTTGCTCCAGGGGGACGGCGTTCGCGTGCCCGGCTCGAGGTGGATGACATATTCGCGCCCATCCTCGGAGAAGCCGCCGAAATTGTTGTCGAACACCAGGCCGGTCGGACGGGTGAGTGGCGGGTCGGCCGGCGCGACCGGCGGTGCGCCGGTCGGCTCGAAGCGCGGCAGCATGGCACGCGGCTCGGCCGCGCGCTCGAGCTGCCGGGAGAGCGAGCCCTGTGTCTCGTCCAGCACGACACGCGCGACGGATTCAAGCAGGCCCCGGTCCTCGCCATGGATCAGGTCGGAAAAGATCAGATGGATTCCGCCGGCACGGCCGAGCAGTTCGTGCGCGCCGCCCTCGTGCAACAGGGCAAGAACACGCTCGCGCACGGGTTCCTCGTATCCCGAGACGCCCACCCGCAGGATCACGAGATCCACCTGAAGCCCGCGTCGCCGCCAGAATTGCAGGGCGCGAACGAGCAGCGGCAGGAGTCCCATTTCATTCTGGCCGCTCGCCCGCAGCAGCAGGATCGGCAGGTCGCCCGAGATCCCGAGCCCCCAGAGACGCGGCTGGCCGAGCCGATTGGCGGCAATCCCGGCCGGTGTGGCGCGCAAGGTCTCATGTGGATGAATGAGCAGCGACGCGAGGGTGGCGATTTCCGGCAGGCGTTCAGGCCGCAGGCCGATCCGCTGCGCCTCCCGCCCCGCCGCGGCGGCTGCGTCACCCAGCGCCCAGTCGAGCGCGGTAAGTTCGGCGTAGCGTTCCGCCAGTTCCAGGACCGACCCGCGGGAGCCGGACACCATGGTCAGGAACGCGAACTGCCGGCGCTCCTGCGGCGCGAGTTCGAGCCGTACCTGCAGGGACATGACGGGATCGAGCGTCCAGCCGACCGTTCCGGCCAGCCCCTCGACGATGCCGCGCGGGCGCCGCATGTCGCCGCCGCGACCGAGGAACGACCGGCGGTCGGTATCGAACCCGGCGAGCTCCATGTCGGGCCGGTCGAACACGACACGATGCAGCAGCACCGGTGGGGCATCGTGGGGGCTGCGGGGCCGGCGGGTGAACAGCAGGCCATCGAACCGGGCCACATGCTCGCTGCCGACGAACAGCTTGCTGAACGCGGGGTGGCGTTCGTCGTCCAGCGGCGGCGCCAGCACGACCTCACCATAGCTGCTCAGCCGCACGACACGCGGCCGGTCGCTGTTGTTCACGACGGTCACGCGGCGGATTTCCACGTCATCACCGGGCACGATGGCGACTTCCATGCCGATGCCGATCTCATGGTCGCGGCGGTTGAACGCGGCGAGATGGGCATGAAACACCACCCGTGCGTCGTCCGACTCGATACCGCAGGGCTGGCGACCGACGGACCAGACCGCACCGCTGTCCTCGTCGTTCACATAGATCCACAGCCCATGGTCGTCGCGCGTGGCGTCGGGCAGCCAGCGGGTGATCGCCTGCCGGCGCCACCAGAGCGCGCCGCCGCCGGCCTCTGAAATCCAGCAGGTCAGGCTGCCATTTCCAAGAACATTCATCTGGGGGAAGCCGCTCCCGGTTGCCGGGGCCCATGCCTGCGGTGCCGGCAGCGCGGCGCGCTGCGAGACGGGTTTGCTCTCGTCCTCCTCCGCCTGCTCGCGCACAGGTTCCGGTGGCAATTCCCAGGGAACCCGCTCCTCGAGCAGGAGTTCGATCGCCCGGATGCGCGGGTCCCGGCGCAGGCGGGTCACCAGGATATCGTCGTGCACGGCATTGCCGATCGCCGCCAGGATCATGCCCTGGTGGTGCACCATGTAGCTGCCTACCGTGGCGAAGGTGCGTCCGACCGGCACCCGCTCCGGCGTGAAATCCGCGGCTTCGAACGCGCCGTAGGTGCCGGACAGTCCGATCTCTTCAAGCGTCCGCAGGTTCCGCACCGCCTCGCCCGGACGAACGGCAAGTGCCAGGGCGCTCGCATAGGGGGCGACCACGCGATCCCGCGCCAGCCCGCGGCGCAGGCCGAGCCCGGGCACGCCGAAGGCATGGTACTGGTAGTGATGGTCAGAATTGAGCACGGCATACGCCGATTCGGAAACGCCCCATGGGATGTCGAGACTGCCGGCGTATCGGCGCTGGGTATCCACCGCCGTCCGCTCGCTGCGCGTCATCAGCGTATCGGGGCCACCGCGCAGGAGGAGCGAGGGCATCAGATATTCGAACATGGACCCGTTCCAGGACATGAGCGACATGCCGCTGCGCAGGCGGGTGATCGGGCGGCCGAGAAAGAACCAGTGCTCGGCGGGAACGTCTCGTTTCGCGATCGCGAAATAGCTGGCCATCCGCGCCTCGGACGCGAAGAGGTCGTAGTGGTGGGGATCGATCCTGTCGGAACTGGCGTTGTAGCCGATATGAAAAAGCCTGGAGTCCCGATCGTAGAGCAGATCGAACTCCATGGCCGTCGCCATGGCGTCGGCTCGTGCCGCAAGGGCGCGCAGGCTGTCGCCCAATCCGTCTTGTGCAACGCCGCTGCGGGCGAGCGCGGCATCGAGTTCCGACAACCATTGCGCGCTCGCCGGATCCGGTGCCAGCGCCGCCGCTTCGGCCACGGCCCTGCGTATCCGCGCCCGCGCGTCGCCGGCCTTCGCCGGGGGCAAGACGGGAGACAGCTCGTCCTTCATCTGCCGGACCAGGTCCGCGCATGCCGGCGGGGCCGTGTCCATCAGGGCCAGCCAGGGGTGGAGACGGTCGAGATCCCGCTGCATGCTGGCGAGATGATGGTGCACGCGCTCCAGCCAAATGCGCAGTTCGCGCAACGATCCGGCGGGGAGTGCATCGGACGCGCCTGCGATCGTCTCCGTGATCATCGCCTCGAGTTCGGGACACTGACGCTCGCAGATCCCGACGAGGGCGGTCCGCCAGCTTTCCGGGTCTGCGCGAACCGTCACGGCATACCCTGCGAGCGTTGCAGCGGTCGCGCGCAAGTCTGCCACCTCTGCGTGCCGAACGCGTTCCAGGGCCTCCGCCAGCAGACCAAGGGTATCGGCCAGACCGTCCCACAGCTTGCTGCGCAGTGCCGGCGCATCCGCCGCCTCCAGGCAGCATTCCTTCAAGGTGACAAGGCAGAGCGCCAAATTCCCGCTGTCGACCGTCGAGACATAACGCGGTTCAAGCGGGTGCAGCAGCCTCGTGTCATACCAGTTGAGGAAATGGCCTCGGTAGCGCTCGAGCCGGTCAAGCGTGTCGAGAGCGGCGTGGACACGGGCGTTCAGATCGCTCGAGCCGAGATATCCCAGGTCCCAGGCGGTGACCGTCGAGAGGAACATCATGCCGACGTTGGTTGGCGACGTTCTGTGGGCAAGCTCCGCGTAGGGTTGCTCCTGGAAATTGTCCGGTGGCAGCCAGTTGTGCTCAGGGCCGACGAAGACCTCGAAATAGAGCCACGTCCGCCGTGCCAGACGGCGCAGGTAGGCGCGCTCGTCGGTTGTCAGGTCCGGCCGGGACAATCGGGACGAACGGCTGGTCCACACGGCAATTCCCGGCGCTGCGATCCAGAGCAGGAGTATGGGCGCAGCGGACGGGAACGCCCAAGGGTCGCTGACCGCGATCAGGACCGTGCAGGCCATCGCCACGAACGGGCTGATCCACAGCACCCGCCAGGCGGTGGCATGCGACCGGGTGGCGGCGAAATGGATCTCGGAATGAGCGGCTGAAGTCCATTCCAGAAGGTGTTGACGCGAAACCAGGAGCCGCCACAAAGTTCGCGCGATGGCATCGAGCGCGATGGCCGCATCCTGCGTCAGGAAGACGATGGTCAGCCCCCATCGCCCGGCGTGCTCGGTCAGGCGCCTCCACGTGCCGCGCATCAGTTCGCGCGGGCGGCCGCGCGCGAAATCGCTCAGGACCTCGGTGAACAGGGCGATACCGAGCGGGGCGATCGCGACGAGGGTCCACACCCAGGGGCTTCCAGGCAGGATCAGCCAGCCGGCCACGAGGAGTGCTACGAGCGCTATCGGAACCAGGCTGCGACGAAGATTGTCAAGTATCTTCCAGCGATCGAGTGTCGACAACGGGTTTTCGACACGCTGCCCATGGGCGGCGGGAACCCGCCTGAACAGCCAGGGCAGCAACTGCCAGTCGCCGCGCACCCAACGGTGCCATCGGCGGCTGAACTCGAGATAGCCGGCGGGAAAGCCTTCATAGACAACGATGTCGGATGCCAGCGCGACCCGACCGTGGGCACCTTCGAACAGATCGTGGCTCAAGAGCGCATTCTCGGGCACTCTGGCATCGAGGCCCGCTTGGAACGGCGCGACCTCGTAGATCCCCTTGCCGACATAGCTCCCCGCGCCGAAGAGATCCTGGTACACATCCGAAACGGCCCGGCTGTAGATGTCGATTGCCGTATCCCCCGTGGCAAGCTGGGCAAACAGCGATCGCATGCCGCTATCTGGCCGAATTTCCGCACGCGGCTGGATCACGGTGTAGCCGGACCGCACACGCCCCGTAGCCGCATCGATGACCGGGCTGTTCAGCGGGTGTGCCAATGCGCTCACCAGACGATTGACGGCACCCGGCGGCAAGATGGTGTCGGCATCGACGGTGACGACGAAGCGCCGCCCGCGAAGGGCTTCGGTATCTCCCTCCTGCAGCGGGAAGGCGGGCGTCTGGTCTCCCAGCACGAGGCGATTGAACTGCTCGAGCTTGCCGCGCTTCCTTTCCCACCCCATCCAGCTTCCTTCGGCGGCGTTGAAGCGGCGGGCGCGGTGCAGCAGGTGAAACGGGCCGTCGCCGCCTTGTCCATACCGCCCGTTGAGCCGGCGGATGCCATCCACCAGCGCCTCGTCCACCGCATCGTCACCGGGCATGTGCTCGGCAGGCGCATCGGTGTGATCGCTCAGCAGCACGAAGCGGAGCGTGGCATCGGGGTTGGAGAGCCAGTGCAGTTCCAGGCGTTCGATGAGCCCGGGGACCTCGCTCGTGGCACCGATGATGATCGGCATGACGACCGCGGTGGCGCACTCGGGCGGAATGCCGTTCTTGAGGTCGAGCTTGGGCAGGACGCGTGGTCGCACTAGCAGTGTGATGACCCAGTGCACGACGGCGACCGAGAGTATGGATGCCGGCAGCACAGCCAGCAGGATGCCGAACGTCCACCCAAGCGGCCCCGCGTCGGCGCTGGCGAGATAGAAGGCCGGCGGCAGCAGCGCCGCCACGCCGGTGATCACGAGCGCAGACGCATAGAGCCGGCCGGGGTGCCGCTGCGCCCAGCCTCGTGCCGATGCTGCCAGGGACGGGTGGTAGCCGATCGCCGTCTCCGTCTCGTCCCGGCGATGTCCGATCAGCCAGTGGCCCACATGCCCGGCCTGTTGCGACGGGTCCGCGGCCTTCGCCAGGTTGATGACTTCCCGGGCCACGTCCGTCTCGGGGCGGGCAACATCATCCGCGAGTTGCTCGATCACCTTGCGATAACGGTCGCGGCTTTCGAAATCCATGCGCGCATAGATTTGGGCCGGATCAGTTTGCAGGATCGCCTCGACCTGGCTGGAGCTGTCGAAGAAATCATTCCACGAGACAGTGTCGATGACGCCGAGATTGCCCAGCGCACGCGATACGCACTCGGTGTCGTCCAGCGGCCCGAGCATGGCGACACAGGACGAGAGCGCGAAGGGTGGCTTCAGTCCGGGAACGAGCCGCGCGAACGCGGCCACCAGAAGCTCCAGGCACGCGAGCCTCAGCATGGTCGGGAACGCCCACAACTCGGCGATCGTGAGGGGTGCCTCTTCCTGGTAGGCGCGGATGAACCGTACGGCAGCCGAAAGCGAAACCTGCAGCCGGCAGGCGCGCAGCAACCCGTGCGCAAGATAGAAGATTCGCGGCAGACCTTCGTCATTCCCGGGCCCGGCCAGACGCGGCAACCTTCTGTAGAAAGCCCGCGGCAGATCCTCGCGAATTTGTCGGGCCGCGCGAAGGACCTGATAGTCGTTGTCCAGCAGCCAGTCGGCCGCTTTCGTCGCCTCGGGTTCCGGATCGGCGCAGCTGGCCCGGGCACGATCAAGCCAAGCTGCAAGCGCCGTGATGTGCTGCCAAGCCGCAATGGCTTCCGGCGCCTGATTGCTGACCCGGTGCAGGTCCCGGAGTTCCCCGGCTGTCGTTCTGATCAGATCCGGGTCCGTATCCATTCCCGCGGCCTCAGGGCGAGGCCTGGTCAGATACGCGGTGGCGTGCGCATGTCGGCGCAGGAACCGGGTGGCGCTGCGACCGCGCCGTCCGGGGGCGCACGATCAAAAGCGGCGTTGTCGGATGGTCGATCTGATACGCCGCGGTGCTGCCGTGCGGAACGTCCACATAGCCGCTGCGGCCATGCGATGACAGGACAACAAGGTCCGCCGCCTCGTCAACGATGGCCCGTGCGAGGCGCCTGCGGACGTCGCCGCCCCGGAGCACGAGGCTGCGGGCATGGATACCCTGATCCGCCAGATGGCTCCGGGTCCGGTCGAGATACTCCCGCGCCACCCGTTCGTTGCGGCGGACGAGGGTGTCGGACAGTTCCCGAGCTTCGGTCTCTGGCGGCCCGATTTCGGTCAGTTCCGGAACTGGCACCACATGAACGAACACGATTTCTCCCTCCCGGGCGCGTGCCAGGCGGACGGCCATGGGCACAGCGCTCTCGGCCCGGCACGATCCGTCAAGTGGCACCAGGATCTTCCGATACGCAACGGGGCCGCCATCGGCGACGCCATCGGGCACCAGCAACACCGAGCCGATCGCATGGGCGATGACGCTGCGTGCCGTGTTGCCGTGACTTCCGGTCGTCGCCTGGTCCTCGCCCTGTGTACAAAGCACCGTGAGGTCGACATCGTGGTCGCGGGCCCATAACGCGATCTGTTCGCCCGGTTCGCCCTCGATGACCTGTGCCTGGATCCGTGCCGGCGCGATGTCCTGTGCCGCCACGATCTGCAGCATGGCCTCCCACGTCTCGCGGCGGTGGATTTCCCATTCGACCGGATCGGGCGGGGATCCGCCCGCCGGTTGCGTCTCGATGACCCTGATCAGGGTCAGCTCGCCGTCCAGTGCTTGCGTGATCGCGGCCGCATGCGCCATCACCTTCCGCCCCATGGCCGAGGTGTCGACACATGCCATTATGCGCGGAGGCGCGGTGGAAGGATGAGTTGCGGAGGGCGCTTCGGCAGGTATGCCGGAATCTCGATTGGCCGGTGGATTCGTCATCATCGAACCTTCCAAGGCGAAAGCTTCGCTCGTCATGGCGCCCTCGCCTCTGCATGAGAAAAAAATGCTAGTCCAAGCCGCCATGCGCGACATTGACCTGCGTCAATGTTCTGTCGCGACGACTGTATCGGTCCGGATCGGGATGTCGCCCGGAATTCCGAAACAGGGCGGGCGGCGCGCCGAATGCCGTTGCGGCAGCGGCACGGGAGGCGGGTGGGCAGGCTTCGAGCGGTTCTGCCTCAGTGCTATGTTCGCGATCCCGCGCGCGACGAGGGGGCAGGATGCGGCGGTGCCGTGCGGACTACCGCTTGCGCATCCTTCTCTGCCGCCGCTTCTTCAGGTTCCTCATCCATGATGGCACCGTAGCCCGAGACGATGTCGAGGAGTTCCGAGGTGATCGCGTTCTGCCGGATCCGCCGATGCTCGATGTGCAGCTCATCGATCTTCTCGGCGATGCTGTGGTCGGCCGCCTGCATGGCCTCGAGACGCTCGGCGTGTTCGACCGTCTGGGACTGGATGATCGCGGTGAAGACGCGGGCGAACAGGAGCTGGCGCACCAGCCTGCGAAAGAGCAATTCCGGCGCCCCTAGCGGGACCGGCAGGCGATGCGACGGCCAATGTCGCGCGCGCAGCCCGGCAAGCCAGGCCGGATCGAGCGGCAGCAGGCGGGTTTGCACCGGCGTAACCGCTCCCATCTCGCCCGGGCGCTGGTAAAACAGCACCAGTTGATCGACGCCCTCATTCTCCTGCCAGTGATCGAGACGGGTCAGCACCGCGCCGACCGTGTGCGACAGCCCCTCCAGCGTCGCGGGGGCCTGCTGATGGCCGTCCGGCGGTTCGGCCGCGGCGCGCCAGCTTGCATCGACGCGCGACCCGATCGTCAGCACGAGGCGGGTTTCGACCGCCGCGCCGGAAGTGGCAAGGCTGTCCAGTGCGAAAGCCACGAGCCTTTCGTTGAAGGCGCCGCAAAGGCCGATTTCGGAGCCGACCAGCATCACCGCCGTGCGGCCGCGCCTGGGTGCACGGCTCTCGATCTCGGCGCCATCGAGCGCGCGAAGGACGACCTGCAGGCCCATCTCCACCGTCTCCAGGTAGCGCGCCATCGCCTGCTCGGCCAGTTCGTAGCGGCGGATGGCCACGGACGAGATCGTCTTCATCGTGCGCACCACCGCCTGCAGTTTCCCGGCGGTCTCGATGTGGCGGGACAGTTCCTCGAGCGTGGCCATCACACCTCCTGGCCAAGGGCCGCACGCGCCGCGGACAGGATCGCCGCCCGCCGTGTGCCCTCGAGCGGGGCGCCGGCCGCGATCTCTCCCGCTTCCTCAGTTGCGCTCACCGCCCGGATGACATCGGCGGCCGCTGCGGCCATCCCGTCGACGGCAATGGAATCGAACAGCCCCTCGGCCACGGCCAGCAGCAACGCGATCTGATGGGCGACTGTTGATTTCCGCTGAGATCTGACCCGGGAATTCCATCGAGATTTGACCCGCCCATAGTTTATGATTTGAGTTTCATGATGGGGTCAAGGCTGGATTTTTCTCCTTTCGTTTTTGGGATTTCTGCACGGAGCTATTTTTGAACCTGAAGCTGTCATTTCCGGTCTCGAGGATATGGCAGTGGTGGGTGAGGCGATCGAGGAGCGCGGTGGTCATCTTGGCGTCGCCGAAGACGGCGGACCATTCGCTGAAGCTCAGGTTGGTGGTGATGACGACGCTGGTGCGCTCGTAGAGCTTGCTGAGCAGATGGAACAGCAAAGCTCCGCCTGAGGCGCTGAAGGGCAGATAGCCAAGCTCATCGAGGATGACGAGGTCGGCATGGATCAGACGGCCGGCGATTTGCCCAGCCTTTCCCTGAGCTTTTTCCTGCTCCAGAGCATTGACCAGCTCGACGGTGGAGAAGAAGCGGACGCGCTTTTTGTGATGCTCGACGGCCTGCACGCCGAGCGCGGTGGCGATGTGGGTTTTGCCCGTGCCCGGGCCGCCGACGAGCACGACATTGTCGGCGGGTTCGATGAAGTCGCAACGATGCAACTGGCGGACCAGGGCCTCATTGACCTCGCTGCTGGCGAAGTCGAAGCCGGCCAGGTCGCGATAGGCCGGGAAGCGGGCGGCCTTGAACTGATAGGCCATGGAGCGGACCTCGCGCTCAGCGGTCTCGGCCTTGAGCAACTGGGAGAGTACCGGGATGGCGGCTTCGAAGGCCGGGGCACCCTGCTGGGCCAGTTCATCGACGGCCTGTGCCATGCCGTGCATTTTGAGGCTGCGCAGCATGATGACGAGCGCGCCGGTGGCGGGATCATGACGCATGGCGGGCCTCCTCAGATTGGCGCAAGCTATCGTAGCGCTCGACGTCAGCCTTGGGTTCATTGGCCAATGTCAGTGCCTGTGGCGCGGTGATGACCGGAAGCGGAGCCTGTTTGCCGTCGATCAGCCGGTGGAGCCGGTTGATGATATGCGTCTTGGACGGCACGCCGTCCTCCAGCGCCAGTTCCACCGCCACCAACACCGCCTGCTCGTCATGGTGCAGCACCAGGGCCAGGATCTCCACCATCTCCCGGTCACCGCCAGGACGGCGCAGGAGATGTTGCTGCAGCCGCTTGAAGGCATCGGGCAATTCCAGGAACGGCGCACCGTTGCGCAAGGCGCCCGGCTTGCGCTGGATCACCGCCAGATAATGCCGCCAGTCATACACAGTGCGCCCTGGGCCGTTGTGCGTCCGGTCGATGATGCGCGGATGCTCGCAGATGATTTGCCCCTCCGCCGCCACCACCAGCCTGTCGGGATAGACCCGCAGGCTGACCGGCCGGTTGGCAAAAGAGGCCGGCACGCTGTAGCGGTTACGCTCCAAGTGGATCAGGCAGGTCGAGGAGACCCGCTTGGTGTGTTCCACGAACCCATCGAACGGACGGCCCACAGGCATGAGGCTCTCAACCTCGCTGGCCCAGACATCGGCAATGGTTCCCGGCTCGTTGCCATGCGCGGTCTGCTCCCACAGCTCCCGGCAGCGCCGCTCCAGCCAGTCGTTCAGGGCGTCCAAGCTTTCGAACGGAGGCATGGACTGCCACAGGCGGTGGCGTGCATCCTGGACGTTCTTCTCAACCTGCCCCTTCTCCCAACCGGCGGCCCGATTACAGAACTCGGCCTCGAAGAGATAATGGCTGGTCATCGCCAGGAAGCGGGCGTTGACGCTGCGCTCCTTGCCACGGCCGACCTTGTCAACGGCGGTGCGCATGTTGTCGTAAATCCCGCGCCGCGGTACGCCGCCGAGAGCTTGGAAGGCGTGGTTATGCGCGTCGAACAACATCTCATGTGTCTGCAGCAGATAGGCCCGAACAATGAACGCCCGGCTATGCGACAGTTTGGTGTGCGCCACCTGCAACTTGACGCGGACGCCACCGATGATCGCAAAATCTTCGCTCCAGTCAAACTGGAACGCCTCGCCAGGCGCAAAGGCCAAGGGCACGAAGGTTCCCCGGCCGGCGGTCTGCTGCAGCCGTTGGCACTCCCCCTTCCAAGCCCGGGCAAAGGCCGCCACACGATTGTAGGAACCGTCATAGCCCAGGCTGACGAGATCACCGTATAGCTGCTTGACCGTCCGCCGCTGCTTGCGCGGCCGGCCAGCTTCACGGCGCAGCCACGCCAAAAGCTTCTCGGCATAAGGATCAAGCTTGCTCGGCCGGTCCGGAACCTGAAACTTCGGCTCAATCACATCAGACCGAAGATATTTGCGGATCGTGTTCCGCGACACGCCTGTGCGCCGGGAAATCTCTCGGATCGGCACATGCTCACGCTTATGCCACCGGCGGATAATGCTCAAAAACGCCATGTCCAACACTCCGTTCGCCCCCGCCTCTTCCAGACGGGGAAACAGTCAAACATGGGTCAAATCTCAGTGGAAAAATCCGGCCTTCCCGGGTCAGATCTCAGCGGAAATCAACAATCCATCATCTGTACGAACTCCTCGTCCTGCTCGGCGCCCACCTTGGTGGAGACGAAGATGGCGAGATGCCCGATCTTGTGGTCCAGACAATAGACGATCGTCTGATCGGCGGCACGGATCTCATCGACGCTGCGATACAGATCGAGAATCCAGCCAAGCGACTGCGGCGGCGGGCTGATGTTGTCGGCGGTCGAGGCGAAAGCGATGATCGGCGATCTGATGTTGCGAAGATCGAAGATCCTGCCATCGCTCGACGCCAACTGACCGCGCGTCAATTTATCGCCGATGAACAAATTGTCGACGAGGAACTGCAATTCATCGCCGTTGAGCTGGATGAAGTCGCCCCACCACTTCTCGAATGCGAGGTAGCGCGCGCCGCCGGTGTCGATGTGGGTATAGACGTCATACTGCTTGCCCCACAGCCAGTTCGCCGGGTTCAGGCTGTCGAAGTTCATCACCAGCGCGGTGCCGTCGAACCTGCCGCGGCCGAGATCGCTGGTCATCGCGGTCAGCCAGCTGCCGCCGAGCAGACCGCCGGCATAGCGCATCGGATACTTGCCGTGCACGCCCTGCCAGTACGACATCGGCGAGCCGGCGACGAGGCACGGCCCGAACAGGTCCGGCCGCAGCATCGCCACCATCAGGGTCTGGTAGCCCGCCTGGCAGTTGCCGATCGCGAACGGACGCGGTGCGCCGGGATGCAGCGCGACGACGCGCTCGAAGAACGCCACCTGACCTTCGACGACGTCGAGGAATTGCTGGCCAGGTTCGGGCGTCGCCGCGAAGCTGATGAAGTAGACCGGATGCCCGGCGTCCAGGGCGTCGCCGATCTCGCTCTCCGCCTTGAAGCCGCCGATGCCGGGACCCTGGCCGGCCCGCGGGTCCACCACCACGACCGGCCGCTTGCGTGGGTCGGTAATCACCCCTGGCGGTGGCGTGATGCGCAGCAGCGAGTAGTTCATCGGCCGCGGCAGCGCTTGGCCGCTCATCACCAGGTCATGGTCGAACCGCAACACCGTCGCCACCGGCCGTGCGGTGATCGCGATCTCGTCGTTGCCACGCTGCCGCAACAGCTCGAGGAACAGAACGCTGCGCTGGAACGCGTCGATCATGTATTCGGGCCAGGCGGTGGCAAGCTGGACCGCCGCAGGGCCGGCGTCGGCTGTCGCCGGTCCGTGCCCGGCCCTGCCCGGCGCCGGCTTGTGTCGCGCTGCGAAATCAATGGTCATCCCGATCTCCCTGGGGCGTCGCTCGGGCCCGGATGCGATTGCCACGCAACCGCCGCATCGCGCGGCGGCCGCCAAGGCGGTTTGGTTGCTTGCGGCCATCGGCCCGCTGCACGGCGCGGCTGCACGTCCCAGCCCGGCGGCAGCGCCATCCGGATGCCGGGAAAAGCGCGGATCCTGCGTTGAGGCATGGCGTTACCCGACGCGGCGACAGACAGGTTCGGCAACGATCGATCCGTCTGCGCCATTCCGCCGGACGCCCGGCTGCCGCCAGCGGCCGGTCGCGCATCATTCAGCGCTCTGGCCAGCCCTCCATTACGGCCAGATGGTCCAGGCTGCGCATGATCGAGGGATCGTTGCGAAGACTTGCGCAGGCATCCGGTGTCTTCCGGGCTGCGGCAAGTCGGATCCGCTGCAGCGCATCGCCCATCTTCTCGAAATGAACCAGGCCGGCCGGCGACAGGTACTTGCCCTGCATCCCCCACAGAGCGCCAGCCAGGGCATAGGCCTGGATCACCGATGCGCCCTGAATCAGCGCGTTCCACTGCCGACTTCGCACCTCGCACGAGGCGGCGCGCGCGGCGACCGCGACGATCCTGCTCATCGGCTGCATCTGCGCCTGATACGCCGCGGCCTTCTCTTCGGGTTGCGCCGCTCCGGCGACGATCGGCGCCATAACCAGAGCGATCACCGCAATTGCCCGCATCATCGCGATCCTCCTTTGCCATCAATGCGGCGAGATGATCGACCGGGTCGCCGGTCCCGAAGCAGCCGGCATGTCGGTTCGAGCATGAGCATCTCCGCCATCTCCAGCTTCAGTCGTGGACGTCCCTCGGCCGTCGGTCGCGCGCCCGGCACCGGCGGCCGCCGCCATGCCGGTTGCGGCTGGGAGCGGTACGCGGGCGGCGTCGGGTCGATTGCCGCCGCGTGCATCGACCTGACTTGCCTTCGCCGTCGGGACCTGCTGGCTCGCCATCGTGATGATCGAGGCCGACCACAGGGCGAAGACGACCGCCGATGCGATCAGCAGCACGGTCGGACCCAAGGCGACCAGCAGCCCGGCCGGGCGCAGCACGGTCGTCGAATTGCGGGCGGTCGCCGTGGCATCGGGAACTGCCGTGGGTTCGGGCCGATCGGGCAGGAGGGCAAGCACCTGTGTCGCGATGGTGCCCGGCTCCGCCTGCAGGGGCGACGCATTCGGCAGATCGGCGATCATCCTGGTCAGCCGCGCCTGAGCGGCTTCCTTCGGCAGCCGCGCGAACACGGCGGCTTCCTGCCAGGGGTCGAAATCGAGCCTGGCCAGCGCAGAGAGCACGCTGACGATCAGGCCTTTGCTGTCCTCGCCGATGGGTGCGAACAGGAACGCATCGAAGGGTGAGCGGGTATTGAATTGCGCGCGGGCCATTTCGGCTACCGCCTTTCATGTTCGCTGCAATGGGCGGGTCATGGTCGACCGCCACGAGGCTGAGCGATGAGGCGACCATAGGACAGTTCCGAAATCCGCGTCAGGGTCGGAATCTACGGGCTCTGCGCGCCCGGACGCCGATCGCTATATCTGCAAAGCCATGCCCGGGTTCGCGGTCATGAGGCAGACCTGAGGAAAGATCCCCTGTTTTGCGGCGGATTTTCGATGCGGATTCGGGGCGTGTGCCTAAGCGGTGGGTTTGGCTTGGGACGGTTCGATGACTGTGAGTAGCTTCTTTGGCTCTGATATTCCGAGGTTTTTAAGGATCTCGGCAGCTTCGGGGCTGATTTTGGTCTTCTAAACAATTGTCCGGCCGGCGATCTGATAGCGGACCGCCTTGAGGCCGGCGAGGATGTGGGCAATCCGCCCGGCATCATCGAAGTCGCGCTCATCCAGAGCCTGGTCCGCAACGGGGACGTCGCGGACACAGTTGCCGATTATGGCTATCTGATCGTCGATGAATGCCATCACCCGTCGGCGGCAAGCTTCGAGCTTGTCGCTCGGCGATCGAAGGCACGGTATGTGGTGGGCTTGTCCGCGACCGTGGCCCGCAAGGACGGCTATCACCCAATCATCTTCATGCAATATACCCTGCAGTGTTCGCTGCCGGGGGCATTGTCGCGGGCATGCCAGTCGGCTGCGCGCAAACCCAGGTCGCAGCGATGCTTCACATGCGACGGGCGAACATGTCTCGGTCGCGGCAGGCGCTCGCTGGCGACGTCCGTGCAGTGACGCAGGCCCGTTCGCGACGGTCGTGGCCACGCGTCTCGATCTGGCAAGGCGGCCGAGACCGCACGGTTGATCCGGCGAACGCCGAGATACTTGCGGCGCAATGGGGCGAGCTGCATGGCCAGGATACGGCGCCGAGGACCGACGAGGTGGCATCGGGGCATCGGCATCGGACCTGGGGTCGGCCCGATCGACCGCCCGCCGTCGAGATCTGGACGCTGCCCGCGATCGGGCACGCCGGGCATCCGGTCTACTTCATCAGCTTCGCGGCGACGCCCGAACCTGGCCAGCAATTCCTCGACGTCGTCGAAGGTCAGGTGGCGTTCTTCGAGCGCGTCGTCGCGCTGCATCCCGGCGCACCGCGTCCGTTCGCGATCGGCAACTGCCAGGCGGGCTACCAGACCCTGATGGTGGCGATGCTGCGGCCGGACCTGTTCGGGCCGTGCCTCGTCGCCGGCTCGCCGATGTCGTACTGGCAGGGCGTGCACGGCAAGTATCCGATGCGCTATGCCGGCGGTCTGCTCGGCGGCAGCTGGCTGACCGCGATGACCAGCGATCTCGGCCGCGGCAGGTTCGACGGCACCGCGCTGGTGATGAACTTCGACAGCCTGAACCCGGCGAACTGGCTGTGGGGCAAGCAGTATGACGTCTATACCCACATCGACACCGGCGGCGCGCGCTACCTCGCATTCGAGAAGTGGTGGGGCGACTTCATCCAGCTCAACGGCGATGAATTGCAGTTCCTCGTCGACAATTTGTTCATCGGCGATAAATTGACGCGCGGTCAGTTGGCGTCGAGCGATGGCAGGATCTTCGATCTTCGCAACATCAGATCGCCGATCATCGCTTTCGCCTCGACCGCCGACAACATCAGCCCGCCGCCGCAGTCGCTTGGCTGGATTCTCGATCTGTATCGCAGCGTCGATGAGATCCGTGCCGCCGATCAGACGATCGTCTATTGTCTGGACCACAAGATCGGGCATCTCGCCATCTTCGTCTCCACCAAGGTGGGCGCCGAGCAGGACGAGGAGTTCGTACAGATGATGGATGTCATCGACTGCCTGCCGCCGGGTCTGCATGAAATGATCATTTCGCCGCGGCCGGCCGAAACGCCGCGTGGCGGCTTCGTCACCGGCGATTGGATCGCCCGCTTCGAGACCCGCCCACTCGACGACATCTGCGCGCTTGGGCGCAACAGCTCCGAGGACGATCGCGCCTTCGCCGCCGTCGCGCGCCTGTCGGCCCTCAACCTCGCGGCCTATCGCAGGGTCCTCCAGCCGCTGGTGCGCGCGCTCGCGAACCAGCCGATGGCCGACCTCACCCGCGCCCTGAATCCGCTGCGGCTGAGCTACACGATCTTTGCCGACCGCAATCCATGGATGCAGGTTGTGCGGACGATGGCCGCCGGCGTGGACGCGGCGCGCCGGCCGGTGGCGGCCGACAATCCGTTCCTCGCGCTGCAGACGCAGGTTTCCGACCAGATCATCGCCGGACTGGATGCCTACCGCGCCGCGCGGGACATGATGGCCGAGCAGGTCTTCTTCGGTGTCTATGGCTCGCCGTTCGTGCAGGCGCTGCTCGGCATCACGGACAGGACCGAAGCAAGGCCACCGCCCGGCCCGTCCCCCGAACAACGGGCGCTGCAGGAGGTCCATGCAAAGGCATACGCCGCCAAGCTCAAGTCCGGCGGCTTCGACGAAGCGCTGACCAGGGCGGTGCTCTACGTGCTCGCGGCCGACCACGTGCTCGACCAGCGCTGCGCGCTCGCGCTCAACGCCGCGCGCCGGACGGTCATGCACCTGTCGCTTGCCGCGTTCAAGGCGGTGGTGCGGGATCAGGCATTCCTGCTGCAGCTCGAGCGCGAGCAGGCGATGGCGGCGCTCGCTGTGCTGGTACCTGAGGCGGACGCGCGGACAGCGCTGCTGAGCCAGGTGCGCGCGATCGTCGGCGCGGCCGGCCCGCCGAGTTCGGCCGAGAGCGACCGCCTGCTCCGACTGAAACAAGCGCTGGCGCCGCCACCGCGCCGCCCGACCGCCACCGCCGCGGCCTCGGGAAAGCCGCAGGCGGTGTCGCACTGAATCGAACGTGCCCGATCTCGGCGAGCGGGACGGCGCGTGACGATGGCAATGCCCTGGTGACCCAGGCGTGACATCAACCATGCCGCGGCTCACCCGACGCGAGGCGCGGCGCAGACAGGACGATGAGACATGACGAAGACCGCTGTCGGTCACGCCGACGCGCCCGCCTCCAAGCCGAACGCCGAAGCCGTGGCCAAGGCGGGATCGAAATCCGAGGCGAAGGACGATTTGAAGACGCTGCCTTTGGCGGCGGTCGAGAAAGAGCTGCGCTCCTCGCCCGACGGTCTCAGCCAGGCCGAGGCGGAACGGCGCCTGAAGCAGTATGGTCCGAACGAGATCGAGGAGAAGAAGACCAGCGAGTTGCTGACCTTCCTCGGCTATTTCTGGGGGCCGATCCCGTGGATGATCGAAGTGGCGGTGATCCTGTCGGCGGTCGCGCGGCATTGGCCGGACTTCGTGATCATCCTGGTGCTGCTGCTGGCCAACGCCCTTGTCGGATTCTGGGAAGAGCACGAGGCGGGAAACGCGATCGCCGCCCTGAAGGCCACGCTGGCGGTCAAGACAAGGGTGCTGCGGGACGGCAAGTGGGTCGCGCCGGCGGCGCGGGAGCTGGTGCCGGGCGACGTCATTCGCGTTCGCCTGGGCGACATCGTGCCGGCGGATGCGCGCCTGCTGGACGGCGACCCGGTGGAGGTGGACCAGTCGGCGCTGACCGGCGAGTCGCTGCCGGCCACCCGCAAATCCGGCGAGGCGATCTTTTCCGGCTCGATCATTCGTCGGGGCGAGATCGGCGCGCTGGTCTATGCCACCGGCGCGAAGACCTATTTCGGCAGAACGGCCGAGCTGGTGCAGGGGGCGAAGAGCGTCAGCCATTTCCAACGCGCGGTCCTGAAGATCGGCAATTATCTGATCATCCTGGCGATGGTCATGGTATCGGCGATCATCGCCGTCGCAGTAATCCGCGGCGATCCGATCCTCACCACACTGCAGTTCGCCCTGGTGCTGACGGTGGCGGCGATTCCGGTGGCGATGCCGACGGTTCTGTCAGTGACGATGGCGGTCGGCGCGCGCATGCTGGCCAGAAAGAAGGCGGTCGTCACACGGCTGGTGGCGATCGAGGAGCTGGCGGGCGTCGATGTGCTGTGCGCGGACAAGACCGGCACGCTGACGCAGAACAAGCTCACGCTGGGCGATCCGTTCGGCGTCGATGGCGTCACGCCGGCGGAGGTGGTGCTGGCCGGCGCTTTGGCGTCGCGCGTCGACAATGACGACACCATCGATCTGGCGGTTCTGGGCGGGCTGAAAGACGATCAGGCCCTCAAAGGCTATGAGCCTGGCCATTTCCAGCCATTCGACCCGGTGCACAAGCGCACCGAGGCCGCCGTCACCGGTCCTGACGGCAAGGCGTTCAAGGTGACGAAGGGCGCGCCGCAGGTGATCCTGGCGCTCGCCGCCAATGCCCCGCAGGTGAAATCCGCCGTCGATAAGGCGGTCGGCGAATTCGCCGCGCGCGGCTTTCGGGCCTTGGGCGTGGCGCGGGCCGAGGGCGATGGCGACTGGCAGTTCCTTGGTGTTCTGCCGCTGTTCGATCCGCCACGCGAGGACGCCAGAGCCACGATCGCGGCGGCCGAACGCATGGGCGTGAAGGTCAAGATGGTGACCGGCGATGCGCTGGCGATCGCGCAGGAGACCGCCGGCAAGCTCGGCATCGGGTGCAACATCCTCGATGCCAGCACCCTGGGCGACGAAGCGCAGCAGAAGACCCCGGCGGCGGCCAAGGCGATCGACGATGCCGAGGGCTTCGCGCAGGTGTTCCCCGAGCACAAATTCCACATCGTCGCGGCGCTGCAAAGTCGCGGCCATATCGTCGGTATGACCGGCGACGGGGTGAACGACGCGCCGGCGCTGAAACAGGCCGATTGCGGCATCGCCGTCGCAAGCGCCACGGATGCGGCGCGCGCGGCGGCGGCCATCGTGCTGATGACACCCGGTTTGTCGGTGATCATCGACGCGATCCAGGAGAGCCGGAAAATCTTCCAGCACATGAACAGCTACGCGATCTACCGCATCGCGGAGACCCTGCGCGTGCTGCTGTTCATGACGCTCGCCATCCTGATATTCAACTTCTATCCGCTGACGGCGGTGATGATCGTGTTCCTGGCGCTGCTCAACGACGGCGCCATCCTATCCATCGCCTATGACAACGTCCGCTACAAGAACGCGCCGGAGGTGTGGAACATGCGCCTGGTGCTGGGGATCGCCACGGTGCTGGGCGCGGTCGGGCCGATTGCCGCGTTCGGGCTGTTCTTCCTCGGCAATCGCGTGTTCCATCTCAGCCATCCGCAGCTCCAGACCATGATGTATTTGATGTTGTCGGTCGCCGGTCTGATGACGATCTTTCAGGCCCGCACCCATGGGCCGTGGTGGTCGATCCGCCCGGCGCCGATCTTCCTGGGCGCGGTGACCGGCGCGTGGACGGTGGCCACTCTGCTGGTGCTGTTCGGGGTGCTCATGGCGCCGCTTGACTGGCGGTTGGTCCTGTTCGTCTGGGCCTACGCCCTGGCGTGGTTCCTCGTGACCGACCCGGTGAAACTGCTGGCGTATCGGCTCCTCGATCCGGTCAAAGACGCGAGCAGGCCCGAACCCGAAACTCGAGCCAAAGCCAGGCGCGAGCCGGACTCCCGCGCCAGGCCAACGGCCACGACCGAAGTCGGTGCCAATGCCACCGCCACCAGCGAAGCCGGACCTGACGCCACGATCCAAGGCAAGTCCGCGGCAGCGCCGAAGCCCGAACCTGAGTGAAAATGCAGTTCAGCACCGTTGGCTCCATTGTGAGCGAGAAGCTGGAGAAGGGCAGATGACCGTCGAAGCCGACTATCGTGCGCGTTACGACAACACGCTGCTTCCCATCGCCAAGACGCTGGAAACGCTCTTGTAGGAGCTTCTTTCACGCCAGCCTCGGATCGACCGGATATCGACGCGACCGAAGTCCGTCGATCGGTTCGTTGGCAAGGCCAGCTCACGTAAAGCGGACGGTAAACCCAAGTACAACGGCTCTGTTGCAAATTTTGTGAGCAGGGCAGCGCCGCTCGTGCGCCATGGATCAAGTTCTTCCGCAAATAACGATTGCCGCGTTTGCTGATGCCGAGCAGGCGCGGTTTTCCACCCGTTGTCATTTGCCGTGGAACGAGCCCCAGCCACGCCGCCATGTCTCGCCCACGTTTGAATGCCTGCGCCTCGCCGACCGCCGCCGCCAGCGCCGTAGCATTTATCGTTCCAATTCCTGGGATTTTGGTCAAACGTCGCACAGCCACGTCGTCACGAGCCAACTGAACGAACTCGGCGTCGAAGCCGGTGATCCTCTGGTCGAGTGAACGCCATTCCGCCCGAAGATCTTCGATCAACGTCCGGATGCGCGGGCTCAACGCGGCAAAACCGCCATCTTCGGCCAATGTCTCAAGCTCGGCTTCCAGTTTCCTCCGGCCTTGCGGAACGACGATCCCTCGCTCCAGCAGCAACGCCCGCAAGTGATTGATCAGCGCCGTCCGTTCCGAGACGAGGCGCTCCCGGGCTCGGTGCAAAGCCTGGAGATCAGATTGGTCCTGGCTCTTCACCGGCACGAAACGCATCGTTGGCCGCGTCGCAGCCTCTGCGATCGCCTCCGCGTCGAGATCATCGTTCTTCTGCGCCTTCACGTACGGACGGACATATTCCGGCGACGTCAGCCACACCTCGTGGCCCCGCGCGGCGAAAATCCGCCCGAGGTGATGAGCGCCGCAACATGCTTCCATTGCCACAATGCACGACCCAAGCTCGCCAACGAAACTTTCCAACGTTCCCCGCCGAAGTCTCCGCCTCAAAACAACCCGGCCGGCGGCGTCCATGCCCACCACGCTGCAAGAGTTCTTCCCAAGATCGATGCCGAGAATCATGATATCCATCGGTCTGCTCCTCTCTCCAAACCAGCGGCGATACTACCCGATCGCCACGAGAGGGGCGGGCCATCCCATAATCACAGACGTCGCTCATGCCCACAAACAGCAGCCTCAGACGACATCACAGCAAAAAGGTCGTCCCCACTGCGCTTACTCCACATGGTGTCTCCGGCAAGGCTTCGAACACCTGCCCGGAATCACAGCCGGCCCAACCATCCAACCCCTCATCAAAACCGTTACACCCTCATTCCGAAATGGCCTCTTAGCGCGCATCATTGATGGGGCGATTGGTTTCGCGGAGTCCGGCCACTCGAATGGAAATCCGCGCGGCGACGATGCAGGATCGGAGCCTATTATGGGCCAAAGGCATACCCGGCAGCTTCGGATCAATTCGTTGTCATTTTGGGTGAGACAGCGTATTGGTTGGGTAATTGATCCGGGACAGGAGTATCGGCGCCATGAAACCGCCGCAGCCTGCCGCCCAGCAAACGCGCCACCAAGCGGTATCAGATATAGCAGCCATGACAACGCCGGGGCGATTCCTTGTCGTGGGCATTGGTGCCGCAGCCGCCAGTGGAGGGCCCGCTACCGAGCGATCAGGTCAATCTGACGGACGAGGAATCGCGGATCATGCCAGTAGCGGGCGGCGGGTTTGAGCAATGCTACAACGCGCAGGCGGTGGTGTCGGCGGACAGCCTGCTGGTGGTGGCCACCGATGTAGTGCAGGCGCCGAATGACAAGCAGCAGCTTGAGCCGATGTTGGACAAGATTGCTGAACTGCCTGCCGCACTTGGCAAAATCGAAGAGTTGCTGGCCGACAACGGTTATTTTAGCGAGGGCAATGTGAACGCCTGCGCCGCCGCGGGGATTGAACCGGTGATCGCGATGGGGCGTGAAGCGCATCATCCCTCGCTGGCCGAACGGTTCGCAGAAGACCCGGTGCCGCCGGAGGATCCCACGCCGGTTGCATCAATGCGTCATCGGCTCCAGACGAAAGAAGGCAAAAAGCGCTACGCTCTGCGCAAGCAAACTCCTGAACCAGTATTCGGCATCATAAAATCGGTACTCGGGTTCCGCCAGTTCCTGCTGCGTGGCCTCGACAAGGTCCGCGGAGAATGGAGCCTCGTGACCATGGCGTGGAACATGAAGCGGATGTTCGCCCTGGCAGAGGCAAACTGAGCCAGATCATGCCCTTTTGCGTCGATTTGGGACGCCTGTGAGGGGCGCAGTGATCGTCGGCACACCGGCCGAGGTCTCAAACGCGGATTCCGCTATCCAGTCACGCAGCGGGAACCCTCATGCAGGCGCCAATGACTTCGTCCCGCCAAACATCCCAAAGCTAACTCCGACAGGCTGCTAGGGTCGGGCAAATCTCCTACTGGATGGCCGTGATCACGTCGCCCGATTATCCGGGCGAGCGGCTGTTTGCCTGTCGCAACGCGACCCTTGCGGACGAACGCCGGGCAAGCGCGAGGTGCTGCTGGCGGCCACCGAGACGGACCTGTCACAAATCCGGGATGCCACACGGCGCAGGCGTGCCCCACCTTCATGGCGAAGCGGCGATCGGGCTGGCGGTGGGAGCCGTCATCAACAAGCACAAGATGGCCAAGCATTTCGATCTCACCATCACCGCAAGCCGCTTTGATTTCCGGCGCAGCGAGGCCAGTATCGCGCGGGAGGCGGCTTTCGACGGCATCTATGTCATCCGCACCGGTGTGAGCGCGGACGTCATGATCGAGACCGAGGCGGTGTCGGCCTACAAGGATCTCTCCCGCGTGGAACGGGCATTCCAGACCCTCAAATCGGTCGATCTCGCGTTCTGCCCGGTGCATCACGGCGGGTGCGTGCCCACGTCTTTCTCTACATGATGGCCTATTACGTCGAGTGGCATCTGCGCGATGCCCACAAACCTCTGCTGTTCCGGGATCAAGACCGGCCTGGGGCCGAGGCTGAACGCGCGTCGCCCGTCCCACCCGCATCGACATCCTTGGCCTTCGACCTGATCGGGATCGACTCCATGCGTGTCCAGTAAGCGTCAAATCCAGATCAGAACTTCATCGGTGAATGCGGGAGGTTTCCGTTCCAATCAGTTGAAAATTATTTTTTATCAATAACCTAGAGCGGTACGGTCCGGCTCTGAATGCTGCGCAGCCGGCTTATCCGACCAAGGTGACCAACTCGGAATAGGGTGGCAATAAAGGATCTGCGGTGTAGAGGCGCATCGGCTGGCTCATAGCCTGGGCGATCAGGAGCCGGTCAAAAGGATCGCGATGGTGCGCTGGCAGTTTGGCGACCAGTATCGCGGCATCGGAATGAACGGGTAGCTCCGTGAAGCCTGTATCCAAAGCGGCGCGCAGAATCTGTTGTTCGTCGAATACAAAATCTGGCCGGCCGAGGCCGGCCTTGATGGCGATTTCCCAAAGGCTGGCCGCGCTGAACATCACCTCGTTGCCGGGATCCTCAAGCGTCCACCGCGTGGCGTCGTCTAGCCGATCTGGTTCGGCCAAGGCCCACAGCAGCAGGTGGGTATCGAGCAACAGGCGCATCAACGCCCCTCAAAGTCGTTGTTGATATTCTCTGGCAGAGGAGCGTCAAAATCTGCCGGCACGGTGAATTTTCCGGTTAGCCGGCCAAGACGGCGAGGTTTTGGTTCCACCGTGCTTTGCAAGGGCACCAGGCGCGCGATGGGTTTGCCGGCGCGGGCAATAAGAATCTCCTCGCCATCGGCGACGGCGTCTAGCAAGCGGGAGAGATGGGTTTTGGCGGCGTGAATATTGACGGTTTGCATGAGAGAACTCCGAAGAGCGCCCCGTATCATATCGGACTAGACTTAGTCCAGTCGATATTTATTGGGAATTATAGGAGGGTGGTCGCGTAAATGTTGAGTTTATGCGCCAATGAGAACTAGGCAGCAGACGGTTTGGCATCTTTCACCCTGTACCAGGCGGCGATCGCGGCGACGCCGAGCAGCGCGCCGAGACCGCCGAGATTGACGACGATCTGCATCGCCCATCCGTCATCCGTGTCCATGACGATCCGCCCGGCATACGAGAGCAGGATACTCGCGCAATAGGTTGGCAGGCCGTACTGGCCGATCAGGACGAAGACACGGGCCAGGCGGCTGGCCAGAAATCGCCCACCGGCGCGGACATGGCGGGAGGCGAACCAGGCAAGCGAGAGAATCGAGGCGAGCCGGTAGGGATGCAGGCCAGTCTTGTCGATATTGCTCACGAAGGGCTTGAGCATCGGTGGGATATGCTTCGCGAGCGAGGGCTCGATCCAGGTGGTCAGCAGGATCGCAAAGCCGATCAGCAGCAGCACGACCGCCACCACATCGGTCGCGAGACCGGGCAGATCCGGCTTCCCGTAGCGCGAAAACAGCATGCCGAGCACAAAGAGCAACTGCCAGGTGAACGGATTGAAGAACCAGCCATGACCACTTTGTGTCGGCAAGTTCCAGCCAAAAATCCGTGCGCCGGCATAGAGGCCGACACTGAGCACGAGCAACGTGCGCGGAAAGCGAAGCATGAAGAGCAGCGGCGCAATGCCGCCCATGATCGCGACATAGAGCGGCAGGACGTTGAGATAGGCGGGCTGGTAGAGCAGCGGCACGGCCTCGATGATCGCCGACAACGGCTTCGCCACCAGATGATCGATGCCGACGCCGGAGATGTATTGCGGCCGCGCGAACCAGATCGCAGCGAGCGCTACCTGTGCTGCGAAGAGCACGAAGAGGAAAATATGCGCGATATACAGCGTCCACGCGCGCTTCAGCATGTCCGCCGAGGCGGAGAGCGGCCCCGCCCGATCCATCTTGCGGCCATAGACAAGAGCGGCCGCGAAGCCGGCAAGGAGGATGAAAATCTCCGTCGCGTCGTTCAGCGCAAGGTTGCGCACGGTGAAGCGGGCCAAGGTGTCGTGCGGGATATGGTCGAGAAAGATGCAGAACAGCGCGATGCCGCGGAAGAAATCGACCCTGAGGTCGCGCCCGTCGCGGACAAGTTGCATCATTCGACATTTCCCAGATGGACGGCCCGTCCGCCCCTAATTGACGCTAGAATAGGCTGATAATTGACCAACCGGAAGACGAATTGGGGTGGCGGCAGCCTCTGTAGAGGCCAAGTTGCCAATCCGAACGGCCATGACCTGCCTCGGCAACACAATTCTCGCTGGTTTTGCAGCGAAATGGCATATTCCGCCCTTCGTTTGCCCCGATCTTTCAATCGGCGTTGTCGCAAGGCGATCTCCGTGATCTAACGAAACGAAGCACGCGACCGGAAGGTGATTTCCCGGCCGCGTTTCGGTGTGGAGAAGCCGTCGTCCTGTTATTTTGCGGGCGCCGGCTGCCAAGGGCTGGGCTGCCATCCCGCATGCTGCCAGGCGCCCGGTCCCGCCATCGGTCCGCGATGCTGGAAACGGTGCGGGCGGTGCGGCGGCGCGATCCGGGTCAGCGCGTCCGCGAGGATGCGGTCGAGGCCCGCGCCGCGTCGTGCGGCGTCGCCGGCGAGGCCGGATTCCGCGCGGAGGCGAATCGCGCCCAGCGGATTGCGGATTTCATGCGCCAGCCCCGCCGCCATCCGTCCCAGCGAGGCGAGTTTCTCCTGCTCGGCGATGCGCGCGCGGGCGCGGCCGAGGCGGGCGGTAGCGCCATTCAACGCGGCGATCAGTCGATCAAAATCGGGTTCGCCGGTCAGTGGTAGTTTTGCTTCGGGGTCGGTGGCGAGGCCGGCTTCGACGGCGGTGAGGCGGCGGGGGAAGCCGAGCACCAGACGCGTGAGGAGCCAGGCCGAGACCAGAAGGAAGAGCAGCAGCACGGCCAGGCCGCCGGCGGCAAGTTTCGAGAAGGGCGTGCGCAGCAGGTCGAGCCGGACGATGGTGAACCCCGCAAGGTCTTCAGCCGGGCTGCCAAGTGGGCAGGCGGCGATCACCGCACGGTCGCCGAACCCTCCGCGCTGGCGCAGCACCAGATGGTCCGCGTCCAGCGCTGCCGCGGTCGCCGCGGAGATGCCCGCGTCATGCGGCGTAACGACGCCGATCGACGCGAGTGCCGTACCGCCCGAGACGATGCCGCCGGCGACATCGGGAAACGGCCGGAGCCCGAAGGCCGCAACACCTATCAGCCCCTTGCGAAACACCTCGTCCTGCGGCGCCGATCCGAGCCCGGCGCTATAGAATCCATAGGCGCGCGCAATCGAATCGCAGGCCCGGGCGGCGACCTGCCGGTCACGCGCGAGGCTCGCCGTCGCCGATTGATGGAACAGCCCGATGATCAGCCCGCCCGCGATGATCGCGGCGATCAGCGAGATTGACCAGAGCAGCGCGAGTCGGGCGCGAAGCGAACGCATCCTCGGAGCGTGACCGATCGGCGCGCGACACGCCAGAGGCTCAGGCAAGCTGACACGCTGCGAACCAGGCAATCGTCCCTGCGTCGCCATCAACCAAAGAGCAGGGGCATACGGGAAAAGCGGCGAATATCGCGTGCTTAAGGGATATTGAGGAAACAACAGCCGTGCGCATTCTTGATATTTCATGACGTATCATGATAAATCAAGGAAAGATTGGAGATGTATCATGGCAGCCCAAATCCGTGAAAAATTTGCGACCCAGGTGAATTCTGAGATTCTCTCCGCGGTGCGCCGCCTCGCGCAAAGCGAGGGGCGGCAGTTGCAAGCGCTGGTGGATGAGGCGCTCGCCGACCTGATTGAAAAGCGCAAGCAGGGCCGGCCCCGCGCCAATGTGATGGCCGCCTATCAGGCGAGCCACGAAAAATTCGGGACGCTGTATAAAAAGCTGGCTGAATGACAGACTATCTGACCGTCATCGAGGTTCTGGCTATCCATGCAGACCAAATCGAGCGCTACGGTGGCGCCCATGGCGTGCGTGATCCTGGCCAACTGGAGGCGGCCCTGTATCGCCCGCGGACGGGATATTATGGCGATCTGATCGACGAGGCTGCCGCGTTGTGGGAGAGTCTGGCGCAGAATCATCCGTTCATCGATGGCAACAAGCGCACGGCTTTTGCTGTTACCTATACCTTCCTGGTCATCAATGGTGCTGGGATGCAGGCCGATCCAGATGAGACTTACGATTTTATCGTCAGTCTGTATGAAGCGGACAGTTTCAGCTTTGAGCCGCTGGTCGCCTGGCTGCGGCGGGTGGTGGTGCCGCCTAACGCCTGATGATTCTCCTGCCGTAGCAAAATTGGGGCAGCTGGCGGGGGGCGGCAGAAGCCAGTTTTGGCCTTGAACGGCGGGGTTAGAAGAGGTTGTTCCCTTAGGCCCGACTTCAACAGTGGAACCCGGAACGATACGGTAACGGCACGATATAGGATTGGAAGATAACGGTTTTTTCGGAGCCGTTTGAAGATTTTTCAAAAACGTAGTGCCACGTATCGCGCGATTGTGTGTTGCTTTTTGCTTGCATCGGCTCCGTAGCGTGGTGTCTGGAGTCGGGGTCATGTTCTTCCGCATCAAACCATCAGATGGCCGTCGCTACCTGCAGATCGTCGAGAACAAGCGGGTCGATGGCAAGGTCCGCCAGGTTGTGCGGCTGACCATCGGCCGGATCGACGAACTCGAAGCAAGCGGCCAGCTCGCGATTTTGGTTATCGATGCGATGAGGCAGGTCGAGCCGACCTACTTCTCGGACGGCTCCAGCTCACGTCGCAAGCAGCCAAAGCGGAGTGTGTCATGTGCGTCCGTCTCCGCCGTTGCTTCCCCTCAAATCGAGAGAACCATTCCGATATAGCAACACACTCAACAGCGTGAGACCCGCAACAGAAGAGACGAGCGAGGCGGAAAGAATTCCAAGCTTGGCTTCGTTGAGTAAGACATCTTGAAATGCCTGATCGGCAATGAATAGCGCCATGGTGAAACCGATGCCAGTAAGAAGAGCGCCGCCGACCAGCGCCCCCCAGCTGAGCCCCGCCGGCCGAATGGCGACACCCGTGCGCACCGCCAGCCAGGCGAATCCTGTGACGCCGATCGGCTTGCCGAAGACAAAGCCCGCCATCACCGCCAACGAGACAGGGTTAATAAGCCCCTTGCTCGAGATCGGAACCCCCGCGTTCGCGAGCGCGAAGAGCGGCATGATCCCGAATGCGACCCAGGGATGGAGCATGGCCTCGAGTCTTTCGACAGGCGACAACGTCTCGCGCACCGCGATGGCGGCCACCTGCAGTGCCCGATTATCTTCGGTATTACCGCTCCAGTGATCCCCTGGCGGGTAGGAGAGCACCTTTCGCAAGATGTCCCCCAGACGCTGGTCGCTCACCCAGCCAGCCGTAGGTGTCATGAGCCCGAGTATGACGCCGACAATCGTCGCGTGAATGCCAGACGCGTCGACGGCAAGCCAGATTATCGCCCCAGCCAGAAAGTAGGCGCGGATGTTACGAACGCCGAGTAGCGCCATTCCCCGAACCATCGCCAGCCCAACAACACCGAGCGCAAGGGCAATCCAGTCGAGTGGTCGGCTGTAGCCAACGGTGACTACCAGGATGGCGGCCAGGTCGTCGACCACCGCAAGCGACAGCAGAAAGACGCGCAGGCCCGGTGGTACACGCGAACCGAGGAGTGCCAGGCAGCCGATGACGAAAGCTGTGTCGGTCGGCATCACGATGCCCCAGCCATGCTGTCCAAGCTGGCCATGCTGCAGTGCCAGATACAAGGCCGCGGGCACAAGCATACCTCCCGCCGCAGCTGCGACCGAGAGAGCCACCATGCGTGGATTCCGAAGCTCACCAAGCACCACTTCGCGCTTCATCTCCAGCGCAACGATGAAGAAGAACAGCGTCATCAGTCCGTCGTTGATCAGATCCCGCAACGAGCGCAGAAACTGGAATGCTCCGATCCGGATGCCGATCGGTGTCTCCCAGAGAGTTCTGAAGCCATCGGCCCAGGGTGAGTTGGAAAGCGTCAGTGCAATGACCGCGGCCAACAGGAGAATGCCACCGCTCGCGGTTTCGATGCGCAGGAACTGTGAAAACGAGTTGGTCAGCGCGTCGATATGCGTGATCGGCAGCTCGTTGTGCTGCAGCTCGCCCTTCTGGTCTGGATTCATTTCTGCTGTTCCAAAGAATATCTCAGAGCCGGACCGAAAAAGATAGTTGAGCGATTTCAGTAAGTTGTGATTCAGTTCGTTTGCGAAGACGGACGGAGACACGATGACCTGGACTGAAATCGCTCGGCGACGATATTGCCGGGCCGGATTGCGCTACGCAAGCGACCTCACCGACGCTGAATGGGCCATGATCGAGCCGTTCATGCCCGCTCCGCAGCATCGAGGCCGACCCCGAAGGGTGGCGCTTCGAAGGATTGTGGAGGCCATCTTCTACATGCTGGCAACCGGCTGTCAGTGGCGCCAGATCCCGAAGGAATTCGCTCCGTTCACCACCGTGCAGGGGTATTTCTACCGCTTCTGTCGTGACGGCACGTTCGATCGCATCAATCACGTCCTAGTCATGCAGGCGCGGGAAATGGCCGGACGCGAGGCTTCACCCACAGCCGGTGTGATCGACAGTCAGTCGGTCAAGACCACCGAAGCCGGCGGGCCGCGCGGGTTCGATGCCGGAAAGAAGATCAAGGGCCGCAAGCGCCACATCATCACAGATACAATCGGCCACCTCGTCGGTGCCGTCGTTCATCATGCCGGTATTCAGGACCGCGACGGGGCGCCCGACGTGCTCAAATCCGTCAAATCCCTGTATCCCTGGTTGCGGCACATATTCGCTGACGGCGGTTATGCCGGTCCTAAACTCAATGGACGCCTCGCCAAAATCGGCAAATGGACCATACAGATCGTAAAGCGCTCCGACGCCGCGAGCGGGTTTGAACTCCTGCCGCGGCGCTGGGTGGTAGAAAGAACCTTCGCCTGGCTCGGCAGATGCCGACGTCTCGCAAGGGATTTCGAGGCCACCGTTACCAGCGCCACCGCATGGCTCTTCCTCGCCCATATCCGCCTGCTCACACGAAAAATCGCCCGTCACCGATAGTCGCACTACCATTCAGATTCGGGCTCTCAAGAACGATCCGACCCGCGCAGGGTTGTTCGGAGGCAATCCGTCCGGTTCAGCCCGATTTATCCTGAAGTTTTTACTTGGGAATGACCTGAACGTGGCGGATAGCCTCGCGTAGCGCTGATTTCTTGCGAGCGTTTTGTGTCCATAAATGGGGCTTGCGGTGCGACTCGATCTGTGATTCGCTCGGGTTATGTTCATCGATGTGGTTCCGAATGGCCGATCGGCGCCGGCCGTGCTGTTGCGGGAGAGTTTCCGCGAGGGGCGGAAGGTTCACAAGCGTACCATCGCCAATCTGAGCCAGATGCCGCCCGCGTTGATCGATGGCCTACGAGCGCTGCTCGCGGGTGGCGCGGTGGTTGGTGGTGCCGATCAGGCGCTGGAGATCCGGCGTTCGCTGCCGCATGGTCATGTGGCGGCGGCACTCGGGATGATGCGCAAGCTCGGGATACCCCGCCTGCTGGGCCGGAGGGCGTCGCGCGAGCGCAGTCTCGCCCTGGCGCTGATCGCCGGCCGGGTGATCGCGCCGGGATCGAAGCTCTCGACCCTGCGCGGCCTGAACCCGGAGACCGCAACATCGAGCCTCGGGCAGATGCTTGATCTCGGTGTCATTGAAGAGCGCGAGATCTATGCGGCGCTGGACTGGCTGGGCACGCAGCAGGGGCGGATCGAACGGGAGTTTGCAAGGCGCCATCTGCGCGACGGCACGCTGGTGCTCTACGACGTCAGTTCATCCTACCTCGAAGGCCGGCATTGCGAACTGGCACACCACGGATACAGCCGGGATCACCGGCCCGATCGGCCGCAGATCGTCTATGGTCTGCTGTGCGATCGCGAGGGGCGGCCGATCGCAGTGGAAGTGTTCGAAGGCAACACCGCCGATCCGGCGACGATCGCCGCCCAGGTGGAGAAACTCAAGCGCCGGTTCCATCTCGAGCGCGTCGTCCTGGTGGGTGATCGCGGAATGATCACCACGGCGCGGATCCGCGAGACGATCAAGCCGGCGGGGCTGGACTGGATCAGCTGCCTGCGCGCGGGGCAGATCCAGGATCTTGCCGAGGGACCGCTGCAGATGTCGCTGTTCGACGAGCGCGATATCGCCGCGATCACGTCGCCCGATTATCCGGGCGAGCGGCTGATCGCCTGTCGCAACGCCGCCCTGGCGACCGAACGACGGCGCAAGCGCGAGGCGCTGCTCGTGGCCACCGAGACGGAACTGGCGCGGATCCGGGATGCGACACGGCGCAAACGCGCTCCTCTTCATGGCGAGGCCGCGATCGGGCTGGCGGTGGGGGCGGTGATCAACCAGCGCAAGATGGCCAAGCATTTCGATCTCACCATCACCGCCAGCCGCTTCGATTTCCAGCGCAACGCCGCCAGCATCGCGCGCGAGGCGGCCCTCGACGGCATCTATGTCATCCGCACCAGTGTGAGCGCGGACGTCATGAGCGAGACCGAAGCCGTGTCAGCCTACAAGGATCTCTCACGGGTGGAACGGGCGTTCCGGTCCCTCAAATCGGTCGATCTCGCGATCCGCCCGGTGCATCACTGGCTCTCGCCGCGGGTGCGTGCCCACGTCTTCCTCTGCATGATGGCCTATTACGTCGAATGGCATCTGCGCGACGCCCTCAAGCCCCTGCTGTTCCAGGATCACGACCGGCCAGGCGCGGAAACTGAACGCTCATCGCCGGTTGCCCCCGCATCGATATCCCCGGCCGCCGATCGCAAGCGCGGGCGACGCCGCAACGACCAGAACCTGCCGATTTCGAGCTTCACCGACCTGATGGCGCATCTCGCCACACAGACCCTCAACACCGCCTCCCTACCCAAGGCGCCGAACGCCACCTTCACCGCTCTGGCAAACCCCACGTCGCTGCAAACCACCGCCTTCGCCCTGATCGGGATCGACCCCATGCGTGTCCAGTAAGCGGCAAAATCAGATCTCGAAGTTCACCGATAAATACAGGGAATTTGCTTTCGAATCAGTGAAAACTTCAGTTTATCCTGCTGGCGTCGGGTCGGGCAGGGACAGCGCGTACCGGGCCGTGCCGGAGCCGGTCGTCATCGATCGGAGCGCCGGCACTTTCGCCGGCCAGCAATCCAACGCACGCCTCGCATCTGACCCGACTTGAACAGCGACCTGAAAATAGTCCAATGAAAACAGCCATGTATTGTGGGCGCGTGGTTTCTTAGCACCACACCCTGCGGCTTTCGGGAGGATTTGGATCAGGAAGCGGATGCGTCTCGCACGTTGGCTGGCAGGGCGACGCCGGCGGCCTTGAAGATCGGCCCGATCGAGTTGGTTGCTGGGGTGCGCAGGACGATCTGCTGCCCGCGCTTGCTGATGGTGACCTCCTGGAGGCGGTCGAGATCACGCAGGAGATCGGCCCATTCGACGCGCTTGCCGGCCCGGCGGAGTTTTTCGTCGAGCGCCTGGTGCAGGATCAGCGCGAGGAACGAGCAGAAGACGTGGCCGCGGATGGCGGCGTCGGAGGAATGGTAGATTGGCCGGGTGCGCATTGTCGCCTTCGCGACACGGAACAGCCGTTCGACATTCTGCAGGTCCCGGTAGCGGATCACCGCCTGCAGCGGTGAAATCCGGGCGTTGGAGCGCAGCACGAAGACGCCGTCGAAGCGGGCTTCCTCGGCGAGCTTGCCGGCGTCGATCTCGAACAGCTTGTGCTTGCGGCCGGGCTTTGCGTCACTGACCGGGCGCAGGAAGCGGCGATAGGCGGAGTTGCCGATCAGCGCCTTATCGCCGCGCGTCAGCTGACGATCGAGGGCGGCGACCACCTTGCGCCTGGTCTCGGCCTCTTCGATGGCCACCGCCTCGTTGCGGCAGACGATATAGCGCTTGCCCGCGACCTTGACCTCCTTGATGAAGAGCTGGGTCTCGTCGCCACCGGCGCGCTCGAGGCAGAGCGGGGTGTAGGGGCGCTCATCGGCCAGCACCACCTCGCGGACGATGCGGTCGGTGCGTTCCCTTGCGCCGAGCACGTATTCCAGCCCGCGCTCCTCCAGCGCGGCGATCGTCGCGGCACTGATCATGCCGCGATCGGCGACGACGCAGACCCGGCCGATGCCGAAGCGCGACCGCAGGCGGTCGATCACCGGCACCAGCACCGAGACATCGGCGGTGTTTCCTGGCCACATCTCGGTGCAGATTGGCCTTCCGTCCTGATCGATCACCACGCCGAGGATCATCTGCGCGAGCTGTGGGCGGTAATCCTTGGAGTGGCCCCGCGCGCCCAGCGTCTCGCCGCCGGCACCTTCGAAATACAGCGAGGTGGTGTCCATGAACACGACCGAGAGGTCGGTGAACAGATCATGCCGTCGGGCGAAGAGACGCTCTTCCACCAGATCCTTCACCGTCCGTGGCGCAAAGGGCGTGGCATCCCCCTGTTCCTCGTCCGGCAGCTCTTCGCCGAGCCAGGCCATGGCGCGGTAGAGGTGATGCAGGCCGAGCTCCTCGGTGCCGGGAATGTCGTAATCCTCGAGCCATTTGTCGCAGGCGCGATCCGAGCCCGAGACCATGATCCGGTGGAGCACGGTGGCGAACACCGCGCGCTCGACCGGGAACTCGAACTGCCGCCCGGCCAGCAGCTCCTCGAACACAGCAGCGATCCCGCTCTCCTGCCACAGTCGGCCGAACAACAGCGGCGCGCCGATCCGCTTGCAGCTCAGCCCGTCCGGATTGCCTGCCGCCAGCTGGGCCAGGACCGAGGCACGGTCGGCATAGCGCGCGATCGAGGCGGCGAGGCGGTCGAGACCTCCATCGGCCAGGACGACTTCCTTCCGGCCCAGGTTCTTGATGATGCGCTGCTTGCTGCGCCCGTCCTCACGGACGCTCTCGACCAGATAAAGGTAGCTGTAGCCGTTGATTCGCTTCTCGCGCACGAACATGCCGAATTGGCAGCCGAAAACCAATCATAAATCAAGTTAAAAGAAGCAATTTGCGCAATTATTTAGCACCACGTTTTTGCAAAATCCCGACGTGCCTACGAAAATCTCGAGTGAAATCAAAGATCTCAACTTACGATACCGTATCGTTCCGGGTTTGACTGTTTAAGTCGGGTCTGACAGATGCCGGCGAGCACCGATCAATAGTTGAGCTGACCGTGGAACCCGCCGCCGAACAACATGAACAGGACAAGGATAATGATAAGCACGGTCAAGAGGCCGCCGAACCCGCGGCCTCCATAATAACCCGACCGATAGCCGTAGTATCCGCCGCCGCCAAAGAGAAAGATCAGCACCAGGATCAGCAGGATGAGGCCCATGATTGTCTCCATTCCAAATTAGGTTACAGGTCGGTCTGATCAGGCGTTGCAGCTGCCATCCGGCCCGATGGTATCGGCCCTCAGGGGGTCACTATTGCAAGCGAATTTACAGCCTGGCGCTACGAGCCATCGGATTCAGCCTCCGATAAGCATTTAGCCCGATCAAGGCGCCGTCGGTTCAACCAACAATCACTGCATGAACCAACCGTGGCTGATGACTAGGGACTGACCAGTGAGCGCATTGTTCGGAAAGCCCGCAAAGTAGAGTACGGCGTCGGCAACGTCGCCTACCGTCGTGAATTCGCCATCCACGGTGTCCTTGAGCATGACGTTGTGAACCACCTCGTCGTCACTGATGCCGAGTTCCGCTGCTTGCTCCGGGATCTGCTTCTCAACAAGTGGTGTACGGACGAATCCGGGGCAGACGACATTTGCGCGGACATTGTGCTCAGCCCCTTCCTTGGCCACCACCTTGCAGAGGCCGATAAGTCCGTGCTTCGCGGTGACGTATGGCGCCTTTAGCTTCGACGCTTCTTTCGAATGCACCGAGCCGATATAAACAACTGCGCCGCTTTTCTGGGCATACATGTATTTCAGGCAGGCGCGCGTGGTGAGGAAGGCGCCGTCGAGATGAATCGAGAGCAACTTCTTCCAATCCTGGAAGGGGAATTCAGCGAGCGGCTTGACGATCTGGATGCCGGCGTTGCTCACCAGCACATCGATCCGGCCGAATTTCTTTGCGACCGAAGCAACACCGTCCTCCACCTGATTCTCGTTGGTGACGTCCATTGCCACCGCCATCGGCTCGGGGCCAAGCTTCCCAATTTCATAGGCAGCCTTGCGAGCAGCCTCGATATCAAGGTCGGCAATCACGGCGTGCCCCCCATCGCGGGCGAATTGTTCGGCGATGGCGCGGCCGATGCCGCTGGCGGCGCCGGTGATGATACCGACCTTGCCGTCGAAACGGACCATGGAGAACTCCTATTGCTGCGTGGTGATTCCGAAGGGGCGAATCAGGCGAGATAGTCGTGCACGACCTCACCGAGATCGAGCGTGAGATCGGCGAGAATATGAGCCGAGGAGAGAACCTCGCGCACCGGCAGATCGGCGACCGGGGCGAGCGCGTGCGGATAGAGTGCGAGCGCGGCGGGGCCGGTCCAGGCGCCTTTCAGCTCGATGTCGCTCATATGAAAGCGCACAAGCTCGCAGATGCGCGGCGATCCATCGACATGGGGGATGATCTTGAGGAGGAAGTTCGGTTCGCGCATCGAGGCGAGGACGGGGCCCGGGTCAAGTGTGTGGTGCTTATAGCCCATAGTGCCGGTCGCGACCCGGATGCGGCCATAATCGAGCGTGCCCACCAGCGTGTCGATCTCGACTTCGAGGACCGGCCTCGCGAGCTTCTTTGGAAAGCCCCAGATTTCTCGGCCGCCGGCAATCGGAGGATGGTCGTTCAGGAACATCGAGTGGACATAGACGCCTGACTTGCCCTTGTAGCGCACAGGGATGACCTGGCCGGATTCTGTGTAATCGCCGAAGCCGGTACTGTCCGGCATGCGGATAAATTCGTATTTCACGACGTCATCAGCGAGTTCGAGCGGTTCAGGGATCAGCTTCTCTAACGCCGCGCGGTCGGTTCGATAGGTGATGATAAGGTATTCGCGGTTGACGAAGCGGTAGGGGCCTTTCGGGAAGCCGGGGCTGGTCAGCGGCATCGCGAAAGCTGTTCTCTTGATCGTCGCAATGTCCATTGTTGCTATCCTTGATGGTTAAGATTTGATCTTGGTGATGTCGAAAGTCCTCATGCCGAGATCATGCGGGTGCGGTTCCCGCCAGGGGGCGGCGGTGAGGGCACGGGTGGCGTCGCCACGGCCGTATTGCCAGCGGCGCTCGGCTGTCGCCATGTCGAACTGCACGTCCTTGTTGGCCCCCTGCGGACGACCAGGCCGGTAGATCAGATGGACGACGTCGATCTGCGCAGGGCAGGAGAATTCTTCGAGATGTTGGGTGATCGGATCGCCGCGCAGCTCCGGCGGGAGTCTTTCGAGGAAGGCGCTGACACGCCGGCGCAGATCCTGCCGGCGCTTTTCCGCATCGGTGTTGTAGCGCGTGCGGCTGGAATAGCGGATGTCCTTCTCTCGCTCGGCGACTTCGTCGAGCGTGGTCGGCATGATGCCGCTGGATGGGAAGAGGTCGACCTGAAAGACGAGGCTGTCCTCACGCGGTTCGCTGCGCATCATGTATTCGAGCGGGGTGTTGGATACGAGGCCGCCATCCCAATAGGCTTCCCCGTCTATCTCAACCGGCGGGAAACCGGGCGGCAGGGCGCCGCTCGCCATGATGTGTTCGGGTGTCAAGCGGTGTTGGGCGCTATCGAAATAAATCATATTGCCGGTCCGGACCTGCACGGCGCCAACGGCGAGGCGCGTGGTGCCACTGTTGATCCGATCAAAATCGACAAGCTCTTCCAGTGTTTGGCGTAGATGGGTGGTGTCGTAGAAGCTGAGCGGGCTTGCAGCGATGAAGTCGAAAGGCGGGCGAGGGCGGAAGAAGCCTGATTGTCCGAATAGGACGGCGCTGAGGGCGCTGAGCTTCTGCTCCGCCGCGGCAGGCAGTGGCATAGGGGTGGGGATGAAACTGGGCGGCGGTGTGGTGATCCGGCGCCAGAATTCGCGGAGGCGTTCAAGGCGGCGTTCAGGCGGATTGCCGGCGATCAGGCTGGCATTTATCGCGCCGATGGAAACGCCGATCACCCAGTCTGGGTCGTATGCATGCTCAGCGAGCGCTTCATATGCCCCAGCCTGATACGCGCCGAGCGCACCGCCGCCTTGTAACAAGAGAATGTTGCGAGGCATCTTAGTCGAAGTCGGGGACGCAACGCGAGCTGGCTGAAGATTTCGATTGGATGTAGCAGGCATGGAAAAGAGCCTTTCGGACAGAGCCGTCAGATTCGAGGAAGGCCGCGGAAGCAGGTGCGGACGCACCGGAATGGGGTGAGCTTGCGTGGCGCGCGCATCGGGATCTGGAAGCTCATCTCAGGTGCGCAGGATCTCGCTTGTTAGCAAGTCTGCATAATCCGATGTTGTGCAGTGCGGCAGGCCGCTCACCAGGCTGTGTGGTCCTCGGATCTGCTTGACGCTGGGCGCGAACGAACACAGAGATAGTCAATGCTTCTGCTCCGGACGAGAGTGTTCTTGGAGTCCGGCGCGAAGGATCGGCCAGCAATATCTCTGCATCATGAACAGCCGTCGCCTACGAGGAAGATCGTTTGCGCCCACCATAGCGTCGTGGCCTTTCGGAACTGTTGCATACCAAGCGCTCGTCGCTTGTTTTCTGAACGAGACTCCGGGGCTATGGCAGCACAATTTCGGTGCGATCCGCTTTCTCGCGTACCAAATGCGTCCACATCAGCTGGGATTCGCAGTGATTGGCAATAATCGGAAGCGGTAGTGTCAGGAATTCCGTGTATGGGTGGCGGTTGAACATCTGCCGCCATGGCCCTTACGAAGCGATCGCCGAAGATGACGGAGAACTGAGCCTTTGCCATAGCCCATTCTCGCGGCGGCATCACCGTGGTGTCACGGTCGTGGTGGTTTGTGATGTCAAGGTCTGCGCCATTGCGCCGCCGGCGAGCGCCGTCATCGCCGCGACGCCGACAATTAGGAACTTGTTCATGTCATGGTTTCCAATTCGTACCGCCTGGGGTGTTCGAGACCTGGCGTCACTATGGATAATGGCCCCTGGGCACGGATCGTTGTAGGCTCGGATTCTACTCATAACACGGGTGTTATACCAACCTGAGGTTCCGTTTACTCGAATGTGAGTTGGTGCGGCTCGGGCGGGTATGATTCGCTGAGAGCTCGAATCTACTCAGCAGTCGGTAATATAGGCGACAGTTGGTGCTTTGAAGAATGATTGCACGAGACGTGGTTTGCGCTTGATGGCGGCGAGTTGGGCTTCGATTTTGTCCTGAAGCTTTTCGCCTTGGCGTAGCGGAGTCCGGGCGACGCCCGTCCGCTTCATGTGGCTCCAGACCAGTTCATCTGGGTTCAGGTCAGGGGCGTAGCCTGGCAGAAAATGCAACGTCAGCATTCCATTGGTCGACGCCACGTAGGCTTTCACCAGCGCTGTTTTGTGGGCAGGCAGCCCGTCGAGGACCAGGTGCACCGGCCTCGTGCGGTGCCGCATCATCCGGCGTAGCAGCGCTACGAACAACTCAGCATTCAGGCCGCCTTCATAAGTGCAATACCAGAACCCGCCGCGGGCTGTCACCGCCGAGGCGGCGCTGATCGATTGCCGTTGGCCCGGACGCTCGACGATCGGCGTCTGTCCCTTCACGCCCCAGGTCTTGCCATGCACGGCGTCGGCCCGAAAGCCGGACTCGTCCCAGAAAAAGACCTCGCCGCCACAGGACTTGGCCTGCCTGGCGATTTCAGGAAACCGCTCACGTCGCCATGCCTCGATCGCCTCCGGATCGCGCTGATAGGCACGCTGCAACGGCTTTTGCGGCGTCAGGCCCAGTTTCGACAGCAGTTCGCCCACAGCCGTCACACCGAGTTTGATACCAAACTTGCGCTCGATCAGTTCGGCCACAACGTGCCGGGTCCACAGCCCGAAATCCAGGCCGTATTGGCGCGGATCGCGGCCATTGATCCAACGCAACACCTGCTGCTCCTGGCGCGGCGTCAGACGCCGCGGCCGGCCGGTTGCCGGCCGTGACCGCAAGGCTTTCACCCCGACCCCAGGCTTCGATGCCGCGCTGAGCCATTTATAGATTGTTGTGCGGCTGAACCCGTATGAGGCAATCACCAAAGAGGCCGCTTCGCCCTCGCGCACCCGCTCTACAGCCATCAGCCGGATGGTTTCCAGGGTGCGATGATCAAATCTGCGACCGTCCCGTTTCATGCCAGAATTATATCATCCCCGCAAACATACGACTAGCAAAATGTCGTCTTAATTACCGACTGGTGAGTAAATGGTAGTATGGCTATCGATGACGGGCGATTTTCCGTGTGAGCAGGCGGATATGGGCGAGGAATAGCCATGCGGTGGCGCTGGTAACGGTAGCCTCGAAATCCTTTGCGAGGCGCCGGCATCTGCCGAGCCAGGCGAAGGTTCTTTCCACTACCCAGCGTCGTGGCAGGAGTTCGAACCCGCTAGCGGTGTCGGAGCGCTTGACGATCTGTATGGTCTATTTGCCGATTTTGGCGAGGCGCCCATTGAGTTTGGGGCCGGCCACCCGGCTGCCTTGGCTACGCCCGACCTTGCTGATCCGGCCGTGATGTGCGGCCCCAAGGCCAGACTGGCGCACGCGGGGGTTCAGCCCGAAATAGCTCACCAGCTTCTGCGGGCTCTTGAAGCGGCGGATGTCACCAATCGCCGCCATCAGGCCCGTAGCCACCACCAAGTTGACGCCAGTGATCGTCAGGAGCCGCTTCACGGCAGGATCGTCCAGCGCTCCTTTCGCAACCTCTCGATCAAGTTCCTCTAGATCTTCCGCCAGACGATCAAGCTCCCGAACGTGCCGTTCAATGGCGGCGCGCTCATCGTCCGGCACCGGCTGGCGACCCAGCCAAGCTCGGCCGCGGGCGTTGAATAGATCAGAATGTGGACATCTCGGGATCAGGTGGGCGTGCAGGATGGCGTGTACCTCGTTCTTGATCCGCGTCCGATGTCGAACAACCTGATAGCGCCGCGCCACCAGGCGGCGCATGCGCTCGGTTGCCGGGTCCGGTGTCCAGATCTCCAGCAGGAATCCGGCTGCATGCAGGCTCGCCAAGGTGCCCGCATCGACCTTGTCGGTCTTCACATGCGCATGGGCGATCGCCTTCACCTGCAACGGATTGGCGATGATGACCCGCGCCACGAAAGGTGACAGCACGCGCGAAACCGCCATGCAGTTGCCTGTCGCTTCGATGACCACCTCATCTGTCGCCTGAAGCCGCTTGCCGAAGCCTTCCAGTCCTGTGCGGGTCATGTCGACCCGCCCGGCGTGCCGAAGCACGCCGTTCTCCCATATCACCACCTCGCCGAAGGTTCGGTGGATGTCGATGCCAATCACGCGGCGCATGCAACCTCCTATCGTTGCCAATGACGACGGGAGCGGCCGGGCGACACGACAACTACGGATCCGCGCTCTCAGCGCAACCGGGCGAGTCGCAGAGGCGGCCAGCTACTAACCCGAGCTCGAAGCTCATCGTACGCGACGGCCTGCCCGCACCTTCGTGCTCCCGGTGCCTCTGTCCCGGATGCTCGCAGCATACACCTCGATTCGAAGATCAAGGAAGGAACATCGGCACCGATCATCTCATACCGGTTACGAATGCGATCGAACGTCTGCACGAGGAGTTCAAGCGCCGGATCAAAACCCAGACCGTCCTCCCCTCCGCCGAGACCGCGGCCATGTTGTTCTGGTCATTGCTCGCATCCGGGCAGATCACCATGCGCAAAGTCGACGGGTGGCAGAGCCTCGGAGAGCCACCCGCCTCAATGCCTCTTGATCTCGTCGCCTGACCTCGTCATGCTCCCCAAACCGGAGACGCCGCCAAAGGCAATTTCCACACAAACCGCGACGCCATCTTGGGCGGGGTATGAGTGGGCTTCCTTGGATGAGGTTTGCGGTGACGGTAGCGATACCGCGTTTGGACTTGTCGGCTATGGCGCTGCGTGAGCGGGCGGCTCGTGCGACGGATGCGAAAGTTTCGAGGCGGCTGCTGGCGATAGCTCTTGTTCTTGAAGGCTGGTCTCGGCGCCAAGGCTCGCCAGGGCAACGTCCCGACTCCATGCGTGGAACCGAGCCGTGCCCTGGCGCAGTCGATTAGCGCGCCCGCCTGACGACAGCGCGCTCGTATTACTGATAACCAATCAGTGTCAGAGCGTTAGTTATCGCTCTTTGGTTCGCACAAAGCTATGCTGATCGACCCTATCATCGAGCCCAGTGGCGTTGGACTAGCGATTAGTGGGCGCTCTTGCTTTTGGCGCTGGCCGCCTTGGACGCCTCATGCGCCGTGGTGGAGAGCGTCATTGCCTTGTCGGCGTGTTCGAGGCCGGTCTTGTGGTCGCCTTTCTGATGTGCTTCGGCGGCCATGCGGGCGGTCTTGGCGGCGGATTCATGGGCTTCGGCCGCCTTCGTGTGGCTCATGGAGGGCATGGTGTATTTCCTTGTTTCTAAATCTGTCATTTCTAGTCATGCCAGCCGGAATCGAAGTTCGCGGCCAACTATCTCCATATAGGCCCCCGCCGCGAGTGCGCGAGGATCGGCTTTTACTCAGCCAGGATGCCATGGTCGGTCAATCATCCGGCTTTGGGTAGATTCCGAGTCTTTCCGGTGAGGCCGGAATGTGAGGAAATCCCACTCGTGCGTCTGTACACGTTGACGGAACGCGATCAGAGACCGCGCGCGGTCAACGCGCGCCGATTCCGAACAACACCACTCGTACCGTGCGCAACAGGATCCGAAAATCCAACCCGCGGCTGCGATGTCGGAGATAATAGAGGTCATAACTCAGCTTGTGACGCGCGTCTTCAACCGAGGCACCATAAGGATAATTGACCTGCGCCCAACCGGTGATCCCCGGTGGGATTTCGTGCCGGCTCTGATAGTTCGGAACGACCTCGGCGAGCTGGTCGACGAAATGCGGCCGCTCGGGCCGGGGCCCGATCAGGCTCATGTCGCCGCGCAGGACATTGAGGAGCTGCGGCAATTCGTCAATGCGCGTCAGGCGCAAAAACCTGCCCACCCGCGTCACCCGCGGGTCGCCGACGCTGGCCCAGCGTGGACCGTCGCGCTCGGCATCGACCCGCATACTGTGGAATTTGAGCAGGGTGAAAATTTTGCCATGCTGCCCGACCCGGGTCTGACGATAGAAAACCGGGCCTGGCGAATCGAGTTTGATCAGCCCCGCCGCGACCACCGTGACCGGCAGCGTCAACACCAGCAATGCACTGCCGGCGATGAGATCGCGTCCCCGCCGCTCAGTGGCGCTCCAGCGTCCGGCAGTGATCGCCCAAAGCCTGCTCCGCCTCACGACCGCCATCGCTTTCTTCCCCTCTGTCCGGCCCACGTGATGGAAACGGCTGCGATCCCGCCTACCCCATCGCGGAATGGCTCAGGGGTTGAAACGAAGGTGTCGAGATCGACCACCATCCCTGCAACCCTAGGCGCGCGGCGCGTGAAGGCCAGACTCGGAGAGTACCCAAACCCGCTCAGGCGGTTTGCATGCGCCTTTTTGGTTGACATCGCGCGGCGCCGGGCCAACGCTCATCAGTGTGACCGGAGGCGATGGACAATGGGGTCTGGCTCTGCCACTTCGCGCCCAGTTGGAAGGTAACGCTCATGCGTCATGCAAAATCGCCAGACGCCGGTGCTACGCGCGCGCAACCTACGGCGCGTTCACGGGCGGCGATGGGCGTCGAGAAAGATCGGGACGATTTCCCGGTGGTGGCGATCGGCGCCTCGGCGGGCGGGCTCGAGGCCTGTCGGCGGCTTTTGCATGCCTTGCCGGCCGACACCGGCTTGGCGTTCATCCTGGTCCAGCATCTCGATCCCAACCATGAAAGCATGTTGGTCGATCTGCTTTCCAGCGCCACCACCATGGCCGTCGTGCAGGCGAGCGAGGGCATGCCGATCGTGCCTGATCATCTCTACGTCATTCCCCCCGGGCGCTATCTCTCTGTCGCCGCCGGCGCGCTCCATATCTCGCAACCGGAAGCGCGCCACGGCGCCCGTCTGCCGTTCGATCATCTCCTCACCACGCTTGCGCTCGCTTATGGTCAGCGCGGGATTTGCGTGATCCTCTCAGGGACCGGGGCCGATGGCTGTCTCGGTCTCAAGGCGGTGAAGCAGCATGGCGGCATGGTTCTCGCCCAGGATCCCACCGAGGCGAGCTATGACGGGATGCCGCGGAGCGCGATCGCGACCGGTCTCGTCGATCGCGTGCTGGTGGTGGAGGAAATCTCCTCGGCGCTCAGCCCCCAACGGGCGGCGCCGACCCACGGCCCGGAGGCGCCGCCGCCCGCGTCGGCGTTTGATCACCTGGCGCCCGATCACCTGGCGCGCGTGATCGGGTTCCTGCGCGGCCAGACCGAGCACGATTTCACCCATTACAAGCCCGGAACCCTGCAACGCCGCATTGAGCGGCGCATGGCGATGGCCGCGCTCGCCGCCGATGACGTCGAAGACTACCTCGAAATCCTCCGCACCGACCAGCGCGAGCGCGATCTTCTGATCAAGGATCTGCTCATCAACGTCACCAGGTTTTTTCGTGATCCGCGGGTGTTCGACGTGCTGGCCGCCCAGGTCATCCCAGGCCTGCTCCACGGCCGCGGGTCTGATCAGCCGATCCGTCTCTGGGTAGCCGGCTGCAGCACCGGCGAAGAAACCTACTCCCTGGTGATGCTGTTTCGTGAAGCGATCACCGCCGCCAAACTCAATATCAGGCTCCAGGTTTTCGCCTCGGACGTCGACCCCGAGGCCGTCGCCACGGCACGCGAGGGGGTCTATCCGGAGGCGATCGCCAAGAACGTCTCGCCGGCGCGGCTGTCGCGTTTTTTCGTGCGCGAGGAACAGGGCTATCGCGTTTCGCCGGAACTGCGCGCGGTGGTGGTGTTCACCATCCAAGACGTGCTGGCCGATCCGCCCTTCTCCCGGCTCGACATGATATCGTGCCGTAACCTGTTGATCTATCTGATGCCCGATGCCCAGACGAAAGTGCTCTCGCTGTTCCATTTCGCGCTCGTCGAACGCGGCATCCTGCTGCTCGGCAGTTCGGAGACGGTGGGCAGCATGGAAGGGAATTTCGAGGTCATCGCCAAATCCGAGCGTATCTATAGCCATGTCGGCCGCGCGCGGGCGGGGGAACTCGGCGCGATTCTGGCCACCGCCGACGGCACCCGGCTGCTAGCGCGGTCGGGGCCAGGCCAGCCGCCCTCGCGCGATGCCGCCTATGGCGAACTCTGCCGGCGGGTGGTGCTTGAAACCTATGCCCCGGCGGCGGTTTTGATCACCCATGGCTACGAGCAGCGTTACGCGCTCGGGCCGATCGACCGCTATCTGCGCGTGGCCCCTGGCGCGCCCACCCATGACCTGCTCGCCATGGCGCGTCCGGGTCTGCGCATCCGGATTCGAGCTGCGGTGCATGAAGCGACAACGAGCGGCGCGCGTGTCGTCGTCGCCGGCGGGCGTGGCGCTCCCGGGGATGGGGGTGGCCGCTTCTCGATCGCCGTCCATCCGCTGCAAAGCGAGAGGGAGGCCTTGTTGCTGCTCTGCTTCCTCGACGAGCCGGCGCCGGAAAACCCTCCTGGCCGCGCGGCGACGCCGGGCGAGAGCCAACGGATCGCCGAACTCGAACAAGAACTCGCCGCGACAGGCGCGGAACTGCAAGGCGCCATCCGCAATCTCGAAATCTCCGGCGAAGACCAGCGCATCGCCCATGAGGAGGCGCTCTCGATCAACGAGGAATTCCAATCCACCAACGAGGAGCTGTTGACCTCGAAGGAGGAGTTGCAATCGCTGAACGAGGAGCTGACCGCGCTCAATACCCAGTTGCAGGAGACGCTGGAGCGGCAGCGGACCACGTCCAACGACCTGCAGAACATCCTCTACAGCACCGACGTTGCGACCTTGTTTCTCGACCGCGCGCTGAACATCCGCTTTTTTACACCTGCCACGCGCGCGCTGTTCAACATCATTCCGGGCGATGTCGGCCGTCCGCTGCGCGATCTGACATCGCTTGCAGTCGATCGCGCGCTGGCTGCGGATGCGCGCGCGGTGCTGAGCGGGGCGGCGGCGATCGAGCGCGAGGTGGAGACCGATGCCGGCACCTGGTTCGTCCGCCGCATCCTGCCCTATCGCGGCGAGGACGATGCGATCGATGGTGTCGTCCTCACCTTTACCGATATCACCGAGCGCAAACGAACCACGGAGATCTCGCAAAGCGCCCGCCAGCAGGCGGAGCTCGCCAATGTCACGAAATCGCGCTTCCTCGCCGCTGCCAGCCACGATCTGCGCCAGCCGCTACAGTCGATCACGCTGGTGCAGGGGTTGCTCGCGCAGACGGTGCAGGGCGAGCGGGCGCGGGCGCTGGTTGCGCGTCTCGATGAAACCCTCGGCGCCATGGCCGGCATGCTGAACACGCTGTTGGACATCAACCAGCTCGAGGTCGGGGCGGTGCAGCCGGAGATCGTCGCCGTGCCGGTAGATGAGATCTTCGCGCCTTTGCAGGAGGAGTTCCTCTATCATACCGAGGCGCGTGGGCTTGCGCTGCGCGTCGTGCGCTGTGGCGCGACGATCGCAACCGACGCCCGCCTGTTGGGCCAAATGATCCGCAACCTGCTCTCCAACGCCGTGAAATACACCGAGCAAGGCCGGCTTCTGCTTGGCTGCCGCCGCCATGGCAGGACGCTCCGCATCGAGATCTGGGATACCGGCATCGGCATTCCTGACACCGAACTGAACGGGATTTTCGAGGAGTATCACCAGCTCGGCAATCCGGCGCGCGAACGTAGCCGCGGGCTTGGCCTCGGCCTTGCGATCGTGCGCCGGCTCGGGAACTTGCTCGGGCATCGGGTATCAGTGCGCTCGCGCATGGGCCGCTGGTCGATGTTCGCGATCGAGGTCGCGCTGGCGCCGAAGCCGGGCGCGGCGGCAGCGGTCGCCGACGACGATGCCGAGAGCGCCGGCGATATCCTTCCCCGTCTCGGCACCATCCTGGTGGTCGAGGACGATCCCGAAGTGAGTGACCTGCTGACCCTTTTACTCGAGGGCGCCGGGCATCGCGTGGCGCGCACCGCCGGTGGCGGCGCGGCGCTCGACCTGGTGCGGCGTGGCGGCGTGCGGCCGGACCTGATCATCGCCGATTACAACCTGCCCGGCGCGATGGACGGGCTGCGCCTGACGGCGGCGCTCTGCGAGGCGTGGGGCCGGCATATCCCGGCGATCCTCCTGACCGGCGACATCTCGCTCGGCGCCATGCGTGACGTCGCCCGCGCGGAGTGTCTGCTGCTCTACAAGCCGGTGAAGGTGCCGCAATTGATTCGGGCGATCCAACGCCTGCTGCCGACGGCGCCCGACGTGCCGGCGCCGGCGCCGCGATCGACGGTGGCGCCGGATACGGTGGTCATCTACGTCGTCGACGACGATAATCACATCTGCAACGAGATCCGCGCGGTGCTGGAAGCGGATGGCCGGGCGGTGGAGGATTACGCCTCCGGCGAGGCGTTCCTCGCCGCCTATCGCCCCTACCGCGAGACCTGCCTGCTGCTGGACGCCTATCTGCCGGGCATGAGCGGGCTCGCGGTTTTGCAGCGGCTGCGCGAAATCGCCGCCCCGCTGCCGGCGATCGTCATCACCGGCCACAGCGACGTCGCCATGGCGGTGCAAGCGATGAAGGCGGGAGCGGAGGATTTCATCGAGAAACCGATCAGCCGCACCCATCTCTTGGCCGCAGTCGCGCGCGCCCTCGAACACGCCCGCGATCAGAATGCGCGCAGCGCCTGGCGCGCCACCGCGAGCAGCCACATCAAGGGGCTGACGCGGCGCCAGCGCGAGATCATGGAGCGGGTGCTCGCCGGGCAGCCGAACAAAAACATAGCCGCCGATCTCGGGATCAGCCAGCGGACGGTAGAAAACCACCGTGCCAAGGTCATGCAGCGCACCGGCGCCCGCTCGCTGCCGGCATTGGCGCGGCTGGCGATGGCGGCGGCGGACAACGGGGATGTCCCGCGGAATGTTGAATTAGGGGGAGCGGCGTTGCCTGCCTTGAGCCGCTAGGCTCGGGGTGTGTGATCCACTGAGGAAAGGCAACGCCATGAAGAGAGATAGCAGATGCGCAGCGGCGACGCTGCCTGGAATTGTCAAAGATGCCTGGGAGGCTGTTGGGGCGAGCTTTGAACGGTTCTGCCTCAGCGCGGGGGTGGCGACATTGACCGTGATGATGGAGCAGGACGCGGCGGCGCTGTGCAGGCCGCATCATGGCCGTTAGGCTGGCAAGGTTGGGCATCGATGGGGCAGGATCCGGGGACCGATCGGCTTCAATGGCGGCAAGGTCGTGATCGAGCGGCCCCGGGTTCGTGCCCGGGACGGCAAGGCGGAGCTGGCTCTGCTCTTCTGGTCGCGGGCGGGAATCTCGGCCAGCGGCAGCACCGCGTCCACCATCCCGGTTGCGATCGCGCTGGCCGGCATGCCATCATACGCCGCGTCGTCCGGATGCTGGGCGATGATGAGTCCGGCGTGCTCGCGGATCGCCCGGATTCCGATGCTGCCATCCGCACCGGTGCCCGACAGCACGATCGCCGCCGCTCGCTGCCCGTAGAAGGCGGCCAGCGAGGGCAGCAGAAAATCGAACGGCAGGCGCGCCCCATGTCGGGCCGGGGGCGGCGACAGTTTCAGCACGCCGTTATCGACCGCCAGATACACGCCGGGCGGTTGAGATAGACGGTTTCGGGCTCGACCGATAATCCGTCCTCCGCCTCGCGCACCGTCATACCGGTGTGGACCGAAAGCAACTCGGCCATCATGCTCGGATGGGGCGGGTCGAGATGCTGGACGATAATGAAAGCCATCCCGGAACGATCGGGTATCGCCTCGAGAAGCTTGCGGCACGCATCGAGGCCGCCCGCGGACGCACCGATGCCGACGGCCAGAAAGCCGCTTGGCGCGGTTATCTCAGACACGTCTGGTGCCACGTGTCGGTGAGGTTGCCGGGCGGCGACGGTTTCGTCATGCCGATACTCCTTTCCCGGTTAATCCTGTTCAGGTTGCGTCTTTCCCGGTTCCATTTCGTCTACGATAGAGAACTTCGCTGATCATGACAACGAATCCATGCGGCGCAGCCGATGCCGGACGAACATTTCGCATAGGGTAGATTCCGATCCTGCCCGATCCTCATGCAAGTTCCTATTCTATTGAGCAGCGGAATTTCCCTGCCGCACGCGCTTCAGGGAAATCCCCATCGCCGCGAATGACACAGGGGCTCGCAGAGCGACCCGTCTGGCCGCCGCGGCGCCATCAGGAGCTTTCCCATGAAATCGCGCAGAGCGGACTGGCTCGCCGTTTCCATCGGAGCCGCCCCCACACTTGGTGGCTGCGGCACCTCGCCAGGAGGCCGGGCCTTGTCCGGCGCCGCGATCGGTGCCGGGACGGGTGCGGTTATCGGGTCGGTGACCGGCATCGGGCCGGGTGGCGGCGCGCTGATCGGCGGCGGCGTTGGCGCCGCGGTCGGTGGTCTGACTAGCCCGAACACGATCAATCTGTCACGCGGCTGACAGGGTCGCCCGATCCCGGAGCGGTGCGCCACGCGCGGCCTCCACGCCACTTACACAGCTTGAAACCAGGAGAAAATCGATGAAACGCATTCTATTCATGACCGCAATCGGCGCCGGCCTCGCCTTTGCCACCGCCGGCGCGAACGCACAGACGACATCATCGACAACGACATCTACCTCGGTGTCACCACCGACCGACGAGACGGTTCCGGCGCCGGTCATGGCGCCGCCGAGCGGCACGCTGAGCACGACCGAGACCAACCGAAGCGTCGATGCGGCGGGGAATACGTCGGAATCGCGGGAGACAACCTATGGCAACGAAGACGGGGCGGTCAGCGAATCCACCAAAACCACCACGGTGGTGCCGCCACCGCAATCGACCACGACGACGGACACCACTTCGTCCTACTCGACAACGAAATGAACTGGAGAATATCATGAGCCCAAACAAGATCGCGGCACGCGCCGTGCTTGCAACGTGGATGATCGGCGCCGCCCTGACGCTCGCCAGTTGCGGGTACGGTTCGACCGAAACCGCGACGACAACGACGGAACGCACGAGCACCTCGACGACCGCGCCGGCGCCGATGCCGCCGATGCCGGGCACGCCCGGTACTACGACTACTCAAACCACGCATTCTACGACGACGCAGTGACGTGACGAAGTTGCACGCCATCTCGTCGCATACGTAGTTTCCGAACCTGTTCAGCGAGCGGCCGGATCTGCCAGATTTCACGGCCAGCCGCCCGCAATGCATCAATGGTATGAAAAACGAGGTTGAGGATATGGGAGTTAGAATAAGACAGGGAAGCAATATCTATTTGTTAAGGGCTGCGCCGCTCGACGCCCATATCGGCGGGCAGATCAAGGCGCGGCGCACGGAACTTGGACTGACCAGTAAGCAACTCGCCACGGCATTGCGTTTGCCGGACGCAAGGATCGCCGCTTACGAGATCGGCAGTCAGCATATTGGGCCAGAGGAACTGAGCCAAATGGCACAGACACTTGGCGTCAACCTAGCCTATTTTTATGCGGAGCCGAGCTTCTCGCCGTAGGCGGATTTGCGCCGATTGTCCGTAAGCTCGCGGCATGGTGAACCTCTCAAGGAACACCAGTTTCACAGCGTCCCCGCGTCGCGGAAGCACTATCGTGAGTCACTCCCCACAGGATTTGGTATTAGGAGGCGTGGACAAACCTGAACCAGAGGCGGATTGAGGCGAGGAGAGTGAAACCGAGGAAGCTGCTGGCGGTTTGATCGTATCTTGTGGCGATCCGGCGGCTGTTCTTGAGTTTGTTGAAGCAACGCTCGATACGATTGCGGAGTGTGTAGAGAGGGCGGTCGACGGAATGCTGGATGCGGCGGTTTCTCTTGGTCGGGATTTCGGGGATTGTCCCGCGGTCGCGTGCGTCCTGCCTGATCGCGTCGCTGTCATATCCCCGATCAGCGAGCAGGATGCCGGGATCACTGTCGCGCTCTTCCATCAGGTCGGCATAAGCTGTGCTGTCGTGAGCCTCGCCGGGGCTCAGGATGATGCCGATGGGCAGCTGCGGATTCCGATTGAAGCCGGCCAGGTATTCCGAGGTGAAGCCGGCCACCGTTCCGATTTGAAGCCGGCCGGCATTCCGATTTCATTCCGGCCACCTGACTGAGGTTTTGAGCGTTATTTGGCTGGGTCAGCGACTCGGGCATCTGCCTTCTCGTGATCAACCACGTGGAGGATTGGATGCCGGCCAGGAGAGAGCTGACGATGCGGCAGATACGACAGATGTTGCGGCTTGCCGGGGACGGCATCAGCGCGCGGGAGATCGGGCGGATGCTCGGTGTGGCGCGCAGTACGATCCAGGATAACCTGAAGCGGGCACAGGAGGCGGGGTTGGCGTGGCCGGTGCCGGCCGAGCTGACCGATGCGGCGATCGAAGAGCGGCTGTTTGCCCGCAGTGGCTACAAGCAGGGGGTTCGGCGCCGTGCCGAGCCGGCCTGGGACGAACTGGTCTGCGAACTGAAGCGGCCTGGGATGAATCTGCAGGTGCTTTGGGAGGAGTACCGTGACCAGCACCCGGACGGTTACGGATATTCGCGGTTCTGCGAACTGTTCAGGGAATTCGAGGCCCGCCTGTCACCGGTCATGCGCCAGGATCATCGTGCTGGCGACAAGGTCTTCGTCGATTATTCCGGCAAGCGGATTGGCATTGTCGATCGGGCGAGTGGCGAAGTTCGACAGGCGGAGATCTTCGTCGGCGTGCTCGGCGCATCGAGCTTCACCTATGCGGAGGCGAGTTGGACCCAGACGCTGCCGGACTGGATTGGCGCGCATGTCCGCATGTTCCGCGCATTTGGCGGTGTTCCGCGGCTGATAGTGCCGGATAATCTGAAGTCCGGCGTCAACAAGCCATCGTTCTACGATCCCGAGATCAACCTCAGCTACGGGCGCATGGCGTCACATTACGGGGTCGGTGTGCTCCCTGCGCGTCCGTTCCGGCCCCGCGATAAAGCGAAGGTGGAATCCGGGGTACGCTTTGCTCAAACCTATATCCTGGGGCGTCTGCGCCGGCAGACGTTCTTCTCGCTGGCCGAGGCCAACCAGGCGATCGCCGGCATGGTCGATCGGATCAACGACTATGTCATGCGCCGGATCGGCGTCAGCCGCCGGCATCTCTTCGAGACGATCGAGCGGCCCGCGCTCGCGGCGTTGCCGGCATCCGACTATGAATTCGCCGAATGGGGTCTGGCACGGGTCGCGCTGGATTATCACGTCGAGGTCTGCGGGTTTTTCTACTCGGTGCCGCATGAACTGATCCGCCAGCAGGTCGATACCCGCGCGACCGAACGCGGCATTGAGATATTCCACCACGGCAAGCGCATTGCGGTTCACCAGCGTCGCTACGGCGGCCGCAAGCATGGCACCGATATCGAGCACATGCCGAGTGCCCACCGGCGCTACGCCGAATGGACGCCGGAGCGGTTCCGCCGCTGGGGCGCCTCCATCGGCCCGCATACCGAAGGGCTGATCACCGCCATCCTCGCCAGCCGGCCGCATCCCGAACAGGGGTTCCGGACCTATCTCGGCATTCTCCGATTGTTCAAGGACCTCGAACCCGCCCGCGCTGAGGCCGTAGCCGACCGCGCCGTCGCGATCGGTGCGTTCACCTACAAAAGTCTCGCCTCGATCGTCGCCAACAAGCTCGATCGTTCAACCGCCGCGGCGGGCGAGCCCCAGGCGGTCATTACCCACGGCAATCTCCGTGGTTCCGGCTATTTTCATTAAAAGGACCAACCATGCTGACCCATCCGACCCTCGATCAACTGCACGACCTTGGCCTGCATGGCATGGCCAAGGGATTCAAGGATCTTGGGGCGCATCCCGAGACCGCCAGCCTCGATCATGCCGCGTGGCTGGCGTTGCTGCTCGATCACGAGACAACGCTGCGGCGGCAGAAGCGTTTTGAGCGGCTGGCCCGCGTGGCCAAGCTGCGCCAGGCGGCCACCGTCGAAGATATCGATTATCGGACCGCACGTGGTCTGGATCGCGCGATGTTCCTCAAACTCGCCGGATGCGACTGGATCCGTACCCATCCGGTCAGAGCCGCGGACGAGTCTATTTGGCTCTATCTCGGTGGATCAGGATGAGCTCGCGCAGATTTTCGATACCAAAGTCGGTGAAGGCTATGACGCCGCCGTCGCTGAGGTTGTAAACCCAGATCAGGCCGTCTTCGGGTTCCATCTCATTGGCGATGTCCGCGAGCCACTCCTCATCCTCGCCGAGGTCCCTGGCGACACGGTCAATCGTGAAGACGTGGTGGATTTTATTGGTCTGCACGATCAGGCGGCCAGGGCCCAGGATTGCGGTGTCCAGTTCCATGGCATCAATTTCTCGATGCTGGCGACTGGATGACTGGCGATGCGCGCGAGGATGTCGGCGAGCCATGCCTGTGGGTCGACGTTGTTCATCTTTGCCGTCGTGATCAGGCTGTACAACATGGCGGCCCTTTGACCACCGCGATCGGAGCCGGCGAATAGCCAGGATTTTCTGCCCAGAGCAAGGGTGCGTAGGGCACGTTCGGCCGCGTTATTGCTGAGACAAATCCGCCCGTCGGTCAGGAACCGGGTAAATGATGACCAACGGTTCAGCATATAGTCGATCGCCTTCGCCACATCGTTGTGGCGTGAGAGTTTGGCGCGCTCGGCGCGCATCCAGATCTCGAGTTCAGCGACGAGCGGGGCGCCGAGTTGCTGGCGCACCGCCAGGCGTTCAGCGGGTGACTGACCGTTGATCTCCCGCTCGATCTCGAACAGCGCGTCGATGCGCTGCACCGCGGCCAAGGCCATCGGCGCCACGAAGGCGGGGGTCTTACCCTGGGCCTTGCGCTTCGCGTTCCGCGCGATATCGGCCAGCTCGAAGAATTTTCGTCGGGCGTGCGACCAGCACGCCGCCTCGATGATCGGTCCAGGAGATCGGTTCAACTCGTAGAGCTTGTTGTAGCCGCCATAGGCATCGGCCTGGAATATGCCGCGGTATCCGGCGAGATGGGTTTGCGGATGAACGCCGGCGCGGTCACGTGAATAGTAGAACACCGCGCTGGGGGAACCCGATCCGCCGAACGGCCGATCATCACGCACATAAACCCACACGCGCGCCGTATCGGTCTGCCCTCGTGCCATCACCGGCACGGTGGTGTCGTCGCCATGCAGGCGCGCACCCGCGAACACCATCGTCTCGATGTGCTTGAACACCGGCTCCAGCGCCACGCAGGTAGCACCAATCAGATCGGCCAGGGTCGAGACGCTGAGGTGGATGCCTTCCAGTGCGAACCGTTCAGATTGACGGTTCAGCGGCTGATGCTGGCCGAATTTATCGTAGGCGATCATCGCGAGCAGGCCGGGACCGGCAAAAGCGCGTGGAATGGTGTGGAAGGGTGCTGGTTCCTGGCTGATCTTCTCACAATCGCGGCAGGTGAATTTCTCCCGCACATGCTGGATCACCTTGTATTGGCGGGGGATGGATTCCAGTGTCTCGGTCACCGTCTCCCCGAGCTTGGCGAGCCGCGATCCACCGCAGCAGGCGCACTGGGTCGGACCTGGCAGCACAACCCGCTCGCGTGGCAGGTGTTCGGGGAAGGGTTGGCGTGATGGGCGGTTGCGAGTGAAGCCGGCGACAGTCGTGGTTTTGGCCTTCGCGGCCACCTGCTCGGCGCGGAGTTCGTCCTCGGTCGCGGTGGTCTCGAGATCTTCGAGTTCCAGTTCCATCTGATCAAGCAGCCGCGCCGTGCGTTCCGCCTTGGGGCCGTAGAGCGCACGCTTGAGCTTCTCGATCTGCAGCTTCAGATGCGCGATATACGCTGCGGTATCGGACCGCCGAGCACGGTCGCCCAGAATGATCGCCTTCAGCGCAGCGATATCATTCGGCAGGGTCGAAGGATCGAGATCCATGCCCCGTATAGAATCACGAATTTCCAGGGTTTCGCTACAGAAATCCGCTCTGGACCAGGATTTTCCCCAGAATCTTCGCGCCTACCCGGCCGCTTGCGGCCGCCAGGTTTGTTGTGGATTTCGCCAGTCGATCCCCTCCAGAAGATAACCGATCTGACCAGCGGTGAGGGACACAACGCCGTCCGCAGTCTGCGGCCAGATAAACCGCCCTCGATCAAGGCGTTTCGAATACAGCGACATCCCCACGCCGTCGTGCCAGATCGCCTTGACCAGCGACCCGCCGCGTCCGCGAAAGAAAAAAACATCCCCGCAGAACGGCTCCCGTCCCAGACCTTCTTGCACTTGCAACGCGAGCCCCTTCATCCCGCGGCGCATATCCGTATGCCCCGACGCCAGCCAGACCCGCACACCGGCCGAGACCGGGATCACCGCCGCACCGCCGTCAGCACCCGACGCAAGGCGGCAACCCCAACTCCATCATCAACCCGAACACACGTCCCGTCCGGCAGCACGATCTCGATCCGGCTCGCATCGCATCGCGTGGCTCGCCTCTGCGACATCGGATCAACGCTCGCGTCGTTCACCGAAGCTGACTTGCCTGCCGCCCGCGGCATCGACAGTGCCGCACTCGCCATTACCCGCACCGGAATGAATTCCGGTACCATCGGCACCGGCACCAACTCACCACGCCGAACCTGACCGCGCCACTTCCACAATTGCCCTCTCGAAATCGCGTGCCGCCGCGCAACCAGCGCAAACACCGCACCCGGCGCCTCAGCCTCCGCCACAATCCGAAGCTTGTCCTCATCCCGCCAGCGGCGCCGGCGCTCTACCCCCGTGATAATCTCCATCCGCCCGCCGCCCCTTACCATGAATCAGCTCGTAGCAGCGCTCTTATGCACGCCTCCTTGCCGTACCGGCAGGCGGTTCACACCGGATGGATACGTTTCCCCCTTGCCCTCCCGCACCGCTTCAAGAATCCGTGCCTTCGGCACCCGACCAAAATAGTTCTCCTCCGTCGGTCTCCAGCCCGCAGCCACCATGTCGAGATTGACGGCACGCGCCAGTTGATCGCCATGCGCCAGCGCATCGGCTCGCCGGTTCCATGGTTCCTTAACCACATTGATGGTCAGAGCCGCACAATGAGCAAACAACGCCGCCTGGCTATCGTAATCGAAGCCCATCAGCACGTCCCAGAGATCGGCAGGCTGCTCCGGCAATTGCTTGCCCCATTGTGCATGACGGGCATCGATCGCCTGGGCCGATGCAGTTTCGGCAAGGCCCGGCGCCTGTGCCGAGAAGCTGGACTGCTTGGCCGTAATCTCCAGGCAGGAGAATGCGGCGTAGCGATAGAAGGCGCTGAGGCAGAGCGCATGCAGCACCGCCAGAAACGCCAATTGCGGCTCGTTCGCCACGCTGTCGCGCAGCGCCAAGGTGCGATGGGCAGTCAGTTCCGTCACCAGCCGATCCGATAACGGCCGGATGGTGTTCTCATCCTCGGCCGTTTCTGGTTCTGCACCCGATACGCCACCAATCGTGATCAACGCGCGGTGCACCGGCGCATCGGTGTTGCTCGGTGCCGTCGTCGTCACAACACCATCCGCATCCTCGCCCTCAACCGATATTGGCTCGACGGGCGTTTCATCCTCCGGTCGCACGAAGCCGCGCTCGACCCGCAAGCTTCCCTCTCCATCAATGCTGACAAAAATACCCGACCGCGCGACATCGGCAGGGTCATACCGGATCGGCCGGTTCTCCAGCGCCGCGATAGCGGCTTCGATCTCTCCAAGGCGCCGATCAACCGCCTCAGGCCATTCGTCAGCGTCAGCATGATCTGCCTCCAGCGTCGCATACTCGGCCTGCAGCGCCCGAAGGCTTGAGCTCTCCGCCTCGGTGAGTTCAACAATCTTGCCGACCAGGCGCTTCAGGCCCGCGCTATGGCCGTAGCGAAACTCCGTCGCGACGGTGATCCATTTCCAGCCTTCATCGCGCAAAATTTCGGCTTCGCTGCGAAGCTTCTCGGCCACCAACCGATCAAGCAGTGCCGGGTCTTGCAGCCAACCCCCATCATCATGCTGAAACAGATCGCGCATGATCACGCCGCCAGCAGCCTCATAGGCATTCACGCCGACGAATAAGGCCCGCCGATCACTGGCGCGAACCGCCCCCTCGGTCAGTTGGCGGCGGATCGTGTAGGGCTCCTTGTTATAGGCATGCGCGAGAGACTCCCAAACTTGTTCCTGGCGGTCATGGTCGCCGGTGACGGTGAAGGCCATCAATTGCTCCAGCGTCATGCCGTCCTCAGCATAGAGATCGAGCAGTTTGGGTGAGACTGCCGCAAGGCGCAGGCGCTGCTTCACCACATTGGCATTCACGAAGAACCGCGCCGCGATCTCTTCATCGCCGAGCCCCTTCTCACGTAAGGCCTGGAACGCGCGAAACTGGTCGAGCGGATGGAGTGCCACGCGTTGGACGTTCTCCGCGAGCGAATCTTCCTCCGCAATCCCCCCCGCGCGCACCACGCACGGAACCGGCGCCGTCTTGGCCAGGCGCTTTTGCTTGACCAACAATTCCAACGCCCGAAACCGCCGCCCACCGGCCGGGACCTCGAACATGCCGGTTTCGAGCCCGTCAGCATCGATGACAGCGCGCACGCTGAGACTTTGCAGCAAAGTGCGCCGGGCAATGTCCTCCGCCAGTTCTTCAATCGAAATCCCGGCCTTTATCCGGCGGACATTCGATTGGCTGAGGATCAATTTGTTGAACGGAATATCGCGCGAGGCGCTGAGGGTGATTTTCTGAATGGCACTGGCCATGATTTTTCTCCGCGACGGGCCGCTGGAAGCCACTCTCCCAACCGATTGCACCGTCACGAATTTTTGCGCCGTCCTTTCACTCTGCTTCGCTGTGCAACCGGTAAGCCGGAGAACCGGAAAATCGCAACACCGGACAAAAGGAAACTCGGCAAACCGGAGAGGCGGAAACGCGGTTATCTGGGTGTACGTTCCCGCTGAAACCCGGTAAGGCGGGCGCAATGATCTTAGGCGGCTTGCATCCCATCATGGGCTACAGCTGCCGGAGCCGCTCCGGCCGTATCCGATCGAAACCCCAGTATGTAGTCGGCCGCTTTCGACGCGGCGCTGGCAGCACGCACGATGGCCCGGTTATCCTCGCGCAGCACCTCAAGCCAGGCCCCGATATAATCGGCATGGCGCACCGTCGGCGCGATGCCGAGCGATGCGCATAAATAGGCGGCCGAAATTTCGGCGATGAGCTCCTCAGACGCATATTTCTTCGAGCCGAATGATCCGGTCAGATCGCGGTTCAGGCGCGAGGGATGGCCGCTAGCATGGCTGATTTCGTGAAGGGCGGTCCGATGCCAGTTGATCGGCTCGAAATAGGCTTGCGGTGGCGGCACCCGCACGAAATCATGGCGAGGATCGTAGAAGGCTCGCTCACCGCCGATCCGGAAATCAACGCCGGTTGCCCGGATCAACGCCTCCGCCTGCGGCAGAACGAGATCGGTTTCGACCGGTGGCGCCGTTGCGGTTATTTGATCCGGCAGCCCCTCACACTGCGCGGTGTTAAACACCGTGAAGCGTTTCAAGAACGGGATGGCTTGCGCTTCCTCGCCAACTTCCGCCGCGCGGCGGCGTTCATCGTCCGGTGTGAATCGGTCAGCATAAACAACAATTGTGCCGCGCTCACCCTTGCGCACATGGCCACCGAGCGAGAGCGCTTGACGAAAGGTCAGCCAGCTCTGGCCGGCAAAGCCGTGCTCGATAACAGCACCCCAGAGAATCAACACATTGATCCCGGTGTAGCAACGTTGGGTCGAGGCATTTTTGGGCATGGATAGCGGGGCTTTTGCCGCAATCGTCCCCCAGGGCTGGACCCATGGAGCCCGGCCAGCCTCCAACTCAGCGATGATTTTGTCAGTGATTTCGGCATAGAGCCCCGCCCGGTCCTGACCGGTGCGGGCGCGTTCGGTATATCGGGACATCGCACATCTCCGCGACGGGCGCCGCGAGCCTCTCTCGCGACATCGAACCCGTCACGGAAAAACCGATCTGCACTCTCACTCTTGGGCGTTGCGTGATCTCCCCTCAGAAGGGGTAGGCCGAGACGAGAGGCTCGGTCGGAGGGGAAGGCTTTCCCGCTTATCCGGACTTGTCTTTATGGCTTCCTTGAAAACTGTCAGAAATTTATCTATATTTCCAACAGGAGAAAGACGATGACGCGACTGACCGAACAGATTTTGGCGCATACGACGGGATTGCCCGAAGGCGCCCCTATGTCCGCCAAGGGCTTGCTCCACCTCGGGAACCGGGCGGCCGTGGATCAGGCATTGTCGCGTCTGACCGAACGCGGGCAGCTCATCCGTGCCGGCCGCGGCGTTTATATGCGTCCCGTCGCCAGCCGATTCGGCACGCGCGCGCCGTCTGTCGAACAGGCTATTGAGGCTGTCGCGACCCAAAGGGGCGAGATCATCGTGTCGAACGGCGCCGCTGCGGCGAACGCTCTTGGCTTGACGACGCAGGTGCCCGTCCGTTCAGTCTATCTGACCTCCGGCCGCAGCCGAAAGATGCACCTTGGCAAGCAGGTCGTGGAATTGCGGCACGCGCCGCGCTGGCAACTGGCCCTGGCCAACCGTCCGGCGGGGGAGGTCGTGCGGGCGCTGGCCTGGCTCGGCCCCGAAAGGGCAGAAGCTGCACTCACGACATTGAAGCGGAAAATGCCGCCAGGCGTGTTCGGCGAACTGGTCGCCGCCGCGCCGCAGCTTCCGACGTGGCTCGCGCAAAGCGTCGGAAGGGCGGCGTATGGCTGACTTCTTTCTCCAGCTTTCGGCTCAGGATCGGCGCGACGCGCTGGGCATCGCGGCCGACCGATCCGGCCGTCCCGCCCATCTTCTTGAAAAGGATGTGTGGGTGGTGTGGTCGCTGGCGACCCTTTATGCCGCACCACTCGGCGAGCATCTGGTTTTCAAAGGCGGCACGTCGCTGTCGAAAGCCTATCAGATCATTCGCCGGTTTTCGGAGGACGTGGATCTGACCTATGACATTCGGGCGATTGCGCCCGATCTGGTCGGGGACAATGGCGAAGGGCTGCCGAAGACGCGAAGCGAGGAGAAGCGCTGGTCCAGCGAGGTCCGTCGGCGGTTACCGGCATGGGTCGCGGAAACCGTGCAGCCCTTGATCGCGAATGCTCTCACCGCCGAAGGACTTGCAGCGAGGATCCGCGTCGAGGAGCGTAAGCTCTTTATCGACTATGAGGCGACCGCCGTTGGGTCCGGCTATGTGGCGCCCAGCGTCATGCTGGAGTTCGGCGCCCGTTCGACGGGAGAACCGGCGAGCCTGCGCGATGTCATTTGCGATGCGGCCGGCCTGATGGATGGGTTAATATTCCCAACGGCGCGACCGCGCGTTATGCACGCCGAGCGGACCTTCTGGGAGAAGGCGACCGCCATCCATGTCTTCTGCCTCCAGGAACGGCTGCGCGGCGACCGCTTCGCACGACACTGGCACGATGTTGTCCGGCTGGATGAAGCCGGCTTCGCGGAGGCTGCTATCGCCGATCGCACCTTGGCCAACGCCGTCGCCCGCCACAAGTCGATGTTTTTCGCAGAGAAGGCAGCCGACCGCGCGCCGATCGACTACGCATCGGGGGTCAACGGCGGCTTGATGCTCGTACCGGTCGGCGATGGAGCGAAGGTGTTGGAAGATGACTATATCAGCATGGTCGAGGATGGGCTGCTCTTCGATGACGCCGAGCCGTTCGAGGCGCTCATGGCGCGGTGCGCAGATTTAGCCACGCGCGCGAACAGCGCGGCCAAATAAGAAACTGGTTGGCGGTGGCGAGAAACAGATCGAGACGGTCGCGCGGCGGCGCGGCAATGATTTGCTGGTAGGCGGCGGTCGTCATTGGCGCGCGCCGTCCGTGGTGTTCGGGCTAAGAAGGTCGCGGAGGAACTCATGCATCCAGATCGGCAAGGCCGACAGGCCAGACCGCAGGTCGTCGCGGATCGCTTGTCCGTGGCTGGGATCGGCGAATAGACGGTGCAGTGCGGCGCTCACCCGCGCCCGCTCATCGTCGTTGTCCAGCAGTCCTGCATCCAGTGGAGCGCTTGAACAACCCGCATGGCGGGCCGACCAGCCCAGAAGAGGCGGCTGGGTGCTGCGTACTTGAAGTGGATCTCCCGATTGCCGGGCTTGATGTGCTTCAGGCGAGCATCGACGAGGACCTCGATGCGGGCCGGCACGGCTGTGGTGAGGGCGAGGTCGTTGGCGGCGGTCATATCGTCCACTACGGCGCCAGCTTGATCGCGACGTGTCACGGCGCGGATGACGGCCCGATAGTCGGGAACGGTTGTGTGGCCCGTCAGACTGCTTTTGCGGGGCCGGTCATAGAGCCCCCGGTCAATGCGGCGAAGCTCTCCGGAGGGGACGAGACGCTGCAACGTCTTATCCACGGCGGCGCGGCTGCTGAGATCCACGAAGTCGCTTGGCGTCCAAACCTCCTCTGGGTCTGACGCGATTCGATCGAGCAGCTGGGCGCGAAGGACACCCCGCTGTGCCCACTTTACTCGAACGCCATATCGCTTGCTACGACAGATGCACGAGAACCACCGGCGCCATCATTCTTACTGTCGGTATTGGGGGCGAATATCCGCCATGTCCAAACGATACGACATTTTTCGGACGCCTTCACGGGTTGACCGAAACATGTTGCTTTATTCCGACGCTGGCGCTGGGAACACGGCGGCGGCAAGGCGCCAAAGATAGTCCGAAGTTTGCTACACATTTCGCACAAATAGTCGCCTGACACTTACCCTATTCCATGCTCATGAGATGGCGGCTTCCAGGCGCCGCTCGGCGCGATCGCCGCTTGTGCGCGCCGGTGTCGCCCGGCCGTCAAGGATACCAGCCATCTCTGCAGCCACACGGTCGGCAGTCATTCTGAGCGCTTCATCAATGTGGATGTAGCGCTGGGTGACGCCGCGGGCCGAGTGACCGAGCAGTGCCGCGATGGTCAATTCGGAAAAACCTAGATCGCCGGCCAGGCTGGCAAAGGTATGGCGCAAGGTGTGCGGCGTGATGTCGGCCAGCCGCGCCTTTTCACAGACGCGATCAAGCACGCGCACCACGCCGACAAAATGGCCTCCGCCCCAATCAGCTGGAAAGAAGTAGGGCGATTTCGTTTTTGGTTGACCGAGCAACAGCTCGATGGCGGCACGCCCGATCACCCGCGTTTGCGCACCGCTTTTGGTGTCAGGGAACCGAATCGCCTCTTCTTCCTCATCCAGCCATGCGCGTTGCAGTCCCAGGCCCTCCATGCGTCGGAAGCCGGTGAGCAGCAGGAAGCGTATGGCCGCAAGTCCGGTCGGATTCTCCCCCTCCTCGGCGACGGCGCGAAGCGTCTTGCCCAACCGCTCGATCTCCGCGCGACTGAGACGCCGCTCACGGGGCTGCGCGGCGAGCTTTCGAACGCCCTTGGCGGGATTGGCTTCGATCCGTCCAAGGCGCACGGCATGTTCGAAGATGGCGTGGAGCGTCGATATTGTCCGCGCCGCGACGCCTTCGCCGCCGGTCGTGGCGCCGCCACGGCTGCCGACGCGCGCTTTCGACGTCTTACCCGCGGCAATGTCGGCTTGCGCACCTTCGATGTCGCCGAGCTTGAGCGAGCCGATCTGCCGGCGCCCGAGCAGAGGTTTGATGTGGGCCTCGATACGGCTCCGATCCATCGCCAAGGTGGACGCCTTGATGGCGCGTCGGCGCCGGCCGAGGATGCGCCCGGTCTCAGCCTCGACGATGTACCAATCGCAAATTTCGGCGACGGTCAGGAGTCTCGCCGCCTTAGCTTCATCGGCGACAGGGTCGATGCCCTTGGACACGGCGACGAGCTTCTCGTGGGCGATGATACGAGCCTCCTCGACGGTCATCAGCCCATAGCGCCCGATCACTACCCGTCGGGGCCTGCCCTCGGGGGTGCGGTACTGGATGACGAAGCTCTTGAGGCCCGACGGCATGACTTGGACGCCGAAGCCTCGCAGCTCGCGATCCCATCGGAAACTCTCCCGAACCTTGACCCCAACCTTCGAAGGTTCCGGAGCCTTGAGGGCGTCCACGACGCGCTTGGTGAGCTTTTCTCCAGCCATATCAGGCACCTACTGGAAGTTTGTTTAGAATTAGCCGATTATAGACCTCAACGAAGCAAATTCCAAGCACTTGAAAGCAAGTCGCGGGGTAGGTCGGGATACTGACGGCAGAGATGTTCGTGGCTATCTAGTTGATTTATCCTATAAACGCTTGCTCTAGCGGGAAGCCGGATACACTGGCGTAGGCTACTCGGGCACCTTGCCAAGGTTGGGGTCGAGGGTTCGAATCCCTTCGCCCGCTCCAAGTTTTCTTAGGAAAATCAGAGAGATAAAGACGGCCCTTCGGGGCCGTTTTTGCTTACCTGGGGTGCCGCTGTATATCGGGTAAGCAAGGGGTAAGCTCGCGAAGACCGGTTTTTGGCGGCCGATGCCATTGTTAGCGCTGGATCTGGCGTTGTCAGTGCATGGCAACGAACGGCGAGCTCAGCCTACGGATCCGCGCTTACCCCAAGGGCCGTCCGCAGGCGGGTAAGCAACTCGGATAAGCACCGGCGGGGAATCGCATTGTGTGAATGGATCTCCGCGATCTCGCGCATGACGGCGCGGTGCCAGTCCAATGGGCCGGGACTTACCGCTTCAACCGCGTCGGTTCCTATCGCGGTCTCAGACCCCTTTCCGTGCGGGTGCCCAGCATGCTGGCAGCCTTGAATTAGCCCCGCTCGCTATTAAGATATATGGCGATATGCTTTAATAGCGGTAAGGCTAATTAAAGGATCGCTTGTGACGAACGGAGAGAACCAAAGGCTCGGGGCCTATGTCGAAACGAGCGCGGGAGGCGAGCGCGTGCGCGCCTATGTACCTGCGCCACTGCCGCCGAATCCGCCGCTCGAACTCGGGCGATTCATGCAGGTCTATGAGCGCGCCATCGCCGCGGTCGGGCGTCTCGACGGTGTGACGACGATCCTGCCCTCGACGCCTTTGTTCCTCTACATGTACGTCCGCAAGGAAGCCCTGCTGTCCTCTCAGATCGAGGGGACGCAATCCTCGCTGTCGGATCTGCTGCTGTTCGAAAATCATGAGGCGCCGGCCGTCGAACTCGACGACGTGACCGAGGTTTCGAATTACGTCGCGGCGATCGAGCATGGCGTCTCCCGGATGCGCGGCGGATTTCCGTTGTCACTCCGGCTGATTCGCGAAATGCACGCCATCCTGCTCAAGTCGGGACGAGGCGCCGCGAAGCAACCGGGCGAGTTCCGCCGCTCGCAGAACTGGATCGGCGGAACCCGGCCCGGCAACGCCCTGTTCGTGCCGCCGCCGCCCAATCGACTGGACGAATGCCTCGATGCGCTCGAGCGCTTCATGCACAGCGAGGATGCGGCGCTGCCTCCGCTCATCCGGGCGGGCCTGGCCCACGTCCAGTTCGAGACGATCCACCCCTTCCTCGACGGCAACGGGCGCCTGGGTCGGCTTCTCATCACGCTGATCCTGTGCGAGGCGGGGGTGCTGCGCGAGCCAATCCTCTATCTCAGCCTGTTCCTGAAGACCCGGCGCGACGACTATTACCGGCTCCTGCAGGAGGTCCGCCAGGCTGGGACCTGGGAGACCTGGATGGAGTTCTTCCTGACCGGCGTCGCGGAGACCGCGGAACAAGCCGCCGCGACGGCGCGCGATCTGATCGCCATGTTCGATGCTCACCGACAGCAGATCGCCGGCCTCGGCCGCGCGGCCCCATCCGCGCTCCGCGTCCACGAATTGATGCAAGCCAGCCCGATCGTCACCATCCAGACTGTCTCCGAAAAACTCGCCGTCTCATTCCCGACCGCCAGCACGGCGCTGGAAAACCTCGCCAAGATCAACGTCGTGCGCGAGACCACGGGACGGCAACGCGGCCGGATCTACGCCTATTCGGACTATCTGGCCTTGCTCGATCGCGGCACGGATCCGTTGCCGGCATGACGCGCCGGGGGAAATCGAAACCAAGCGCAACGTATATCGAGATGGAGGCGAACAGGGAGGGGCGGCAAAGTTTGTAGGAGGCGTCGGCGCGTATGCGGGCCGACGATGTGAACGGCGTGGATATAGAGCTTCGTGATTTGCGTTTGGCGCTCGTAACGTCACAGCACCGCAGCCTGCGACAGGCAGCGGAAGCTCTGAACATACGCCAATCGACCCTGAGCCGCCGGCTGCACGAGATCGAGCGCCAGCTCGGCGTGGTGTTGTTCGAAAGGACGAATGGGGGCACCCGCCTCACCACGGTAGGCCTGGAGTTCGTCGCGAGCGCCAAGCGGATACTTGATGACGTGGATACGGAACTCCAGCGGCTCAGGAGCAGGAGCCGTGGCGAACTTGGCCTGCTGGCGATCGGCGTTCATGCCTCCCCTTCGGCAGGGAACATGCACACGACGCTGGTCGAATACCATCGGCGCTTTCCGGATGTGGATGTGCGCACGGTCGATGGAAGCCATGAGCGGCTACTTTGCGCCCTCGCGGGCAACGCCGTCGATGTTGCGATCATGACCGGCCAAGCGACGGCGTGGGACGGCCGCGTGCTTCCACTATGGAGCGAGCGGGTGATCGTGGCTTTCCCCGAGCATCATGCACTTGGCCAAAATCCGAGGATTCGCTGGGCGGATCTTGCAAATGAAAAGTTCCTCGTCCCGCAGCAAGGCCCTGGACCGGAATTGGAAGGGCTGCTCACAGCGAAGCTTCGTCATGCGGTGGGCTCCCTGTTGATTTCCGCTGAGATCTGACCCGGGAAGGCCGGATTTTTCCACTGAGATTTGACCCATGTTTGACTGTTTCCCCGTCTGGAAGAGGCGGGGGCGAACGGAGTGTTGGACATGGCGTTTTTGAGCATTATCCGCCGGTGGCATAAGCGTGAGCATGTGCCGATCCGAGAGATTTCCCGGCGCACAGGCGTGTCGCGGAACACGATCCGCAAATATCTTCGGTCTGATGTGATTGAGCCGAAGTTTCAGGTTCCGGACCGGCCGAGCAAGCTTGATCCTTATGCCGAGAAGCTTTTGGCGTGGCTGCGCCGTGAAGCTGGCCGGCCGCGCAAGCAGCGGCGGACGGTCAAGCAGCTATACGGTGATCTCGTCAGCCTGGGCTATGACGGTTCCTACAATCGTGTGGCGGCCTTTGCCCGGGCTTGGAAGGGGGAGTGCCAACGGCTGCAGCAGACCGCCGGCCGGGGAACCTTCGTGCCCTTGGCCTTTGCGCCTGGCGAGGCGTTCCAGTTTGACTGGAGCGAAGATTTTGCGATCATCGGTGGCGTCCGCGTCAAGTTGCAGGTGGCGCACACCAAACTGTCGCATAGCCGGGCGTTCATTGTTCGGGCCTATCTGCTGCAGACACATGAGATGTTGTTCGACGCGCATAACCACGCCTTCCAAGCTCTCGGCGGCGTACCGCGGCGCGGGATTTACGACAACATGCGCACCGCCGTTGACAAGGTCGGCCGTGGCAAGGAGCGCAGCGTCAACGCCCGCTTCCTGGCGATGACCAGCCATTATCTCTTCGAGGCCGAGTTCTGTAATCGGGCCGCCGGTTGGGAGAAGGGGCAGGTTGAGAAGAACGTCCAGGATGCACGCCACCGCCTGTGGCAGTCCATGCCTCCGTTCGAAAGCTTGGACGCCCTGAACGACTGGCTGGAGCGGCGCTGCCGGGAGCTGTGGGAGCAGACCGCGCATGGCAACGAGCCGGGAACCATTGCCGATGTCTGGGCCAGCGAGGTTGAGAGCCTCATGCCTGTGGGCCGTCCGTTCGATGGGTTCGTGGAACACACCAAGCGGGTCTCCTCGACCTGCCTGATCCACTTGGAGCGTAACCGCTACAGCGTGCCGGCCTCTTTTGCCAACCGGCCGGTCAGCCTGCGGGTCTATCCCGACAGGCTGGTGGTGGCGGCGGAGGGGCAAATCATCTGCGAGCATCCGCGCATCATCGACCGGACGCACAACGGCCCAGGGCGCACTGTGTATGACTGGCGGCATTATCTGGCGGTGATCCAGCGCAAGCCGGGCGCCTTGCGCAACGGTGCGCCGTTCCTGGAATTGCCCGATGCCTTCAAGCGGCTGCAGCAACATCTCCTGCGCCGTCCTGGCGGTGACCGGGAGATGGTGGAGATCCTGGCCCTGGTGCTGCACCATGACGAGCAGGCGGTGTTGGTGGCGGTGGAACTGGCGCTGGAGGACGGCGTGCCGTCCAAGACGCATATCATCAACCGGCTCCACCGGCTGATCGACGGCAAACAGGCTCCGCTTCCGGTCATCACCGCGCCACAGGCACTGACATTGGCCAATGAACCCAAGGCTGACGTCGAGCGCTACGATAGCTTGCGCCAATCTGAGGAGGCCCGCCATGCGTCATGATCCCGCCACCGGCGCGCTCGTCATCATGCTGCGCAGCCTCAAAATGCACGGCATGGCACAGGCCGTCGATGAACTGGCCCAGCAGGGTGCCCCGGCCTTCGAAGCCGCCATCCCGGTACTCTCCCAGTTGCTCAAGGCCGAGACCGCTGAGCGCGAGGTCCGCTCCATGGCCTATCAGTTCAAGGCCGCCCGCTTCCCGGCCTATCGCGACCTGGCCGGCTTCGACTTCGCCAGCAGCGAGGTCAATGAGGCCCTGGTCCGCCAGTTGCATCGTTGCGACTTCATCGAACCCGCCGACAATGTCGTGCTCGTCGGCGGCCCGGGCACGGGCAAAACCCACATCGCCACCGCGCTCGGCGTGCAGGCCGTCGAGCATCACAAAAAGCGCGTCCGCTTCTTCTCCACCGTCGAGCTGGTCAATGCTCTGGAGCAGGAAAAAGCTCAGGGAAAGGCTGGGCAAATCGCCGGCCGTCTGATCCATGCCGACCTCGTCATCCTCGATGAGCTTGGCTATCTGCCCTTCAGCGCCTCAGGCGGAGCTTTGCTGTTCCATCTGCTCAGCAAGCTCTACGAGCGCACCAGCGTCGTCATCACCACCAACCTGAGCTTCAGCGAATGGTCCGCCGTCTTCGGCGACGCCAAGATGACCACCGCGCTCCTCGATCGCCTCACCCACCACTGCCATATGCGGATTCCGGAGAATTCGCCCATGGATTCCGATTTTAATTCGCCCACGATTCCGACGTTTATTCGCCCGGGGATTCCGAGATTTATTCGCCCGGGTAGCGGTCTCTGTGGCTGTTGATTTCGTTGCTCTCCTGTTCTCGTTGGGTCAAGCGGTTTTTGGGGTTTGCTTGCGGATCTTGCGCAGGCTTTCGCCGGTGAGTTCGATGCGGTGGGCATTGTGGAGCAGACGGTCGAGAATGGCGTCGGCGTAGGTCGGATCGCCGATCAGCTCATGCCAATGCGCCGGGGGGATCTGGCTGGTGATGATGGTGGCGCGGCGGCCGTAGCGATCCTCGACGATCTCGAGCAGGTCGTGACGGGCGCCGGCGTCGAGTGGAGCAAGGCCGAAGTCGTCGAGGATCAGTAGATTGACGGCACCGAGGGTGCGGATCATCCGGCCGTGACGCCCTTCGGCGCGGGCGACCGCGAGTTCTGCGAAGAGTTTGGGGGCGCGCTGATAGAGCACGGTCCTGTCATCGCGACATGCCTTGTGACCGAGGGCACAGGCCAGCCACGATTTTCCGACCCCTGTCGGCCCGCTCAGGACGAGATTGTCGTGCGCGTCGATCCACTCACCCTGGATCAGCTTCTGGAACAGAGCCCGATCGAGGCCGCGGGCACTCCGGTAATCGACATCCTCGATTGCAGCGTCATGGCGCAGCCTGGCATGGCGCAGCCTTGTGCTCAACCGCTTGTCACGTCGGACGGTGATCTCGCGGTCGAGCAGAAGACCGAGCCATTCGGCGTGACTGAGGCTGGGGGTTTCGGGATTGGCGTGCAGCTCGGTGAACGCGCGGGCCATGCCTGCAAGACCGAGCTGGTGGATCTGATCGAGGGTCGGATGGTTCAGCATGAGGCTTCTCCTTGTCATCAGTGGAAATATCCGCCGCCCCGGATGTTGGGGTGGCGGATCGGGGTGGGATCGGGACTGGCGGTGCCGGCGGCTCGCTCCAGCCGGTTATCGAGGATGGATTTGACCGAGCCGTAGGTCAGGGTGCCGATGGTGAGCGCGCGCTCGGCCGCGGCATCGAGCCGGTCGGCGCCAACACTGCGGGCCAGGCGAAGGATGCCGATGCAGGCGCGGAACCCCTGCTCCGGATGAGGCCGGCGTTCGAGGATCAGGGTGCAGAGTGTCGCGACCGAGGGACCAAGCCGTGCGGCTTCCTGATGGATCCGTGCGATGGTCCAGTCGCCATAACGCCGGTGGCTCGAGGGCATGTGCTCGGCGATCGTCGTGTGTTTGCCGTTACCCGGCCTGCGTGCGTGCACGGCGATCCGTTCGCCACGGAGAAAGATCTCGACCGTGCGCACGGTGAACCGGGCCTCGACCTCGGCGCGGGCGTGCCGGTAGGGGACGGAGTAAAAATGCTTCTCGATCTCGACGTGATAATCGATGCCGACCCGCCGGCGCCGCCATTGCGCCAGCACATAGGGTTCGGCCGGCAGTTCCTTCAGCGCGGGACGATCGAGTGTTTCCAGCAGATGCCGTCTTGTCGCCCCCAGGCGACGGACGACCCGCTCCTCGTTCAGCCAGCGGCAGAATTCAGCGATCGCGGCATTCAGTTCGGCGAGGCCGTAAAATGCCCGGTTGCGCAGCTTGCCCAGCAGCCACCGCTCCGCCAGCAAAACCGCCACCTCGACCTTCGCCTTGTCACGCGGCCGCCGCGGCCGCGCCGGGAGAATGGCCGTGCCGTAATGGCGCGCCATATCGGTGTAGGTCCGGTTGACCTGTGGATCGTAGAGGCAGGCGCGGATGATCGCGACCCTGGCGTTGTCGGGCACCAGCAGCGCCGGCACGCCGCCAATTGCTGCCAGAGTGCGATTATGCGCCTCGATCCAGTCCGGCAGGGTCTGGGTCCAGGTCGCCTCAGCATAGGTGAAGCTCGATGCGCCGAGAACGGCGACGAAGATCTGGGCCGCACGCGTCTCGCCGGTGAGCCGGTCGATCACCACCGGCACCGTGTCGCCGGCATAATCGACGAACAGCTTCTCGCCCGATGCGTGGGTCTGGCGCATCGTCACCGGTAGCCGGGCTTCCCAGCTCCGGTAGAGCTCGCAGAACCGGCTGTAGCGATACCCATCCGGGTGCTCGGCAATATACTCGTCCCACAGGATCGACAGCGTCACGTGCTTGCGCTGCAACTCGCGGCGGATACGCCCCCAGTCCGGCTCATCCACACGTCGATGCCCCGGCCGCTTGCCCACCGCGCCGTCGAACAAGCGCCTTTCCAATGCCGCTTCGGACAGCGCCAGAGCCCCTGGCCCATCGAGCCCGGCCGCCTCCAGTCGCCGCAGCGTCAAGCGCACCGTCGATGCCGCAACCCCGACCCGGATCCCCACCTGGCGGGTCGAAAGCCCCGCCATCCTCAATCTGACAATCTCGCGCACATCGCGCATCGCAATCCGCTCCACTGGCATTCATCCGCTCCCTCGATCAGCCAAAGGGAGGGAACCTGAACCAGCCAGCAGAGACCTCAAGCCAACCCGGCCAACCCCGCCCGCCTGGGCGAATAAAAGTCGGAACAGGTGGGCGAATTAATCTCGGAATAGGTGGGCGAATAATTCCCGGAATCCCGGGCGAGTTAATCTCGGAATCCCGGGCGAATTGAGCCCGGAATCAGCACCTCGATCGCCTCACCCACCACTGCCATATCCTCGAGACCGGAAATGACAGCTTCAGGTTCAAAAATAGCTCCGTGCAGAAATCCCAAAAACGAAAGGAGAAAAATCCAGCCTTGACCCCATCATGAAACTCAAATCATAAACTATGGGCGGGTCAAATCTCGATGGAATTCCCGGGTCAGATCTCAGCGGAAATCAACAGTGCGGGGTCGGATGATCGCATGAACAGGTAGGCAAGTGACCCGTGAGGAACCGGCCTATCCGAGTCTCGTCGATGTCGCCTGGTCCAGCGCCCTGGCTATGTAGCCAGTCGCCAAAGTGAAGAGCTGAGGCCGTATATCGGCGACGGCGCTTAGCTCCATAACGGCTGCGCACGAGATAGTCGGTGTAGAAGCCCATGATGGGCCAGAGAACATTATCTGGATCTTCGATCCTGATCTGAAGTCGTGAGGGTGTCGGCATGCTCGATCTCCATTCTGGGGATTTCGAGCAGGCCTCTGGATTATGTGCATTTCAACGTGAAACGACTGGCTCTGCGATAGCACTATTAGCGCATGAGCAGCACGGGCACGCGGACAGTGCGGATCATCGCGGTTGTCGTACTGCCAACGATCAGGGTCCTGAGCGGTGAGTGACCATAAGCACCCATCACCAAGATCGCGCCCGGTGTCGCCCCCACAACGTTGGTGATCACCTCCTCGGCCTTGCCTTGGCGGAGGGTTGTGGTCACGTCGCGACCCTCGAGCTTGGTAAGCGCATCGTTGAGCAACTCGCGATGCTTGTCGTCCTCGGCACCGGCCGACACGATATGGACGGGCAGGCCGCGGAATAGCGGCGAGTTGGCGCAGCGTTCGAGCGCGCGGCCTGCAGCCTGGCTGGCGTCATAGGCGAGCACGACAACTCGCGGAGTTTCTATGGCGCGGGAAGCGATGAGGACTGGCCGGTTGCTCGCACGTACGACGCGCTCAACCTTCGAGCCGATATGATCCTGCGCAAATTCGTGGCTGGCGCCGCGTTTGCCGATTACCACGACCCGCGCCTCGGCCTCGCGCTCCAGGATCGTCTCGACGATGCCTCCGTGCCGATGAAGCGGCTTCACATCAACGGCGCCGGCCGCCTTCAACCGCTCCGTGCTGGTAGTAATCAAAACCCGCCCCCGCTCGACCTGAAGCCTGGCGTCGGCTTCCTCAAGTTGTGTGAGCTCCTCCAGCAGGCTGGACTTGACGCCGAGTCCGATCGCGCCCGAAAGGTCGTGCCGTTCGGCAACGGCGTCCTTGCGCTGGACCACGTGAAGAAGCTCGATCGGCAGTTCCAGCTTTCGAGAGGCCCAGGCGGCAAGGTCACAGACCGAGGCGGCGTAGCTGGAGGCGTCGATACAGGCGAGAACGTTCTCCATCTTATCTCTCCTCAATGCGACGCCAGAAGCTTTTCAGCATTCGGCTTGTCATGGACAGCGAAGCGCTCGACCATCGCCGCGCTCGGTTCGTTCAAGCCAACCACTTCGACCTCCGTTCCTGCGCGTCGGAAGCGGATCACGGCTTTGTCGAGCGTCCCGACACCCGTGATGTCCCAGAAGTGCGCATCGCTGAGATCGATGACCACACGGTCCAACACCTCCTTGAAGTCGAACGCTTCGGCGAAGCGTTCAGCCGACGCGAAGAAAATCTCCCCGGAGATCTTGTAGGTGCGTGTGCGTTCATCGTCCGATAGCGCGGATGTCACGATGAACATGCGTTTGACCTTTGAGGCGAAGAACAGGCCGGACAGCACGACGCCGGTGACCACGCCCGCCGCCAGGTTTCCGGTCCACACCACAATCACAACGGTGGCCACCATCACCAGCGAAGACTGCCAGGGATGACGGCGGATATCCTTGATCGATCGCCAGGAGAAGGTGCCGATCGAGACCATGATCATCACCGCGACCAAGCTGGGCATCGGAATACGTGCGACGAGTGGATTGAGCACCACCAGCAGGAAGAGAAGGAACACGCCCGCGACCAGCGTGGACAGACGCGTCGAGCCACCCGACTTCACGTTGATGACCGACTGGCCGATCATCGCGCAGCCGCCCATGGCCCCGAGAAAGCCGGTGAAGAAGTTGGCGATGCCTTGGCCGCGCATCTCTCGGGCCTTGTTCGAGGGCGTGTCGGTGAAGTCATCCACGATCTGAGCTGTCAGCATCGACTCGAGCAAGCCCACGGCCGCCATCGTCAGCGAATAGGGAAGGATGATTCTGAACGTCTCGAACGTCAGGGGCACATGCGGCAGTGCAAAGACCGGAAGCGATGTCGGCAGCTTGCCCATGTCACCGACGGTGTTCACATGGATGCCGCCATAGATGGTGATGATCGTAAGGATGACGATGGCGACGAGAGGCGACGGCACTGCCTTGGTGAGGCGGGGTAACAGGTAGATGATCGCCAGCCCGCCAGCCACCAACGCGTAGGTGATTGGTGGCACGTGAATCAGCTCCGGCAACTGCGCCATGAAGATCAGGATAGCGAGCGCGTTGACGAAGCCCGTGATAACGGATCGCGAGACGTACTGCATCAGGAGGTCGAGCCGAACCAATCCGGCGATCACCTGGAAGACGCCCATCAGGATCGTGGCGGCGAACAGATACTCTACACCATAGTCGCGCACGAGCGGAATGATGACCACAGCGACCGAGGCGGTCGCCGCCGAAATCATCCCCGCACGGCCGCCGGTGAAAGCGATAATGACGGCGATCGAGAAGGAGGCGTATAGGCCGACCCGAGGATCAACGCCGGCGATGACAGAAAACCCGATTGCTTCCGGAATCAGCGCCAGGGCGACCACAATCCCGGCAAGGATGTCGGCGCGCGGATTGGCGAACCAATCGCGTCGAATGGAGGCGAAACTTGGCATTTATTGTTCAGTACTGAAAGTAAAGCACCCGCCGCGCTCGCTCGATAAAGCGGCATGCTGGCGTCGACGACCTCGATGAGGCCGCGATGCTTTGGTTGCCCCGGGGATTGGCGCCGGGCCGAGCCACCCGAAAAACCGGGTCCGACGAACTGCGCATTCCTTCTAGCGTACGTTCATTTTTGCTGCAAGTGCGAACGCATCGCGCTCCAGCGCATCGCGCGCGACCGCGCCAAATCACGATCCCGTTGGAATCGCCCAGATTATGCGCAGCCCGACTCGCGCCGGGCTGCGCTATCGCCAGACTCTTCAGTCCGAGCTGTCCATAATCTCCCACGGATCATAATCGTGGATGACGGCAGCGGGATCGCCGTCATATTCGGCGGCCAGCATGACGCCGTAGTTGCCAGTGTCAGCATGGAAGACGACGACGCAGACCATGAGGGTGGTGGCGAGGTTCCAGCCGTTGGCGAATGCGAGGGCTTGAGACATTGATCCGGCTCCTGTGCTGAGGCGGGGACCATCCCCGCGCGACAGGCGCCCGATGTGTCCGGCCGAGGGCCGCGATCACCGCGCAGGCGAAGACAAGCGGCGGCACGCTCCAGCGTAAGCCGACCCCTTGCGGGTTGATGGCGTCAGGCCCGCGGACGGACCAAGGATCAGCGCTGATAGACGCAGGGACGGCGACCGCCGGCAGGAGCCGCGTCTGAAAGCCCGCCGCCAGCGGGTGGAACCTCGTCACCCTCACGGTGCGCAGGCCGATCAGCTAAGGTGTGCTCTCGAGACGAAGTGACGGTCGAGGTGCGCGGCATGGCGGAGTTCACGGGACGCGACCTGCACCTGGTGAAGAAGGCGCTCGCCATTGCGGTGTTGGCGATCGAGCGGCAGCCAGGGCCTTTTCAATCGGCGTCCGATCAGAGCGACATGAAGGCGCTCCTCGACGGCTTGATCGAGAACGATACGGAGTTGGCGCACTATGCTCACGCGGCCCGGATCGCGGTCACGGGTGAACCGGATTGAAAGGCGGTTTTGCGGAAAGCCGATAATCCACCTCTGCGGATTCACGTCACTGTGCAGAAAGGGCAAGGCGGCGCTCACGCGCCGCCAAATTTCCAGACCGGGATGCCGAGCTTCTTGGCCTTGTCGGCGAGGTTGTCCTGGATGCCGGTGCCGGGGAAGTGCATCACACCGATCGGCAGGACCTCCAGTATGGCGTCGTTGCGCCTGAACGGCGCGGCCTTGGCGTGTTTCGTCCAGTCAGGTTTGAAGGCGATCTGCGGGACCTTGCGGTTGTCGGCCCATTTGGCGGCGATCAGCTCGGCGCCCTTTGGCGAGCCGCCGTGCAGCAGCACCATGTCCGGATGCTTGGCGTGGACCTGATCGAGCTTGGCCCAGACCAGCCGGTGATCGTTGAAGTCGAGCCCGCCGGTCAGAGCCACCTTCGGCCCCGCGGGCAGGAGCACCTGGTTGTCGGCGCGCCTCTTCGCGGCCAGGAAGTCGCGGCTGTCGATCATCGCCGCGGTGAGGTTGCGATGGTTGACCTTCGACCCGTTGCGGGGCCGCCAGGCCGAATGGGTGTGGTGCTCGAATTGGTCGGCGGCTTGGTCGCGCATCAGCTCGAAGGCGTTGCGGCGTTCGATCAGCGTCTGCCCTTCCGCCGTCAGGCGCTCCAGCTCGACGGACTTGACCTCACTGCCATCCTGTTCCCGTTGCGAGCGATGCTGCGCCAGCTCGTTGTCGTCGAGTTCGCGCTCGATCCGGTCGATGGCGCGGTGGAAGACATTCACCGTCGACCAGAGCAGGTCCTCGAGGTCGGGTTCGAGGCGCGTGTCTAACAGCGCCACCACGAGGGCGTCGAAGATGTCGGCGATGCTGCCGGCGAGGATCTGTGCTTCGGGAAGCGGCCTGGGGTCGGGTTCGTCGTGGAAGGGACGGTAGCCATAGAGCTGGAGTTCGTGGAGGACTTGGTCGGTCGGGGATGCGCTGTGGCGCGGCTCGAAATCGTCGTCGTTGTCGGTGGTCATCGCGGCTTTCCTCGTCGGATCGGCCGCGCCCATCGCGGCCTTCATGGCGACGAAGGCGGCGGGCGGAGCGGACCTGCACCCGCAGCGTGAGCTGCGGGCCGGAGCCTCGGCGGAGGACCGAAGGGGGCCGACTATTTTGTCTCGCGATGTAAAGGCGGCTTTGCCGCCGACGGAAAATAGTCGGCCCACAAGGTTGCCGGTCCGGGCCGTTTGCCGCCCGATCGCCCTCTCAGAAGGCCGTGGGCGTGGTTCTCTCCGACGCTGACGGAAAGCATAACCGCCGACCCTATGGCGACGGCGCTGCCGCGCCCCATCCCCGTTCCGGCTGTGCCGCCAGCTCCATGAATCGGGCGACATCCTGCGCCGCGATCTGCACCCGGCTTGCGGCCCGAAGCGTGTCGATCCCGAGCAAGCGGAGATCCTCGTTGAAGTCGCCGAGCCGCGGCGAGATCACGATCGCCTCGATTCCGGCCTCCTGCGCGCGTTCGATCAACGTCGCCATCGCGCCGTCGCCGGCCGGATCGTCGTCGCAGGCAATGTAGAGTCGGCGCAACGTGTCCGGGAACAGGATGGCGGAGAGATGCGCCGCCGAGAGCGCCGCGACCATCGGCATGGCGGGAAGGACGCACCGGAGCGACAGCATCGTCTCGATGCCCTCGCCGGCCGCCATCACCTCGCCCGCCACGCCAAATCGAACGGCGTGACCGAGCAAGTCGCCCATCGCTCGCCTCGGGGTGTCGATCGGCGCCTTGCCGAGCGTCGCCTCGGAGAAGCCGCCGGGATCGAGCCAGGTACGATGCGCCCCGGTCAAATGACCCGCGAGATCGGAGACGGAAGCGATCATCGCCGGCCTGGTCTCGGTCGGGCTGTGCTCGTCAGGCCGATAGTAGCAGCGCGGGTGGAAGCGCAGGCTTCCGGTTCCGTGCAAAGCCGTAATGCCGCGATTGCGGAGATACGTTTCTACGAGAGTGCGAGACAGCGGCAGTGACATGGCGAACAGTCGCCGCGCCGCTTCCGGCGATCCTGTCGGAGCAGTCGGTGTGCGCGATCGGGGATGTTCCGGCTCCGGTTCGGGATGTGGCAGGCTGAGGAACGAACGCGCCTCATCGGCGACGTCCTTGAAATCGACCAGTCCGCAACTCTCCCGGATCACATCGAGCAGGTCGCCATGTTCGCCGGTAGCGGCGTCAGTCCACTTGCCGGCCGGCCCTTTGGCTGATTCCTGAAGCCGGACGAACATCGAACGGCCCGGCGTGTTGCGGACGTCACCCACGAGCCAGTAGCGGCCCTCCCGCCGCCCGGCAGAAAGGTAGTGGCGACACACCGCCTCGGCGTCGCGCGCGAGACGGTGTGCCAGTTCGGAGGCGTCGTGGCGGGCCATCACGCGGTTTCCCGCTCGCTGATGCGCAGGGCCGGATATTGGTCGAGCACCTTCGTCAGCACACCGGCGCCGGTCGCATCCGTTGGCACGAACATACGCAGCTTCCAGGAGATGATCTCACTGAAGAGGCCGTAGGCGCGCAGGCGATCGCGCATGGTGTCGGCGAAGCCTGACAGCTCGATGCGGTGAGCGCCCATGACCCGCACCCGGTGGAGCTGCAAGCCGTCGGCGAGGTCGAGGACGGTTCGTCCCTCGATCAACGCCGCGAAGGCCGCATCCGGCGTCATGGCGGTCGCCCCGGTCAGCGAGGCGTTCGCTGCCCAAACGGCTGAGACCCTGCGGCCGATGATGCGTTCGCCTGCGTCGGTCTGTAGCCGATAGACGCGCGTCGACTCGTTCGGCAGGCGCTTCCAGATCGGCAACAGCAAGCCGGCGACGATGTGGATCGTGCTGTCGGCAAACTCGGGGACCTCCGACACTTCGCGAGTCCATGCGGCGGCGAACACCTCGCGGTCGGCCGCCTGCCAATGGCTTTCGTCCATCATCTTCAGCGAGGCGTGATGGTGCTCCATCGGCCGGATCAGTCGAACGCGGCGTTCGATCTCGCCATCGTCGAGCATCAGGCTTGGCGCCGGGATCTGTACGGCGGCCCGGCCCGAACGCTCGTTGATCAGCAGCATCGCGCGGGGATCGGCGAGGTGATCGAGCGCGTCGTCCAGCGTCACCGGATGATTGCGCCGGCGCTCGGTGATCGTGAGCAGCCGGGTTTCCGCGCCCGTCGCGGGATGGGTGTAGATCGCGCGGCGATCGGTGACGACGAAGCTCTCGGCCCGCAGCGTCTCCAGGCCGACGTCATAGACGCCGCTGGCGATGGCGCCCTCGATCTTGGCGTTCAACAACTGCTCGAACGCCGTGAACAGCACGCCCTGAAGGTCGATGGTGAGCGCCAGCAGGCGGTTGAGGAAGGTCGTGATCGGCGGCAGCTCGTCCTTGATGCCGCCTGTGTCCATGAGCTTGAGGCCGGTGGCGTCCTCGAACATCTGGAGCGAGCAGTCTTCGATCTTGCCGCGCACAAGCAGCAGATAGAGCTGGCGCAGCGCGTCGCGGGCATAGTGGGATTCCAGATTATCCTCGGGCCTGAACAATCCCTGTCCGCCGGTCTGGCGCTGACCGCGGGTGATGGCGCCCAGCGTGTCCAAGCGACGGGCGATGGTCGAGAGGAAGCGCTTCTCGGCCTTCACGTCGGTGGCGATCGGTCGGAAAAGCGGCGGCTGCGCCTGGTTGGTGCGGTTCGTCCGCCCGAGGCCCTGGATCGCGGCGTCGGCCTTCCAGCCGGGTTCGAGCAGATAGTGGACGCGCAGGCGGCGGTTCCGCGCCGACAGCTCGGCGTGGTAACTCCGGCCCGTCCCGCCCGCCTCCGAGAAGACGAGGATGCGCTTCAGGTCGTCCATGAAGGCGGCGGTCTCGGCGAGATTGGCGGAGGCGGCGCGGTTCTCGACGACGAGGCGGTCGCCCTTGCGCACCACGCGGCGCGAGCGTCCGGTCACTTCGGCCACGAGGTCCGTGCCGAAGCGCTGGACGATCTGGTCGAGCGCGCCGGGCACTGGCGGCAGCGAAGCAAGCCGCTCGATCAGCTCGTTACGACGGGCGACGGCCTCGCGGCTCTCGACCGGCTGGCCGTCGCGGAAGACGGGCCGGGAGGAGAGATTGCCCTCACTGTCGGTGAACGGCTCGTAGAGCTGCACCGGGAAGGAATGGGCCAGGTAGTCGAGAACGTACTCGCGCGGTGTGATGTCGACGCGAACGTCGCTCCATTCCTCGGTCGGGATCTCGGCGAGCCTCCGTTCCATCAGCGCCTCGCCGGTCGAGACGATCTGGATGACGGCGGCGTGGCCGTCCGCCAGGTCCTGATCGATCGAACGGATCAGCGTCGGCGTCTTCATCGAGGTCAGCAGGTGGCCGAAGAAGCGCTGCTTGGCGCTCTCGAAAGCCGAGCGGGCCGCCGACTTCGCCTGCCGGTTCAACGTGCCGGTCTCGCCGGTAATGTTGGCGGCCTGCATCGCGGCGTCGAGATGGTTGTGGATGATGGCGAACGCGCCGGCATAGGCGTCGTAGATGCGGCGCTGCTCGGCGGTGAGCGGATGCTCGACCAGCTCGTATTCGACGCCGTCATAGGAGAGCGAGCGGGCCGTGTAGAGACCGAGCGAACGGAGATCGCGGGCGAGCACTTCCATGGCGGCGACACCGCCGTCCTCGATCGCCTCCACGAACTCCGCGCGCGTGGCGAAGGGGAAGTCCTCGCCGCCCCAAAGGCCAAGCCGCTGGGCGTAGGCGAGATTGTGGACGGTCGTGGCACCCGTCGCCGAGACATAGACGACCCGCGCGTCCGGCAGCGCGTGCTGCAAGCGCAAGCCTGCACGGCCCTGCTGCGAGGGCGCGACATCGCCGCGTTCGCCCTTGCCGCCACCGGCGTTCTGCATGGCATGGCTCTCGTCGAAAATGATCACTCCGTCGAAGTCGGAGCCCAACCATTCAACGATCTGGCGGACGCGCGAAAGCTTCTCGCCGCGGTCGTCGGACCGCAGCGTAGCGTAGGTTAAAAATAGGACGCCTTCGGCCAGGCGGATCGGCTTGCCTTGGGGGAAGCGCGACAGCGGCGTGATGAGCAGGCGCTCCATGCCGAGTGCCGACCAGTCGCGCTGTGCGTCCTCGAGCAGCTTGTCGGACTTGGAGATCCAGACCGCCTTGCGGCGCCCCTTCAGCCAGTTGTCCAGGATGATGCCGGCCGACTGGCGGCCTTTGCCGGCGCCGGTGCCGTCACCCAGCATGAAGCCCCGGCGAAAGCGCACGGCGTTCGGCGCATCGTCGCGCGAGGCGGTGACGAGATCGAAGGTCTCGTCCACCGTCCAGGCGCCTGCGAGATAGTCGCCATGCGCTTCGCCGGCATAGATCACGGTCTCGAGCTGGGCGTCAGAGAGAACGGCCTCGCTGACGAGACTGATCGGGAGGCGCGGCCGATAGCTGGGCTTCGGCGGCGCGACCGAGGACATGGCGGCGGATTGCACCAGCTTGGTGGGATGCGCCTGGGCTCCGGGAATCCGGATCGATTGGAGCCGGTATTCCTCATAGATCGCATCGCTGAGACGCGCGCCCTCGGGCGGCGTCCAGTCGATGGTCTCGTAGGCGAGATCGACCGCCTCCGGATCGGCGACCGAAGGCTTGACTGGGTGTGCCCCAGCAGCGCGGGTGAGATAGCCGCGCACCGTCCGCGGTCCGGCGGCGGCCGACACGGGGATGGCGAAGCTCGGCGCGGGCGTCAGACGCGCCGGAACTTGCTCGCCGATCCAGCTCAGCAACGTGGCGACGTCGGGTGCCATGCCTCGTGACGCCGGCAAGGCGGACGGGTCGTCAGACGGTGCCTTGTCGATGACGATCAGCCGCGTGTCGATGCTCGTGCCGTGCTTGGCATAGACCGCCCCATCGATCGCTGCCGTGAAGACGATGCGGCCGCGCTCCTGCAAGCGGATGAAGGCGTCGCGCCAGGCCGGGGCGTCGGGCGAAAAGTTCGCGCCGGTGATCGCCACCAGCCGCCCGCCATCGGCGAGGCGCGCAAGGGCCGAGGCGATGTGGCGATAAGCGGTATCAGCCATACGGCCGGACACATTCGCCATTGCCGAGAACGGCGGGTTCATCAGCACGACGCTCGGGACGACGGCCGGGTCGAGGTGATCATCGATCTGGACGGCGTCGAGGCGCGTGACGGCGACGGCCGGAAAGAGGGAAGAGAGCAGCGCGGCCCGGACCTCGGCCAACTCATTCAAGACAAGCGCGCCGCCGACGATCTCGGCCAGGATGGCGAGGAGCCCGGTGCCGGCCGATGGCTCCAGCACGCGATCCGCCGGTCCGATGGCGGCCGCGGTCAGGGCCGTGAGGCCGAGCGGGGTCGGCGTCGAGAACTGCTGGAAGGTCTCGCTCTCGGTCGAGCGGCGTGTGTGGGTGGGGAGAAGGCCGGCGATCTTGGCCAGGGCGGAAAGACGCAAAGCCGGAGAGCCGGCTTGCCGGAACAGCGCCTTTCCGTATTTGCGCAGGAAGAGGACGGTCGCGGCCTCGCAGGCATCGTAAGCCGTCTTCCAGTCCCAGGCACCGGAAGCGTCGGAAGCGCCGAACGCCGCTTCCATTGCGGCGCGCAGGATCGCGGCATCAACCCGCTGGCCGCGCTCGAGGTGAGGGAGGAGTCGCTCTGCGGCGGCGATGATCGCGCCGGCCGCGTCAGGATGAGGAACAGGTGTCAGCGGCGCGGCCTGGTCGGCCGTGATCAGAGAAAGGTCGTTCATGAAGGGAGCCTCGGGAGAGCGGGAACGGACGAGCCGGCCGGCTGCTCTCTCTCGGACCGCACCGGCTCAAACCCGTCCCGGCCGCCCTCTTCCTCTCATCACGCCGCCGCCTTCACGGCGCGCCACCACGCGATCCGCTCTTCGCGGCTGGCGTTTGCCAGCCGACGTAGGAGATCGCCGTGGCAGGGGAGCGGCGCGCAGAAGCAGACGAGGTCGCGGCCGCGCAGCTCGTCGAGCGCGCGCAGCAGATGGTGCTGATCCGCGAGCCAGCGTTCGTGCTTCGCAATGACGGCGGTCCGATCGCCGTCGGGGCCAATCCGAAACGGATTGCCCCATTTGCTGCCGCGGCCGATGTACACGGCACCGGCTGGGACGCCAGTCACTCGCTTGTTGAGAACCTTGCACATTGGGCCGCCTCCGATCCGTTAGACGGTCTCGGCCAAGGACGGCGTAGAGCGGCGACGGTCACGCGCCCAGCGCGGAAACGGCTTGCCCGTTGACCGGCGCTACGCGGCGTCCAGGCAAGACACGCCCGAGGATCGTGGGCGAGCGTTACAAGGTTCGGGGAGCAAAAGGCTGACTGTTGATTTCCGCTGAGATCTGACCCGGGAATTCCATCGAGATTTGACCCGCCCATAGTTTATGATTTGAGTTTCATGATGGGGTCAAGGCTGGATTTTTCTCCTTTCGTTTTTGGGATTTCTGCACGGAGCTATTTTTGAACCTGAAGCTGTCATTTCCGGTCTCGAGGATATGGCAGTGGTGGGTGAGGCGATCGAGGAGCGCGGTGGTCATCTTGGCGTCGCCGAAGACGGCGGACCATTCGCTGAAGCTCAGGTTGGTGGTGATGACGACGCTGGTGCGCTCGTAGAGCTTGCTGAGCAGATGGAACAGCAAAGCTCCGCCTGAGGCGCTGAAGGGCAGATAGCCAAGCTCATCGAGGATGACGAGGTCGGCATGGATCAGACGGCCGGCGATTTGCCCAGCCTTTCCCTGAGCTTTTTCCTGCTCCAGAGCATTGACCAGCTCGACGGTGGAGAAGAAGCGGACGCGCTTTTTGTGATGCTCGACGGCCTGCACGCCGAGCGCGGTGGCGATGTGGGTTTTGCCCGTGCCCGGGCCGCCGACGAGCACGACATTGTCGGCGGGTTCGATGAAGTCGCAACGATGCAACTGGCGGACCAGGGCCTCATTGACCTCGCTGCTGGCGAAGTCGAAGCCGGCCAGGTCGCGATAGGCCGGGAAGCGGGCGGCCTTGAACTGATAGGCCATGGAGCGGACCTCGCGCTCAGCGGTCTCGGCCTTGAGCAACTGGGAGAGTACCGGGATGGCGGCTTCGAAGGCCGGGGCACCCTGCTGGGCCAGTTCATCGACGGCCTGTGCCATGCCGTGCATTTTGAGGCTGCGCAGCATGATGACGAGCGCGCCGGTGGCGGGATCATGACGCATGGCGGGCCTCCTCAGATTGGCGCAAGCTATCGTAGCGCTCGACGTCAGCCTTGGGTTCATTGGCCAATGTCAGTGCCTGTGGCGCGGTGATGACCGGAGGCGGAGCCTGTTTGCCGTCGATCAGCCGGTGGAGCCGGTTGATGATATGCGTCTTGGACGGCACGCCGTCCTCCAGCGCCAGTTCCACCGCCACCAACACCGCCTGCTCGTCATGGTGCAGCACCAGGGCCAGGATCTCCACCATCTCCCGGTCACCGCCAGGACGGCGCAGGAGATGTTGCTGCAGCCGCTTGAAGGCATCGGGCAATTCCAGGAACGGCGCACCGTTGCGCAAGGCGCCCGGCTTGCGCTGGATCACCGCCAGATAATGCCGCCAGTCATACACAGTGCGCCCTGGGCCGTTGTGCGTCCGGTCGATGATGCGCGGATGCTCGCAGATGATTTGCCCCTCCGCCGCCACCACCAGCCTGTCGGGATAGACCCGCAGGCTGACCGGCCGGTTGGCAAAAGAGGCCGGCACGCTGTAGCGGTTACGCTCCAAGTGGATCAGGCAGGTCGAGGAGACCCGCTTGGTGTGTTCCACGAACCCATCGAACGGACGGCCCACAGGCATGAGGCTCTCAACCTCGCTGGCCCAGACATCGGCAATGGTTCCCGGCTCGTTGCCATGCGCGGTCTGCTCCCACAGCTCCCGGCAGCGCCGCTCCAGCCAGTCGTTCAGGGCGTCCAAGCTTTCGAACGGAGGCATGGACTGCCACAGGCGGTGGCGTGCATCCTGGACGTTCTTCTCAACCTGCCCCTTCTCCCAACCGGCGGCCCGATTACAGAACTCGGCCTCGAAGAGATAATGGCTGGTCATCGCCAGGAAGCGGGCGTTGACGCTGCGCTCCTTGCCACGGCCGACCTTGTCAACGGCGGTGCGCATGTTGTCGTAAATCCCGCGCCGCGGTACGCCGCCGAGAGCTTGGAAGGCGTGGTTATGCGCGTCGAACAACATCTCATGTGTCTGCAGCAGATAGGCCCGAACAATGAACGCCCGGCTATGCGACAGTTTGGTGTGCGCCACCTGCAACTTGACGCGGACGCCACCGATGATCGCAAAATCTTCGCTCCAGTCAAACTGGAACGCCTCGCCAGGCGCAAAGGCCAAGGGCACGAAGGTTCCCCGGCCGGCGGTCTGCTGCAGCCGTTGGCACTCCCCCTTCCAAGCCCGGGCAAAGGCCGCCACACGATTGTAGGAACCGTCATAGCCCAGGCTGACGAGATCACCGTATAGCTGCTTGACCGTCCGCCGCTGCTTGCGCGGCCGGCCAGCTTCACGGCGCAGCCACGCCAAAAGCTTCTCGGCATAAGGATCAAGCTTGCTCGGCCGGTCCGGAACCTGAAACTTCGGCTCAATCACATCAGACCCGACTTAAACAGTCAAACCCGGAACGATACGGTATCGTAAGTTGAGATCTTTGATTTCACTCGAGATTTTCGTAGGCACGTCGGGATTTTGCAAAAACGTGGTGCTAAATAATTGCGCAAATTGCTTCTTTTAACTTGATTTATGATTGGTTTTCGGCTGCCAATTCGGCATGTTCGTGCGCGAGAAGCGAATCAACGGCTACAGCTACCTTTATCTGGTCGAGAGCGTCCGTGAGGACGGGCGCAGCAAGCAGCGCATCATCAAGAACCTGGGCCGGAAGGAAGTCGTCCTGGCCGATGGAGGTCTCGACCGCCTCGCCGCCTCGATCGCGCGCTATGCCGACCGTGCCTCGGTCCTGGCCCAGCTGGCGGCAGGCAATCCGGACGGGCTGAGCTGCAAGCGGATCGGCGCGCCGCTGTTGTTCGGCCGACTGTGGCAGGAGAGCGGGATCGCTGCTGTGTTCGAGGAGCTGCTGGCCGGGCGGCAGTTCGAGTTCCCGGTCGAGCGCGCGGTGTTCGCCACCGTGCTCCACCGGATCATGGTCTCGGGCTCGGATCGCGCCTGCGACAAATGGCTCGAGGATTACGACATTCCCGGCACCGAGGAGCTCGGCCTGCATCACCTCTACCGCGCCATGGCCTGGCTCGGCGAAGAGCTGCCGGACGAGGAACAGGGGGATGCCACGCCCTTTGCGCCACGGACGGTGAAGGATCTGGTGGAAGAGCGTCTCTTCGCCCGACGGCATGATCTGTTCACCGACCTCTCGGTCGTGTTCATGGACACCACCTCGCTGTATTTCGAAGGTGCCGGCGGCGAGACGCTGGGCGCGCGGGGCCACTCCAAGGATTACCGCCCACAGCTCGCGCAGATGATCCTCGGCGTGGTGATCGATCAGGACGGAAGGCCAATCTGCACCGAGATGTGGCCAGGAAACACCGCCGATGTCTCGGTGCTGGTGCCGGTGATCGACCGCCTGCGGTCGCGCTTCGGCATCGGCCGGGTCTGCGTCGTCGCCGATCGCGGCATGATCAGTGCCGCGACGATCGCCGCGCTGGAGGAGCGCGGGCTGGAATACGTGCTCGGCGCAAGGGAACGCACCGACCGCATCGTCCGCGAGGTGGTGCTGGCCGATGAGCGCCCCTACACCCCGCTCTGCCTCGAGCGCGCCGGTGGCGACGAGACCCAGCTCTTCATCAAGGAGGTCAAGGTCGCGGGCAAGCGCTATATCGTCTGCCGCAACGAGGCGGTGGCCATCGAAGAGGCCGAGACCAGGCGCAAGGTGGTCGCCGCCCTCGATCGTCAGCTGACGCGCGGCGATAAGGCGCTGATCGGCAACTCCGCCTATCGCCGCTTCCTGCGCCCGGTCAGTGACGCAAAGCCCGGCCGCAAGCACAAGCTGTTCGAGATCGACGCCGGCAAGCTCGCCGAGGAAGCCCGCTTCGACGGCGTCTTCGTGCTGCGCTCCAACGCCCGGATTTCACCGCTGCAGGCGGTGATCCGCTACCGGGACCTGCAGAATGTCGAACGGCTGTTCCGTGTCGCGAAGGCGACAATGCGCACCCGGCCAATCTACCATTCCTCCGACGCCGCCATCCGCGGCCACGTCTTCTGCTCGTTCCTCGCGCTGATCCTGCACCAGGCGCTCGACGAAAAACTCCGCCGGGCCGGCAAGCGCGTCGAATGGGCCGATCTCCTGCGTGATCTCGACCGCCTCCAGGAGGTCACCATCAGCAAGCGCGGGCAGCAGATCGTCCTGCGCACCCCAGCAACCAACTCGATCGGGCCGATCTTCAAGGCCGCCGGCGTCGCCCTGCCAGCCAACGTGCGAGACGCATCCGCTTCCTGATCCAAATCCTCCCGAAAGCCGCAGGGTGTGGTGCTAAGAAACCACGCGCCCACAATACATGGCTGTTTTCATTGGACTATTTTCAGGTCGCTGTTCAAGTCGGGTCAGACCGAAGATATTTGCGGATCGTGTTCCGCGACACGCCTGTGCGCCGGGAAATCTCTCGGATCGGCACATGCTCACGCTTATGCCACCGGCGGATAATGCTCAAAAACGCCATGTCCAACACTCCGTTCGCCCCCGCCTCTTCCAGACGGGGAAACAGTCAAACATGGGTCAAATCTCAGTGGAAAAATCCGGCCTTCCCGGGTCAGATCTCAGCGGAAATCAACAGCGCGGCGCAACCCAGCGCGCCTCGACGGCGCTGCGCGACCGCTTCGCCGCCGGCCAACGCGCCGCCTGGTCGGCCACCGGCGGATCTGGCGGAGATGCTGCCGGCGCATCCCAGCCCGCAGCGGCGCCCAGTGGCGCGCCGGCCTGGGCCCAGCGCCTGCGGCGGCAAGCCGTTTCCCGGGCGGCGCAGAACATCATCCACGAAGGCGAAGGCCGGGGCGGCGGCATGCGGCCCAATCTGCGGGGAGACGGAACATGAGGTGGCGCCGCTTCTCCTCCCGTCTCGGCGACACCGAGACGCCGGCCACGCCCTATCAGCGCGCCGGGCAACTCTGGGACCAGCGCATCGGCTCCGCCCGCGTGCAGGCCGCGAACTGGCGCCTGATGGCGTTCGGCTGTCTCGCCCTTGCCGCGGTCGTCACCGCCGATGACATCCGCACCCATGCCCGCGCCATGGTCACGCCCTTCGTGGTCGAGGTCGATCATCTCGGCGCGGTACAGGCGGTCGCCCCGGCACGGGCCGACGTGCAGCCGACCGATACCGAGATCGCCTACTTCCTCGCCCAGTTCATCGAGCGCGTGCGTGGCCTCTCGGTCGATCCCGTCGTCGTCCGCCAAGCCTGGCTCGACGCCTATGCGCAGATCACCAGCCACGCCAAGCCGATGCTCGATACCTATGCCCGTCAGGCCGATCCATTCGGCCAGATCGGCAAGCGCGCCGTGACCGTGGACGTCACCAGCGTCGTCCGCGCCAGCCCAAATTCCTTCCGCATCGCATGGGTTGAGCATCCGTTCCAGGACGGCACCGCCCTGCCGCCCGAGCACTGGACCGCGATCCTGACCGTGGTGATCCAGACCCCGCATACCGAGGCGGCGCTGCGACAGAACCCGCTTGGCATCTACATCGATGCGATCAGCTGGGCGCGCGAGGTGAACACCACCCAGACCGAAGGATCGACGCCATGAGGTTTTCGTTCGCCCTCGCGTGTGGCGGTGCGTTGGCACTTTCGGCCTGCGCCCAACCTGTGCCGAAGATCGCCTACGACAACCCCCAGCCCGCGCACTTGCTGCCGTCGCCGCCAGCGCCGGTCCAGGTCGTGACGTTGCCCGAACCGCTGCCGCTGCCGGGGCAACTCAAGAAGCTGCCGCCGACCACGGCGGGCCGACCATCACCGCAGCCCGCCAACCCCATCGCGCGCGTGGCCCTGGCCAACGCCGCGGCGCGCATCAACCCGACGCGCGACGGCTACATCAACGCCATGCAGGTGTTCCCCTGGTCCGACGGCGCGCTTTACGAGATCTACGCCTCGCCGCTGCACGTGACCGATATCGCGCTCCAGCCGGGCGAGCACCTGATCTCGATCGCCGCCGGCGATACCGTGCAGTGGAAGATCGGCAACACCACCAGCGGCGCGGGGGCTGATCAGCAGGTGCACGTGCTGATCAAGCCGATTTCGGCCGATCTGCCGATGAACAACATCGTCATCATGACCGACCGGCGCGCCTATCATCTCGAGGTGCACCCGACCAAGGACACCTACATGGCCGCGGTGTCCTGGAACTACCCGCAGGATGATCTGCTGGCGCTGCGGACGCAGAACGCCGCGGCGACGGATTACGCGAACGCCGTGGCGGCGAATGATGTGAACATCGCGGCGCTGCATTTCCGGTATCGGATCAGCGGCGATGATCCGCCCTGGCGGCCGGTGCAGGTCTTCGATGACGGCTCCAAGGTCTATGTCCAATTCCCACCGGGGATCGCCCAGGGCGACATGCCGCCGCTGTTCATCCTCGGCGCGCCGGGCGGCAAGGCGGAGATCGTCAATTACCGCGTGCGCGGCAACACCATGATCGTCGATCGGCTGTTCGCCGCCGCCGAACTTCGCCTCGGCGCCGGGCCGCAGCAGGTCGTGCGAATCACGCGGACCGATGGGCACGGCTGATGGCGGGTCCCGAAGATCCGGGGGGCGGGCAGCGGCCGTCACCCAAGGCTGACCCGGCCGATTTCGCGCTGCGATCGCGGCCACGTGCGGTGACACGTCTCTCTCGCCGGGCGTTGGTCGTGGCCGCCGGCGGACTTGCGGTCTGCGTGGTGGGCGCGGTGTGGTGGGCGTTCGCGCTGCATAGCTTCCGGATCACCACCGGCAAGGAGCTCTACAATACCAATGTTCGACCCTCGGCCGATGCGATCGGCGGCCTGCCGAACGGCTATGCCGGCCTGACCAAGCCCAAGCCGGCGCCGGCGCCACCACCTTCGGTGCCCCGGCTCGGGCCGCCACTGCCGGGTGACCTCGGGCGGCCGATGCTGGGGCAAGGAGCGTCCACTGCCTTCGCGACACCACCGAATGGAGCGGACCAGGCCGCCGCGCGGCTGCGGGCGCAGGCCGCCAATGCGGGGGTGTTCTTCACCGTTGCTGCGAACATGGGCGGCACCAACGGTGCAGCCGGCACCGCGTCAGGCGCCGCCCCGTTGGGCCAGCCGGCTCCGGGCACTGCGGGGGGTGACGGCGCACTCGCCGCACCGCATGGCGACCAGAACCAGCAGGACGCCAAGCAGGCCTTCCTGAACAGCCCGATCGATCGCGCGATCTACTCGCCCGACCGGCTGCAGACCCCGCTCAGCCCTTACGAACTGATGGCCGGCACCGTGATTCCGGCGGCGCTGATCACCGGGCTGAATTCCGACCTGCCGGGGCAGGTGATCGCCCAGGTGACGCAGGACGTCTATGACAGCGTCTCCGGCCGCACCCTGCTGGTCCCCCAGGGCGCGAAACTGATCGGCAAATACGACAGCGTCGTCGCCTACGGCCAATCGCGAGTGTTGCTGATCTGGACGCGGCTGATCATGCCCGACGGCAGTTCGGTGGTGCTCGACAACCTGCCGGGCGCCGATACCCAGGGCTATGCGGGCCTCGAGGACGGCGTCGATTACCATTTCTGGCGGCTGCTGCGCGGCGTCGCGCTGTCCTCGCTGCTCGGCGTTTCCAGCGCGCTCGCGACCAACAACGTGGTCGGCGGTACCGGGACGGGCAACGTGATCATCGCCCTCGGCCAGAGCGCGGACCAGGCCGCCAACCAGGCCGGGCAGTCGATCGTCTCGCGCGACCTCGGCGTTCAGCCGACCCTGACCGTGCGCCCGGGCTTCCCGCTCGATGTGATGGTCAACCGCGATATCGTGCTGCGGCCCTATGGGGGCGGGTGAGGAGGACGACGATGGCCAAACTCCGCATCGGCTCGCTGCCCGACGATAGGCCGGTGAAGCGCACCATCACCTTCACTGCGGCGCTGGACTCGCTGATCCGCGACTACGCCGCCGCACTCGCGGCACAGGAGGGCCTGTCCCAGGCGCCACCCGTCGAGAAGCTGGTGCCGATCATCGTCGAACGCTTCATTGCCTCCGACCGGGCGTTTCGGGCTCCTGTTCACCGGGTGCCGCCGCCCGTGCCGCATAAGCCGCCGCCAAATTCAGAACCGTCACCGTCCAGCCGGGAACGCGAGGGAGATCAGCCAACCATCGCCGGGTCGGAGTGACTGCGGTCGGGAGAGCGCGCAGCAGCGCGTTGCGTATTGCAAAAAGAGCTACGGTCTCCTACATTCGCGCCATGGCGAAGGGGACCACCATGACCGGCACGGCCAAACGCAAAGACTACCCGCTCTCGATGCGGCTCCCGGAAGGCGACATCGCCATCATCGACCGTGCCGCCGACCTGCGCGGCCGGTCGCGGACCGACTTCGTGCGGGAGGCGGCGGTCCGGGCCGCCGAGGAGGTCCTCATGGAAAGCACGCTGCTGCGCATGACCCCCGAGGGCTTTGAGGCGTTCGTCCAAGCCGTCTCCGCGCCCGCCGCCCCGGTCCCCGAGATGGTGGCATCCCTCCGCCGCAAAGCGCCGTGGGAGAAAGGCGCGGCGAAGCGCTGATGGCGGAGCCGCCGCTCTCCACGCCCGAACTGCTGAATGCCGGCCACGACGTATCCCGGTTCTCCTGCGGCAAGCCCTCGCTGGATCATTGGCTGAAGACCCGTGCGCTCGCCAATCAGCAGAAGGGGTTCACGGTGGTCATGGTCGTCCAGGTGGCAGGCCGAGTGGTCGGCTATTACGGCCTGGCGCCAACCGCCATCGTTCCCGCCGCCCTGCCGCGATCGATCCGCACCGGCCAGCCGCCGAACCCGGTGCCGTGCATTCTGCTCGGTCAGCTTGCCACCGATCAGGCCTGGGTCGGGCGGGGGATCGGCACCGGGCTGTTCAACCACGCGCTCGCCCGGAGCGTCAGTGGCGCCGCGCTGATCGGCGGGCGCGCCTTGGTCGTCAATGCCGTCGATGACGAGGCGGCAGCGTTCTGGCGCCGCCGCGGGTTCCTGCCGTCAAGGGACGACGCACTGGTGCTGTTCCGGTCCATCGCCGACATCGCCGCCTCCCTGACGGCAGCGGATCCCAGTTTGAGATGATCCGGCGAACCGCCGGTCTCCGCTGCCCTCTTTGGCACGCCGACGACATGGTTGTAACGTCCATGTGACAAGGCGGCCAGCCATTGGTAGGGAGGCGGAATCATGACTAAGCCATTCTTCGAACAGCCGATTCTGAACTCCCCCTATGCCGTCCCGACTCGCCACCATGCGCTGGACGCGGACGGCCAGCCCCTTGACCTGCCCCCGATCGAGGGGCGCCGCGACCCGCTTTACGTGGCCCCCGTGCCTTCGCCCAGGAAGCAGAAGGGCAAGGGCAAGCAAGCCTGGGGCTCGGCGATCCCCCCAACCTGTCCACCGACGAGCAGGCCAACAACCCGACGCCGATCATCAACGAGATCCGGAACCAGGTCACCTCCTTGCGGGACCTGCACAACTCGGCGGACTGTGGTGTCACGCCCGCCCCCCAGCGGCTCCTCAAGCACTAGCGTCGCCACGACCGGCGGCTGGGGCCGCGCCCATTGTTCTGTGACGTGGAGGCGGCCGAGATCGCCATATGGATGACCGAGATCTCCGGCCGCCGGCCGCAGGCACGAGGCACGCGAATCTGTTCGCGCGCGGCTCGACCGCCGAAGCCATAGGCTACGCATTGAACCTCTGGAATCGGCTGGTGCGGTTCGTCGACGACGGCGGCATCGAGATCGACCCGAGCACGGTCGAGCGGACCATGCCGCCGGTAAGCGCCCGACCACCGCGCCGTCCGTCGACGCGAGTTGCGGTGGTTGGGCACTTACCTTGCAGCGACGACTAAGGATTGACATAGCGGGAGTACTATCAGCCACCCGCAGAGGAAGATGCATGAACGGACACTCCGCCGCCCGGGACGAAGCTGCGGTCACGCGAATCGTCTCACTGAGACTGGCCGTCGGCTTGCTGGGCGAGCGTGACAACGCGGGTTGGTGGGCATCCGGGTTCATGTCGCCGACGAGCATGGCGTTCCTGACCCCGATCTTCGGCGCGGGTGCGGTTCAGGCCCGGTACCAGGGCGTCCTTGAGGCCGCCCGGCGGGTCCACGACGAGCGGATCGGCATAGGCCGCGCCTTCCACCCCTTCCGCCTCCCTGAAACCGTCGAGCAACGCCTAGATGAGGCCGTGCAAGCTGCCGGCCAGAAGCTTGCCGACAGCGTGTTCTCCGCCGATACAGCGAGGGGCATGCTTGCAAGCCTTGCCGGTACCCCGGTCGAAGCCAAGGAGGGGCCAACCCTACTTGGGCCGGCGGACATGCTTGAGGGGCTGGAATGGGCCTCGGGGGCAGCCGCTCTTTATACCGCCGCGTTTGCGGTCGGCATCCAGTGCTTCCCCTATTTCAGGGACCCGCGATGACGGGTGCGCGGAAATACACGACACAGCTCCAGGCCGGGCTCGGTCTCGTACCCGAGACCGTAAAGCTGCTGCACGCCTGGGATCCGGGTATGAGCGGACAGGATCTACTCAAGGCCGCGCTCGCTTCCGGAGATTTTCCGACGATGGCTGCGCGGCGACTGCGCAATATTATAATTGAGGCATTCTGTCCTAGATATCTCATCGATGGCGGACTGCCCGCCAGGCTACTTAAGGCCATTTCGGGAGGTATCTCCCGGGAAGATTTTCGAGCGCTCTGCTTCGTTTTCACGTGCCGCGCGAATCCTATCCTCGGCGACTTCGTCCGTGAGGTCTATTGGCATCAGTATGCGGCCGGGGGTAACCCTGTCTCCAAGGAGGACTCCCTGAATTATGTTACTTCAGCGGTGTCGAACGGCCGAACGACCACCCGGTGGTCGGAAGCAACGGTTATCCGTGTGGCTCGCTACCTGCTCGGAGCGTGTGCAGATTTCGGCCTTCTTGGACCCATGAAGGCGAATGCTAGGTCAATTACCACTTTTCGAATCACTCCGATCGTCTCCTCGGTCCTTGCCCACGACTTGCATTTTAAGGGATTGAGCGACCATGCCCTGCTCCGGAGTCCGGACTGGGGACTCTTCGGGCTGGAGTCCGACGACGCGCTTGGCGAGCTGAAGCGGCTATCCCTGCGGGGAGAGCTCATCGTGCAATCAGCCGGCGGCCTTACCCAGGTATCCTGGAAATACAAGTCGATGGAGGAGCTTGCCGATGGCATCGCTAAAGGCTGACTTCGACGAGCTGATCCGCCGGATTGAAGCCGGACGTGAGTTCGCGCACGCAAGCTTCGAGCCGATCTTCTATCTCGTCTTCCATCCGAGCCAGCTGATTGAGGTAAAGCGGCTGATGCCAGCCTGGACCTCCAAACTGGCAAACGCGGGCTGGCGTGTCGAGACGTTCTCCATCGCCGAGCACATAGCTGACATCCTGGCAAAGGCGCCACTCCGCAAGGTCTGGCTTGAGGCCGACCACAAGGCCCCCCTCTCCTGGGGGAAGACAAACGCCTCACTGGCCAATGCGCTCACGGCCCAGGGGCGTCTTCAGTCCCGGCTGGAAGAGCGGCTCGCCGCCCTTGAAGGCCAATCGTCGACGATCATGCTGGTAACCGACCTGGAAGCCCTGCACCCATACCTCCGAATCGGAGCGATCGAGGCGCAGCTCCAGGGAAAGTTCCACGTCCCCACGGTCTTCCTGTACCCGGGCACTCGGACGGGCAAGACGAGGCTCAGATTCCTTGGCTTTTATCCCGAGGACGGCAACTACCGATCGGTCCACGTCGGCGGCTAACATAAGAGGACACGACAGGAAGCTCCATGACCCAGATTCGCACCCTCTTTGATGCCGGCAAGGACATCTATCGCGCCATCGAGAAGGTCATCACCTATCAGGCCTCCCAAGAGCAGCGCCTGAAGGCGGAGATCTCTGAATACATCGTCACCGAGAGCATCGAGCAGCAGCTGGAGCAGTTGCTGGAGAAGATGCAGGCGGCGATGGAGTCTGGCTCCAGCCACGAGATCGGCGTGTGGGTCTCTGGCTTTTACGGTTCGGGCAAGAGCTCCTTCACAAAATACCTCGGCCTTGCCTTCGACGAGCGAGTCACCATCGACGGAAAGCCATTCCTCCGCTACTTCCAAGATAGGCTCCACCGGCCGACCACCCGGGCACTGCTGTCAAAGTTGGCGGCGAGCTTCCCGGCCGCGGTGGTGTTGCTCGACCTGGCGAGCGAACAGATAGCCGGCGCGTCCCTCGCCGAGGTCTCCACCGTCCTCTATTACAAAGTTCTCCAATACGCCGGCTATTCCCGGAATCTCAAGGTCGCCGCGCTTGAACGCCGGCTTCGCAAGGAAGGCCGGTACCCTGAATTCGAGAGGGCCTTCCAGGAGGAAACTGGCGAGCAGTGGGCAGATTACAGGAACGACGAACTTGTCGTGGACAGCGTCGTTCCACGACTAGCCCACAAAATCTACCCCAACTTGTTCCGCACCGAACAGGCATTCAACACCGCCGGCAGCGATACCATCTACCTGATGGACGACCGCGTCCAGGAAATGATCGACATCGTTCGCGAGGCGTCGGGCAAAGAGCACATCATCTTCGTCATCGACGAAATCGGGCAATACGTCGGCAGTCAGCAGACCAAGATCCTCGATCTCCAGGGCCTTGCCCAGAACTTGAAGGACCTAGGTGGCGGCAAGGTGTGGATCGTCGGCACGGCTCAGCAAACGCTGACCGAGGATGACCCCAGAGCGGCCATCAACTCGCCCGAGCTCTACAAGCTCAAGGACCGTTTCCCGATTACAGTCGCGCTTGAGTCGAGCGACATCAAGGAAATCTGCTTCCGCCGTCTGCTGGGCAAATCGTCCGCGGGCGCGGTCGAGCTGGGCGCGCTGTTCGACCGGCATGGACAGGCTTTGCGGCAGCACACCAAGCTGACTGACGCAAAATTCTATGACGCCGGCTTTGATCGCGAGGCGTTCACCAACCTCTACCCCTTCCTGCCTGCGCATTTTGACATCCTGCTCCACCTCCTCGGCGCCCTGGCGAAATCAACCGGCGGCATTGGCCTCCGGTCCGCCATCAAGGTGATTCAGGACATTTTGGTGGAAGGGGCGGGTTCGCTAAAGCCCGCGGCGGATCGAGAAATCGGATGGCTTGCGACCACTGTGACGCTATACGACGCCCTGGACAAGGACATTCGACGCGCTTTTCCGTCGATCCACCAAGCCGTCGAGAAGGTCCTCATTCGCTTTCCCGACGATGAGTTCTGCCAGGGCGTCGGCAAGACAGTCGCGGTTCTCCAGATCCTCGGCAACCTGCCGGTGTCAACGGACAACGTCGCCGCTCTGATGCAACCGACGATCGCCGCCGCTTCGCTGGCAGACAAGGTCAAGGAGGCCACTGACCGACTCCTAAAGGACGCCATCGTTCCCCTCGGTGAGAAGAACGGCTCGTTTCGGTTCTTCAGTGAAAAGCTGAACGACGTCGAGCAGGAACGGGCTCAGCTCGTTCCGCGATCGCCAGACCTCCGGCGGGTTTTCAATGAAGCGTTGAAGGAGGTTTTCGAGCCGCTACCCGGCACCAGACTGCACGGAACGCTGTCGGTGACGGCAGGGCTGAGGCACATACATGGTGGCCAGCAGACGTCCTTGGCCGGTGAGCGGGAAACAGTCCAAACCATCGTGTCGTTCGCTGATCCGTATCCATCCGGTGTGAACCGCCTGCCGGTACGGCAAGGAGGCGTGCATAAGAGCGCTGCTACGAGCTGATTCATGGTAAGGGGCGGCGGGCGGATGGAGATTATCACGGGGGTAGAGCGCCGGCGCCGCTGGCGGGATGAGGACAAGCTTCGGATTGTGGCGGAGGCTGAGGCGCCGGGTGCGGTGTTTGCGCTGGTTGCGCGGCGGCACGCGATTTCGAGAGGGCAATTGTGGAAGTGGCGCGGTCAGGTTCGGCGTGGTGAGTTGGTGCCGGTGCCGATGGTACCGGAATTCATTCCGGTGCGGGTAATGGCGAGTGCGGCACTGTCGATGCCGCGGGCGGCAGGCAAGTCAGCTTCGGTGAACGACGCGAGCGTTGATCCGATGTCGCAGAGGCGAGCCACGCGATGCGATGCGAGCCGGATCGAGATCGTGCTGCCGGACGGGACGTGTGTTCGGGTTGATGATGGAGTTGGGGTTGCCGCCTTGCGTCGGGTGCTGACGGCGGTGCGGCGGTGATCCCGGTCTCGGCCGGTGTGCGGGTCTGGCTGGCGTCGGGGCATACGGATATGCGCCGCGGGATGAAGGGGCTCGCGTTGCAAGTGCAAGAAGGTCTGGGACGGGAGCCGTTCTGCGGGGATGTTTTTTTCTTTCGCGGACGCGGCGGGTCGCTGGTCAAGGCGATCTGGCACGACGGCGTGGGGATGTCGCTGTATTCGAAACGCCTTGATCGAGGGCGGTTTATCTGGCCGCAGACTGCGGACGGCGTTGTGTCCCTCACCGCTGGTCAGATCGGTTATCTTCTGGAGGGGATCGACTGGCGAAATCCACAACAAACCTGGCGGCCGCAAGCGGCCGGGTAGGCGCGAAGATTCTGGGGAAAATCCTGGTCCAGAGCGGATTTCTGTAGCGAAACCCTGGAAATTCGTGATTCTATACGGGGCATGGATCTCGATCCTTCGACCCTGCCGAATGATATCGCTGCGCTGAAGGCGATCATTCTGGGCGACCGTGCTCGGCGGTCCGATACCGCAGCGTATATCGCGCATCTGAAGCTGCAGATCGAGAAGCTCAAGCGTGCGCTCTACGGCCCCAAGGCGGAACGCACGGCGCGGCTGCTTGATCAGATGGAACTGGAACTCGAAGATCTCGAGACCACCGCGACCGAGGACGAACTCCGCGCCGAGCAGGTGGCCGCGAAGGCCAAAACCACGACTGTCGCCGGCTTCACTCGCAACCGCCCATCACGCCAACCCTTCCCCGAACACCTGCCACGCGAGCGGGTTGTGCTGCCAGGTCCGACCCAGTGCGCCTGCTGCGGTGGATCGCGGCTCGCCAAGCTCGGGGAGACGGTGACCGAGACACTGGAATCCATCCCCCGCCAATACAAGGTGATCCAGCATGTGCGGGAGAAATTCACCTGCCGCGATTGTGAGAAGATCAGCCAGGAACCAGCACCCTTCCACACCATTCCACGCGCTTTTGCCGGTCCCGGCCTGCTCGCGATGATCGCCTACGATAAATTCGGCCAGCATCAGCCGCTGAACCGTCAATCTGAACGGTTCGCACTGGAAGGCATCCACCTCAGCGTCTCGACCCTGGCCGATCTGATTGGTGCTACCTGCGTGGCGCTGGAGCCGGTGTTCAAGCACATCGAGACGATGGTGTTCGCGGGTGCGCGCCTGCATGGCGACGACACCACCGTGCCGGTGATGGCACGAGGGCAGACCGATACGGCGCGCGTGTGGGTTTATGTGCGTGATGATCGGCCGTTCGGCGGATCGGGTTCCCCCAGCGCGGTGTTCTACTATTCACGTGACCGCGCCGGCGTTCATCCGCAAACCCATCTCGCCGGATACCGCGGCATATTCCAGGCCGATGCCTATGGCGGCTACAACAAGCTCTACGAGTTGAACCGATCTCCTGGACCGATCATCGAGGCGGCGTGCTGGTCGCACGCCCGACGAAAATTCTTCGAGCTGGCCGATATCGCGCGGAACGCGAAGCGCAAGGCCCAGGGTAAGACCCCCGCCTTCGTGGCGCCGATGGCCTTGGCCGCGGTGCAGCGCATCGACGCGCTGTTCGAGATCGAGCGGGAGATCAACGGTCAGTCACCCGCTGAACGCCTGGCGGTGCGCCAGCAACTCGGCGCCCCGCTCGTCGCTGAACTCGAGATCTGGATGCGCGCCGAGCGCGCCAAACTCTCACGCCACAACGATGTGGCGAAGGCGATCGACTATATGCTGAACCGTTGGTCATCATTTACCCGGTTCCTGACCGACGGGCGGATTTGTCTCAGCAATAACGCGGCCGAACGTGCCCTACGCACCCTTGCTCTGGGCAGAAAATCCTGGCTATTCGCCGGCTCCGATCGCGGTGGTCAAAGGGCCGCCATGTTGTACAGCCTGATCACGACGGCAAAGATGAACAACGTCGACCCACAGGCATGGCTCGCCGACATCCTCGCGCGCATCGCCAGTCATCCAGTCGCCAGCATCGAGAAATTGATGCCATGGAACTGGACACCGCAATCCTGGGCCCTGGCCGCCTGATCGTGCAGACCAATAAAATCCACCACGTCTTCACGATTGACCGTGTCGCCAGGGACCTCGGCGAGGATGAGGAGTGGCTCGCGGACATCGCCAATGAGATGGAACCCGAAGACGGCCTGATCTGGGTTTACAACCTCAGCGACGGCGGCGTCATAGCCTTCACCGACTTTGGTATCGAAAATCTGCGCGAGCTCATCCTGATCCACCGAGATAGAGCCAAATAGACTCGTCCGCGGCTCTGACCGGATGGGTACGCTGATCCGGGAGACTATGAGGCAGAAAAGGGACGCCTCACCGACGAGTCTCGCCACAAGTCGTCCGAAAACGCCATTTACCTGCTTGCCAGACGATCTCCCGAGGCCGACGACCTTGTCGCTGAGATTTGCCGATGCCAACGCATCGCCGAGCTGCACAGGCATGACCCCGACCAAGAGGTCAAAGAATATTGCCAGAGCCAGATCGACCGGGCCTCTCGTCTCACCTCCGAACTTGCCCAAAAGATCGTCCGCGGCTTGACTCATGGATCGTTCGTTTTCCGCGGCAAGGTAACGGCGGTCGATAGCCTCGACGCATCCCTGCTCGCGGCATGCAGGAAGCACCTGGCGGAAGCAGCCGAACGCGTGTTTGACCGTTACCAGGAAGCGCCAGAGCGTGTGGGAACTGACCTCGCGGAGAGGTTCCTCCGCGCGCCCAACCTGAGGGCGATCACCTCCCAGACTGACCCACTCGGCTTCGTTCAGATCTCGGGCGGCACCCCAACCATCAAGACCGACCACAAGGGCCTCGTCAGCATCAAGGATTATGTCGAGCGGAACGGTACGGTGGAAGGCAAGAAGCTGTTGGACGTCTTCTCGGGTCCGCCTTTCGGCTGGTCGCCGGATACTGTTCGCTACATGGTCGCCGCCCTGCTCGTCGCGGGCGAGGTGAAGCTGAAGGTCTCCGGGCGAGAAGTCACGGTCAACGGCCAGCAGGCCATCGAGGCTCTCAAGACCAACAACACCTTCAAGCCCGTCGGTGTCGCCTTGCGTGACGACAGGCCCTCCATGGACGTGCTTGCCCGGGCCGCAGCACGGCTGACCGACCTTTGCGGTGAGCCGATCGTCCCATTAGAGGAGGATATCGGAAAGGCGGCCCAAAAATTGCTGCCATCGCTGCAGTATCAACTTGCCCCTCTGGCGGAACAGCTTCAGGCTCTGGGTCTCCCAGGCGTGGAGACGGTTCGCTCGGTAAACCAGCAAATCGCTGACATGCTGCTTTCCGACGCATCGGACGCGCCGCAACGGTTCGGGGCAGAACAGTCCCCGCTTTATGACGGGTTAAAATGGGCCAGCGCGGCCAAGCTCTCGTTCGATCAGGGCATTGCCGAGACGATCAAGACACTGCGTGACCTTCAGCGCGGCATTGATGAGCTTCCCGGCACCGGCGTCCCAAAAGACCTTCGGGATGCGACCCGCGACGATCTGGAAGCCGTGGCCGATATGCTGGCCCAAGAGGATTTTTTCAAACGCAAAGCCGACCTCAGCACCCGCCGAACCGCCATCGAGACGCAAGTCGCCAACGCAGTCGAGCATATGCGGTCCGCGCAGGCGGAGAGGATTCTGGCCGCTGAGGGCGAGCTGTCGCTGCTGTCCGAATGGTCCGAACTCACCGCCGAAGAGCAGGCGGGGACCCTAGCCGAAATTCAGGCGCTCGCGAGCAAGGTCAGCACCGATATGGCCGGTCTCAAGCGATTGGTCTCATGCCAATTCGATATCGAAGCCACCATCACCGAGATGAAAGCGAAAGTGGCCCAGATCGGTAAGGCTCGGCGCCAACCGCCACCCTATCCCACACCCCAACCCACGCCTTCGTCAGGGATGCACGACAGAGGACGAAAGACGGTCTCACTGCCCTCCCAAATCGGCAATCTGGATGAGCTGGATGCACTGATCCGAACCCTCTCCGCGTTGCGCCGGGACCTCATGAGCAACACCATCGACCTGGTGGTGAAGGGGGACTGAACTTATGGCCTTCGATGATGCAACACGAGGTCGTCTGCAGCGCTTCGTCACCGATGCTAGAGCGGTTCTGACCAAAGAGTTCGCCAAGCAATTCCAGCAGGACTACGGGCTGGACCCGGAATCCGGCAGCGTGGCGGCGTTGGAGAGCCTGGAGCTGGACGACCAGCGCCTGGAGACCGCGCGCATCCTGCGCGAAATCCTGGGCCATTACCTTGCATCGTCCATCGGCCAGGGCGCCGAAGCGAAGAAGGCGGTCCTGGATCGGATGGTGCGGGAGCAGGCCTTCACCACGCTTAATCGCTTGGCTGCGCTGCGTATGATGGAGGCGCGCGGGCTGGTTATGGAATGCGTGGCCAAGGGCTATCAATCCAAGGCGTTCCAGCTTTACCAGCGCGTCACTGGATCGGCCCTCGGTGAGACCGGGGATGCCTATCGTGTGTTCCTGCTCAGCCTGTGCGGCCTCTACAGCGACGACCTGCCTGCGCTGTTTGATCGCCATTATCCTAACGGCCGCCTGTTTCCGCGAGAACCAGCCCTGCTGCCGCTGCTGGACCTGATTAACGCCGCCGATATCGAACCGCTCTGGGGCGAGGACGAGACCATCGGCTGGGTCTACCAGTATTTTAACAGCAAGGATGAGCGGAGAGCCATGCGCGATGCCAGCCAGGCGCCGCGCAACAGCCGGGAGCTGGCGGTTCGCAACCAGTTCTTCACGCCGCGCTATGTGGTCGAATTCCTGGTGGACAACACGTTAGGCCGACTGTGGTTCAACTGGACCGGTGGGCTGACCGGGCTGCGCGATCGCTGCCAATATCTACTGGTGAAGCCGGACGAAAACCCGGAACCCGCCAGGCGGCTGCGTGATCCGCGCACGATCAAGCTGCTCGATCCGGCCTGTGGATCGATGCATTTCGGGCTGTATGCGTTTGACCTGTTTCTGGAGATTTACCGGGAAGCCTGGGCATGGGAGCAGCAGCACGGCCCCGGCGTGCTGGACGTCTCGACCCAGACGCAGGCGGGCTTCAAGCCGCTTTGCCACACCTACGCCAACGAGGACGCCTTCCTGCGCGATGTGCCGCGGCTGATCATCGAGCACAACATCCACGGGGTCGATATCGATCCGCGCGCTGCCCAGATTGCCTCGCTGGCACTGTGGTTGCGTGTCCAACGCGCGTGGCATGAGGCCGGCGTGCGGGCCGACGACCGGCCGCTTGTCGGGCGGGGCCATGTCGTTGCGGCAGTGGCGCCCCCAGCCGAGCCAGACTTGCGACGCAGCTTCATGCAGGAGCTCGACCCGCTGGATGCCGAGCTGTTCGAGAAAGCACTGTTCATGCTCAAGGGGCTGCCCGAACTTGGCATTTTGCTGCAGGTGGAGAAGGAGCTGCCACGGCTGACCGAGCATGTTTACGGCAAGGTCTTCGACCTGTTGCGCGAACGCGGGCGGCGAAAAAGCTGGGCCCAGATCGAGACGGATTTACGGGAAGCGCTTGGCGGCTTCGCCCGAGCCGCCCGCGCGACGTATCAGGGAAGGCTGTTCTCGATCGATGCCTTACAGGGCTTGCGGCTAATCGACCTCACCCAGGCCAGGTTCGATGTCGTGGTCATGAATCCGCCATTTGGCGCCCTGGCAGCTGATACCAAGGACGAGCTGTCGAAGGTCTATCCGAAAAGCAAGAATGACTTGTTGGCCATTTTTGTCGAGCGTGGCCTAGGTCTCTTGCGCGGCAACGGGCGGCTTGGCGCCATCACGTCGCGCACGTGCTTCTTCCTATCGAGTTTCCAGAAATGGCGTGAGCACGTCGTATTGGGCATGGCGCGTCCAGAAACCATGGCGGACCTCGGACTTGGTGTCATGGACGACGCGCTGGTTGAAGCCGCTGCATACGTCCTGGAGAAGCACTCATGACTGTTTTTCTGCGACTCCTGGAGTCGACGAACAAAAGTCAGTGTCTAAGCGAACTTTCGTACGCGTTCCGGAGCAGCATTTATGACAGCCGAATCTACGAAGTTAGCACGAGTCAGTTTCAAGACTTTCCCGGCACGTCTTTTGCGTATTGGGTCGACGATTCGGTGCGACGCGCGTTCAAGACTTACAATGCCCTAGAATGTGCTGAGACCGGACTCGTTGCACGCCGCGGCGTAAACACGAATGATGATTTCCGCTTCCTACGATCCTGGATTGAGGTGTTGTCGGCGTCTCCGCGTTGGGTTCTTCATCCAAAAGGCGGGAAATACAGGCCGTTCTATTCAGACGTAGACTTGGTTGTCGATTGGAACCGTGACGGCGCATACCTGCAGGCTGAGCGCGTCACAGATCGTGTTTATGCTTACGCCATTGTCCCGAGTAAAGAATTGTACTTTCGGCCTGGGTTGACGTGGTCCCGTCGCACCAAGAGCCGCTTATCAATGCGAATTATGCCTAAAGGCTGTATTTTTGGGGATAAGGGACCAGCAATTATAGCAAGCGGCGACCAACCAGAAGAATTATTTTGTCTTTTGGCGATCTGCTCGAGCGACGCCTTTCACAGGCTAATTGAGGTTCAACTCGCCGCCGCGGATGCACGACCCGGCGGGGCGGCACACTCATTTGAGGTTGGCGTTATCCAAGAGACTCCCATCCCCAAGCTGAGCGCCCCCCACCGATCCAAACTCTCGAAACTAGCGTACCGGGCTTGGCAGCTCAAACATACGTTGGACACAACTGAAGAAATCTCACATGCTTTCGTGCTGCCAGTGGCATTGCGATGCCGTGTAGGTGGTTACGATTTACAGTCCATTGAGGCGGAGCTGGAGCGCATTCGATCGGAGATCGACTTGATTGCCCTCGACCTCTACGGCTTTTCCAAACCCGGCCGTGCAGATGCGCATGCCAGCAACTTGAGGATGATGAACGAAGCTGGGGCTCAAGCTTCCGACGACGATGGAGATGAAGACGAAGGCGCCAATCCCATCGATCAGACAAGCGGCCTTCTAAACTGGGCAGTCGGCGTTGCCTTCGGCCGTTTTGACCTGCGCCTCGCCACCGGCGAGCGCTCTATGCCACCACAGCCCGAACCCTTCGACCCGTTGCCTGCGAAAAGCCCTGGCATGCTACCGGACGGCGCAGAGCCGTTCCATACGCACGCTGGCATTCTGGTGGATGATCCCGGGCATCCGCATGACCTGCAGCGACTGGTCGAAGAAATCCTTGCCCGCGTCGATGCGCTGGTGCCGCCCGATGTACGCCGGTGGCTGCAACGGGAATTCTTCCCCGTTCACTTGCAGGGCTATTCCAAGAGCCGCCGCAAAGCGCCGATCTATTGGCCGCTATCCACTGCCTCCGGCAGCTACACGCTCTGGGTTTACTACCCAAGCCTGACCAGCCAGACGCTCTACACCGCCGTCAACGACTTCATCGAGCCGAGGCTGAAGCAGGTGGGCCACGATGCCAGCGCTCTGCGCACCAAAGGTAGTGCCCGCAGCCGTGATGAGGATCGGGCGCTGGAAGCCGTTCGGTCCCTGGAACAGGAATTGATGGCGGTGCGTGACACGTTGTTGCAGATCGCGCCGACCTATCGCCCCAACCATGACGACGGCGTGCAGATCACCGCCGCGCCGCTCTGGCCGCTATTCCGCCACAAACCGTGGCAGAAGCTGTTGAAGGACACCTGGGCCAAGCTGGAGAAGGGCGAGTACGACTGGGCGCACCTCGCCATGGCGTATTGGCCCGACCGCGTCCGCGAGAAGTGCAAAACCGACAAGTCGCTGGCCATCGCCCATGGTTTGGAAGACCTGTATGTGGAACCGGCCGCCACGCCAAAGAAAGCACGTGGCAGGAAAAGCACTGGGGGCACGTTATGATTCAAGACGTCAAAGCGCTACCGGTTAGTTTTTATTTCAGCCCCGATGGGATGACCTCGTTTTTTATTCCGAAATATCAACGTGAGTACGTATGGGGCTGGAAGAATTGGGATGCATTATTCAACGATCTTGAAGAATCTCCCAGCGGGCACTTTCTTGGCTCGATCATTTGTGTGAACACTCAGCATGACGGCTTAGCGGGCGGCCGGTTGGAACTCATCGACGGCCAGCAGCGCTTCACCACCATTAGCCTCCTGTTCTGCGCGTTCTACAAGAAGCTCAATGCAGTTACGAACCCAGACCGCAAGCTGATAGTCGAACTGGACAACCTGGAAAATAGAATCTTTGTTCGGTCAGCGGGGCAATGGCGTTTGGAGCCCAGTGAGCAGGCAAAAAACAAGGTCGATTTCCAGAAAGTGCTAAGCGATCTTTTCCCTAAAAAGGTGAAGGCGCCGAAAGATCTAGCGTATTTTGGAAATCGACGTATTGGCCGTGCCTATGGCTATTTCTGCGATAGGCTCAGTGGGCTGAGTTTGGACGATACCCTGGCGTTGCTGGACAAACTCAAGACAGCAATGCTGGTCAAGATCGAAGTACGAAGCCACTCCGATGCCTTCATGTTGTTTGAGTCAATCAATAACCGTGGCATCCCTTTGTCAGCGATCGACATCATTACTCACCAGTCGGTAATTAAGACGACATTTTGCTAGTCGTATGTTTGCGGGGATGATATAATTCTGGCATGAAACGGGACGGTCGCAGATTTGATCATCGCACCCTGGAAACCATCCGGCTGATGGCTGTAGAGCGGGTGCGCGAGGGCGAAGCGGCCTCTTTGGTGATTGCCTCATACGGGTTCAGCCGCACAACAATCTATAAATGGCTCAGCGCGGCATCGAAGCCTGGGGTCGGGGTGAAAGCCTTGCGGTCACGGCCGGCAACCGGCCGGCCGCGGCGTCTGACGCCGCGCCAGGAGCAGCAGGTGTTGCGTTGGATCAATGGCCGCGATCCGCGCCAATACGGCCTGGATTTCGGGCTGTGGACCCGGCACGTTGTGGCCGAACTGATCGAGCGCAAGTTTGGTATCAAACTCGGTGTGACGGCTGTGGGCGAACTGCTGTCGAAACTGGGCCTGACGCCGCAAAAGCCGTTGCAGCGTGCCTATCAGCGCGATCCGGAGGCGATCGAGGCATGGCGACGTGAGCGGTTTCCTGAAATCGCCAGGCAGGCCAAGTCCTGTGGCGGCGAGGTCTTTTTCTGGGACGAGTCCGGCTTTCGGGCCGACGCCGTGCATGGCAAGACCTGGGGCGTGAAGGGACAGACGCCGATCGTCGAGCGTCCGGGCCAACGGCAATCGATCAGCGCCGCCTCGGCGGTGACAGCCCGCGGCGGGTTCTGGTATTGCACTTATGAAGGCGGCCTGAATGCTGAGTTGTTCGTAGCGCTGCTACGCCGGATGATGCGGCACCGCACGAGGCCGGTGCACCTGGTCCTCGACGGGCTGCCTGCCCACAAAACAGCGCTGGTGAAAGCCTACGTGGCGTCGACCAATGGAATGCTGACGTTGCATTTTCTGCCAGGCTACGCCCCTGACCTGAACCCAGATGAACTGGTCTGGAGCCACATGAAGCGGACGGGCGTCGCCCGGACTCCGCTACGCCAAGGCGAAAAGCTTCAGGACAAAATCGAAGCCCAACTCGCCGCCATCAAGCGCAAACCACGTCTCGTGCAATCATTCTTCAAAGCACCAACTGTCGCCTATATTACCGACTGCTGAGTAAGAACAACCTGCTGGCGGAGCTCGACAAACGACCGGACTATGGCATTGATCGCGCGTTTGACGAATGGAAAGACTTAATTGATCTGCTGCCCGACCCGGCCGTGCAGGAGCGCTTCCTGCGTCAGCTGTACAACATGTTCAAGTACCTCAAGCAGGTAGAGGTAAAAGGCTGTCCACGCGCTACCCGCTCGAACCTGATCACCATTTACGACACACTGCTACGCAAGCGCCCGGTCTGGCTCTTTGGTTCCTTGCAAGCCAAAGGCAAGATCTATGCAACGCTAATGGATACCACCGCTGCAAAGGTGCAATGGGGAGAGTTGTGCGCGTCTGCCCTCCAAGACCTGCAACGTTTGGGCGCTGCACCAGCCTACGCATTTCTACTATGGGCTAGCCAAGTCGCGCAAAGCCAAGCGTGGGATGAAGGTGACACGCTGCGCCGCTTGGCGACCTTGCTCACCAAATGGTTCTTCTGGCGCAATCTGACCGACATGCCGCCAACTCGTGAACTCGACCCGATGTTTATGGAGCTGGTAGGCGACCTGCTAAAATTGATCCGCAGCAGAGAGGTCCGCGACTTGGACGCCTTCGTCCAGCGGACCAGTGTGTGGTTATTGCAACGGGCAGCCCCCGAAGACGACTGTGATTCTCGCCTAAAGGGCGACGTATACCTCGAAAATTATGAGGTTACCCGATTTATGCTGTGCAAGCTTGAAGAGGCACATCAAACCCTCGAGTCGAGGCGGGACTTGTGGGCGCATGACGCGAATGAACGGCCCGTGTTTACCGTGGAGCACATCCTTCCGAAGACTGAAAACCTCGGCCCAGGCTGGGTAGCGATGCTGGAAGGCGATGGGTCTGTCACGGCTGATGCAATTCGTCAGCGCTGCGCGCACCAGCTCGGCAATCTCACATTGAGTGGATACAACTCTAAGCTTGGGACGATGGAATTTCTGAGGAAGCGTGATCGGCAGAACGACAAGGGGGATTTCATCGGTTATCGGAATGGCCTCTATCTAAACGCAGACTTAGCTAGCCGGAATGATTGGAACGAACCTGCCATCGCAGCCCGAACGGAAAAGATGCGCAGGGAGGTGAAGTCAATCCTGGGCCTGCGGGAGGACTCATGACCATTGCCGGGTTTATCCGCGAGAGTGTACTGCGGCGGCGCCTGAAGCAGGCCGCGGTCATGGCAGTCTATGACCCGGACCGGCGCTATCGCGACCTGTGCCTATCGATGGCGGATGACGCCACCCAGGTAGTAGACGCCAGCGACAGCAGCATCAAAGCCCGCGAGGCCGCGATGCTGGCACTTGCCTCTCTGGGGCGCCCGGACCATCCCAAGGAGCTGCTGGTGTACGTTCCAGCCAAGCCGCCCGTCACGGATGAGGAACGCCAAGCTGACCCGTTCGCCATTTACGCGGCCTGCGGCGCGATCTTCCCGGATGGGGACGGAGATCGCTACGAGAGCCTCTGCCTGAAGGCGAAGCCCGATCACGCCACTGAGATCCGCCGGCTATTCGCCGAGAATCCATCACCGCCCTTTGCGCTGATCGATAATGTGGGTGGCGGCCTGTCCTGGCCCACCCTGCGCACGTGCCTGGGGGCTGAATCTGCGCGTGAGATCATGCTCGCTCTCCTCGTCCCGACCACGAAGCAGACCGAGGCGCTGAAGGCCAACGAAGGCTGGGTTCCAGAGGCAAAGGCGCTGCTGGAGAAATCCCTCGGCCTCAAGCTGATGACGCGGGGCAAGACACTGTCGTCGATCGCGGACGAGGCATGGCGCTTTCTGCTCTTCAGCGAATTTGCCTTCGACCTCCCCGCGTCGTTGCCCGCGAGTCTGTCCAACGTCCCGAGAGCACCGGAAGCGGCCCGCGTACTCGTGGAAGACCTGTGCGACACAATCAGGAGCGGCATGATGACCCGCAGCGAGTACATCGCCCGCGCGGAAGCCGTCGAAGAAGAACTCAAGCTGCGCGAGGCCTGCTCGGGGATCGTCGACCTTGGCGTGAGGAGCACGTTCCCCTTTGAGGAACGGACGTTTCTATCATCGGCGGTGAAGGCACTCGTCGGCGACGACACAGACGCCGCCAAATCGCTCCTCGCTGCCCATGGAGGATCAGTCTGGACCGGCAAAGGCGAAAGCCAGGCCCAATGGGGTCTGGTCGAAGCCGGATTGCGCCTCATCGAGGCCTGCGAGGACGCTGACCGCCAACTCGCCGAGAACGCCCGCAGCCTCGACGCCCTCATCGAGCATTATGCGGCGTCTCTGCGCGAGGCAGACAGGCTTCAGCGCGAATTCGAGCAGGCGGTTGGCGACTACATCCCGACTGACGGGTCGCTGTCTGACGCGGTCGAGCACTGTCGGAAGCGATACGCGAGGTTGGCGGAGAAGGTCCAATCCGTCTTCACCCGGCACTTGGAAAGCGGCGGCTGGCCGCCTCAGGGTCGGTTGTCGAACGCTGACGTGTTGGACAGTGTGGTGGCACCGATGCTCAAGGAGAGCGGGCGCCGGGTGGCCATCATCATGGTGGACGCGCTCCGCTACGAGCTGGGTGTAACTCTCCACAGGCAACTCGCTGAGACGGAGCAAGCCGAGATTCGCGCTGCATGCGCCCAACTGCCCACCGTCACTCCCGTCGGGATGGCCTCCCTGCTGCCGGGAGCCGGCACGGGGCTTCGGCTGACGAGAGACGGCGACGGGTTCGTCGTAATGCTTGACGGAACAAAGATGGCCACGGTCGCCAACCGCATGGATGTCGTGCGAGCGCGCTTTGGCGACAGGTTTGCGGAGGCGCCGCTCGACGCTTTTGTGCGGCAGAAGGATAAGGTCGCGGAAACCGTCGAGCTGCTGATCCTGCGGAGCACCGACATCGATGCTCATCTGGAGAACACCCCATCGGGAACGCTCACGACGTTGGCCCTGATCCACCAATCGCTGAAGGCGATACGCGTGGCCGTCCACAAATTGAAGCATGCCGGCTTCGCCGACGTGGTCATCGCCACCGATCACGGCTTCGTGCTCAACGCCCATGCCGAGGCAGGGAGCGTCTGCGCCAAACCGGCAGGAGCTTGGGTTACGGTACATGACCGCGCACTGCTCGGAGAAGGGGAGGCGGATGCGAGCAATTTCGTCCTGCCAGCCGAGAAGGCTGGGGTAAGAGGCGATTTCGCCAAGCTGGGCGGTCCGCGCAGCCTGGCCCCTTACCGCAAGGGGCTACTGTATTTCCACGGCGGCGCGTCTCTCCAGGAGGCAGTTGTCCCAGTCATCACGGTCAGGCTAAAGCAAACAAAGCAGCCTCTCTTGGCAGCGGCGAAAGTCGCTCTTGCCTACAAGAACGGCGCCAAGCGGATAACCACCCGCCTGCCCGTGGTGGACTTGGCAGTGGAAGGCGAGAACATGTTCTCGCTGGGCGAAACCTTCGAGATCCTCCTTGAGGCATACGACAAGAAGGGGAATATCGTCGGCGAGGCGAAGCGCGGCGGACCCGTTGACGTCGCGACCGGCACCATCACGGTGAAACCCGGCGGCAAGGTTCAGGTGACCGTCAAGATGGCCCTCGAATTTGAGGGCAAGTTCACGTTGAGGGCACTGAATCCCGTGACGATGGCACAGTATGCGTCGCTGGATCTGGAGACCGACTATGCAGTCTGAATACGTCATGGACGCCATCGACGCCAAGCTCAACGACGCCTTCGACGGCAAGGTGGTCCGCAAGGATCTTCTTCACCGGATCAAGAAGGGCACCAACATCCCCACTTTTGTTCTGGAGTTCCTGCTTGCCAGATACTGTGCCAGCAACGACCCGGCGGAGATCCAGGAGGGCCTAGAGGCAGTCCTTTCGACCCTGCAGGAGAACTATGTCCGTCCCGACGATGCCAACGCAGCTCAGTCCCGCGTAGCGATTAAGGGGAAGCACAAGTTCATCGACAAGGTTCATGTCCGCTACGTCGAGAAGGAAAAGCGACACTGGGCATCCCTCGAAAACTTTGCCTCTCAGCGCATCGCGATTGGCGAGAAGTTCTACCGTGACAACGACCGCCTGCTTGAGGGTGGAATCTGGGCCGAGGTCGTTATCGCCCACAACGACGTCGATGCCGACGCCTACGCTTTCTACGTAGAGGACCTGCGGCCAATCCAGCTCAGCCGATTCGACTTCGCCTCCTATGGCGAAGCCAAGAAAGCCTTTACCCGCGATGAGTGGATGGATGTCGTCCTCCGCTCGGTCGGGCTTGAGCCCGCTAAGTTGTCCCGGCGCGTGAAGCTGCATTTCATCGCCAGATTGGCGCCGCTGGTCGAGCCGAATTTCAACTTTATCGAGCTTGGGCCCCGCGGCACAGGCAAGTCATACTTCTTCTCGGAATTTTCCCCCTATTCAACCCTCATCAGTGGCGGGCAGGCGACCAAGTCGGTGCTATTTTATAATAACGCGCGCCGCAAGATTGGTCTGGTAGGGTTCTGGGATACCGTCGCATTCGACGAAGTTGGCGGGATCAAGGTCAAGGATCCCGACACCATCCAGATTATGAAGGACTACATGGCCAATGGCCGGTTTTCGCGCGGCGTGGAGGTCATCGCCGATGCCAGCATGGCGTTCGTCGGCAACATTGACATGTCGGTCGAGCAAATCGTCCATTCGACGGAATACGATCTGTTCCAGCCTCTGCCCGACCAGTTCGACCTGGCAGTGATGGATCGCTTCGCCTGTTACCTGCCAGGCTGGGAAATGCCCAAAAACAGTAGCGCCTTCCTAACCGACCGGTTTGGCCTCATCACCGATTACCTAGCTGAGGCATTCCACTACCAGCTCAAGCACGGCAACCGCTATGAAGAGGTTAGCAAGAGGCTGACGCTCGGCGCCGCCGTCGAGGGGCGTGATGAGAAGGGCATCAAGAAGACCCTGTGCGCGATGCTCAAGATCCTGCACCCGGTAGACTCTCCGACCGACGAGGACTTCGACGAGTACGTCGCCTACGCGATCGAATGCCGTCGCCGCGTCAAAGAACAGATGAACAAGCGCAAGCCGGACGACGAGTTCGCCAAGATAGACTTGTCTTTCTTCAACAAAGTCGGAAAAGAGATCGTCGTCTCCTGTCTTGAAAGCATTGGCGCCTCCGCGACATTGGAGCCCGTCCGCCGCCGTCTCCGGCCGAAGATCGTGGAAGCCAAACCAGCCAACGAACCCTCCTCTCCGTCCGCGCCCCAAGCCGCGCCACCGGCTATGGCGGCGCTCCCCCCCGAAACCGAGGAACCGACTGAGCAACACTACACGATCGCTTACGGGGACACCGGTCACTCATATGACACCATCTTTGGCCCCTATCTGCCGGGGGCGAAGAGTGTGGTTGTCGAAGACCCCTACATCCGCATGCCGCATCAGATCGCGAACTTCGTCCGGTTCTGCGAGACGGCCGTGAAGGCGGAAACGGTCAGAAGCATCACCCTCTTCACCTCATACGATCAGCAAACAGACCTGGCTGGCCTTCAAGAGAAGCTAGACGAGCTCAAGCAGAGCCTGGTGGAGTACGACGTCGCCCTCGATGTGCGCCTGAACGACAAGATGCACGACCGCGAGGTGCGTCTCGATAATGGGTGGACCATCAAGATCGGCCGCGGTCTAGATTTCTACCAGAAGCCTGATGGCTGGTTCGCGGTGGGTGCAACTGACCTCAGCCTTCGGCGCTGCCTGGAGACGAAGGTCGACGTGTTTCGCATCCCATCAACGGACGGAAAGAATTGAGTATCGGCCGTCATCCGCACACGATGTCAGTTCTGTTCGGGTGACTGGAATTGCTCGTTATTCTGTTTACGTCCCAAATCGGATTTCTGCCCGTCCAACAGCGCCGCTATCTCAGACGAAACCTTGTCCGCGGCTACCCGGAGTGCCTCGTCGATATGAATGTAGCGCTGGGTCACACCGCGCGCGGCGTGTCCAAGCAGGGCAGCGATCGTCAGTTCCGAGAAGCCGAGATCGCCGGCCACGCTGGCGAAGGTATGACGCAGCGTGTGTGGCGTTACGTCCTCCAGTCGTGCGGCGCCACACACCCGTTCGAGCACCCGCACGACGCCGATGAAATGCCCGTTTCCCCAGTCTGCCGGGAATACATATGGCGAGCCGTCGGTGACCGGCTGCGCGAGAATGAGATCGATGACGGCTTGACCCACGACGCGCATCTGCGGGCCGGTCTTGGTTTCTGGAAGCTGAATGGCCCGCTGTTCCGCATCCACCCAGGCGCGCTGGAGGGCAAGGCACTCCATGCGCCGGAATCCCGTGAGCAGCAGAAGCCGGATTGCGGCCAGGCCCGTTGGGTGCTCACCCTCGGCGGCGAGCGTACGCATGGCTGTACCCAGACGCGCGATCTCGGCCCTGCTTAAGCGTCGCTCTCGCGGCGTGCTGGCCAGCTTGCGCACGCCCCGTGCCGGGTTGCTCTCGATTTTCCCCCAACGCACGGCGTGCTCAAAGATCGAGTGCAAAGACGAGACCGTGCGGGCCGCGGCTCCCTCGCCACCGATCGGCGTGCCGCCCCGTGGCCCCGCTCGGCCCTTCGCCGTCTTGCCGGCGGCAATGTCGGCCTGCATCGCCTCGATATCGCCAAGCTTCAGGCTAGAAACCCGCCGCTCACCCAAAAGTGGCCGGATATGCGTTTCGATGCGACTCTTGTCCATCGTCAGGGTGGACGCCTTTATCGGCCGCCGGCGCCGGCCGAGAATGCGCCCTGCGTTGGCTTCCAGGAGATACCAGTCGCAGATCTCGCCGACCGTCGTGGTGCTGCCGTCGGGCTCGACCGGCGCCGCTGGGTCGACCCCCTTGGAGACCGCGACCAGCTTTTCGTGGGCGATCACCCGGGCCTCCTCGACGGTCATCAGTCCATAGCGGCCGATGACCAGACGGCGGGTCCTACCTTCCGGGGTGCGATACTGAACCACGAAGCTCTTCAGTCCCGACGGCATCACCTGCACGCCGAAGCCACGGAGCTCGCGATCCCACGCAAAACTTTCTCGAACCTTGACTCCAACCTTCGCACGGTTCGGAACTTTGAGCGCGTCGACAACGCGCTTTGTGAGCCTTGTTTCCGCCATATCAATGCCTTAGCGCCAGATTGCTTAGAACACGGGGATCATAGCCCCTCACAAACCAATTTCCAAGCATTTGGCGGCAAGTGGGCGCGTAGAGGAGGCCGTCCATGGCGGCGCATGGAACCTCAGGAATGTATATGACACAGTGTATTAGCGCATTATTGCGTAGCCCCGGCTACCCCGTCGCAGACCCTTCAGGGACCTTGCCAAGGTTGGGGTCGAGGGTTCGAATCCCTTCGCCCGCTCCAGATTTCCTCAGGAAAATTTAGGGCTTCCAAGCGGCCCTCCAAGACCTTTTTCGCTTTCAAGGCGCCTTCGGGGTACGATCCAGGGCCGTCTGTGAGTTTCTCACCTTCGGCCCCATGACCGCACACCCGAGTGTGAGCCTCATCCGGTCAGATCGGGTCATCTGGCCGGATGAACAATTCTCAACTCATCTATCTGGCAAGGATTGTGTAGCCTGATGGCGCCGCGATGAATCAGTTGCGCGATTCGAGGCGCTGGATCGATTTCAGCTGATGCGTGAAAGCCGACCGGCCGCCGGCGTGGGAGAGGTGCTGGACTGTCGCGCCCTGCCGCTGGGCGCTGCTGGCCGGCGTGGCCTGTGCTGCGACCGGCGCTATGCCGACCATGACGGCGAGGGCGGTCATGGCTATCGTTCTTGTACGCATGGAAAAACTCCGTGTTCGGTGATGCGGGACAACTCCCGCTTCACGCGGAGATGGGTGGGCGCGGGCGGGGACGGAACATGCCGCCAACGGCTAATACTCATGCCTCGCGCGCATGACCGGGGCCTAGGTTCTGTACCTATTGCCATGACTACGGAGCGTCTGATTCAAGTCTGTTTGGAGGACTTGGAACATGGCGGAACTTTTCTGGCTGAACGACACGCAATGGGCTGCGATCGAACCATTGCTGCCGAAGCTTGGCGGCAAGCCTCGGGTTGATGACCGCCGGGTGCTGAGCGGCATCCTGCATCGCTTTCGCGAGGGCTTGCGATGGCGAGCGCTTCCTGAGGCCTATGGGCCACGAACCACGGTGTTCAACCGGTTCAACCGCTGGAGCCAGCGTGGCCTCTGGCAGGAGATCTTTGCGGCCCTGGTCGCCTGCGCGTATCCGCCGCGCATCGCCATGGTGGACAGCACCTCGGTTCGGGCACATCGCGCGGCCGCGGGCGGTAAAGGGGGGCGCAAAGCCAGGCTATCGGCCGGTCGAGGGGTGGACGGACGACCAAGATCCACGCCGTCGCGGATGAGCAGGGGCGCATCGCCGCACTCCTCCTGACGCCGGGACAGGCCTCCGACATCAGCGGCGCCAGGGCGCTTCTGCCCACAATACCGCCACCAGAAGAGCTGATCGCCGACAAAGCCTACGACGCCGATGACCTGCGCGCCTTCCTCACCCGCCAAGGCACCAGGCCCGTGATCTCGCCCATGCCCAACCGCCGCGCCATTCCGCCCTTCGACCCCGTCGCCTACAGAAAGCGCAATCTCATCGAACGCGCCTTCTGCAGGCTCAAGGACTGGCGCGCCATCGCCACACGCTACGACAAAACCGCACGAAATTTCCTCGCAGGTATCTGCCTCGTCCTCGCCGTCACATCTTGGATCAGTTGAGTCCAGAACCTAGAGCATCATCCGATCAGATAGAGTCATCTGATCGGATAAAGATGCTCTGAATATCAATACCATAGAGCACTACATCCGATCCGGATGGATCGGAAAGTGCTCTAGCGCATTGACGCGGGCCGCCTGGGTTTGGTTCGATGGAATCATGAGCACGAGAATTTTGCGTTGGGCCGGCCAGGTGGCGTTGTTCGCCAGCCTCGCCGGGGGGCTTTCGGGCTGTGGGCTGGCAGCGGCGCCGTGCCGGGTGACGTCGGCGGGGCTGAAGATCATCCCGTTGATCGGGCCGGTGGCGGCTGCGCCGAGCGATGCCTGCGCCAACGCGATCGACCCGACGCCGACTCGGAGCTGAGTTTTTGCTCCGCTCCGCCTGATACCCTCCGCGGCCCGTGAGGGTGCGGGGATCGCGGGCCGCCGCGCCCGGTGCGGACGCGGCGGTGGAGGAGGAGGAGGAGCAAAAGATCAGGCGGAGGCTTTGGCCTCGCGCCGGCGGTCGTGCAGGATGAACTCGGTGTAGCCGTTCGGCTGGGTGCGGCCCTTGAAGACGAGGTCGCACGCCGCCTGGAAGGCGACGCCGTCGAAGCCCGGCGCCATGTTGCGATAGGCCGGGTCGCCCGCGTTCTGGCCATCGACCACCGCGGCCATGCGCTTCATCGTCTCCATCACCTGCGCCTCGGAGACGATGCCATGATGCAGCCAGTTGGCGATGTGCTGGGCGGAGATGCGCAGGGTGGCGCGGTCTTCCATGAGGGCGACGTTGTGGATGTCCGGCACCTTGGAGCAGCCGATGCCCTGGTCGATCCAGCGGACGACGTAGCCGAGGATGCCCTGGGCGTTGTTGTCGAGCTCCTGCTGGATGTCCTCCGGCTGCCAGTTCGGGCGGTCGGCCAGCGGGATGGTCAGCAGGTCGGTGAGCGAGCCCATCGGGCGGGAGGCAAGCTCGGCCTGGCGGGCGGCGACATCGACCATGTGGTAGTGCAGGGCGTGCAGCGTTGCCGCGGTGGGCGAGGGGACCCAGGCGGTGTTCGCACCGGCGCGGGGGTGGCCGACCTTCTGTTCGAGCATCGCCGCCATCGCGTCGGGCGCGGCCCACATCCCCTTGCCGATCTGGGCGTGGCCGGGCAGGCCGCAGACGATGCCGATATCGACGTTGCGGTCTTCATACGCCTTGATCCAGGGCGTGTTCTTGATCTCGTTCTTGCGGATCATCGGGCCGGCCTCGATCGAGGTGTGGATCTCGTCGCCGGTGCGGTCGAGGAAGCCGGTGTTGATGAAGAAGATGCGGCTGGCGGCGGCGGCGATGCAGGCCTTGAGATTGGCCGAGGTACGGCGCTCCTCGTCCATGATGCCCATTTTCAGCGTGTCCGGCGCGAGGCCGAGCAGGGATTCGGTGGCGGCGAAAAGGCCGTTGGCATAGGCGACCTCGTCGGCGCCGTGCATCTTCGGCTTGACGATGTAGATCGAGCCGGCGCGGGAGTTGCGCAGCCCGCCGGTGCGGCGGATGTCATGCAGGCCGCAGAGGGAGGTGACCACGAGGTCGAGGATCGTCTCGGGGATCGGCTTGCCGGCGGCATCGAGCACGGTGTCGGTGTAGATGTGGTGGCCGACATTACGGACCAGCATCAGCACGCGGCCGGGGAGGGTGAGGGTCGAGCCGTCCGGCGCGATGTAGGCGCGGTCGGGGTTGAGCTTGCGGGTGAAGGTCTTGCCGCCCTTCTCGACCTGTTCCTCCAGCGTGCCGGCCATCAGGCCGAGCCAGTTGCGGTAGACCAGCACCTTGTCCTCGGCATCGACGGCGGCGACGCTGTCCTCGGCGTCCATGATCGAGCTGATCGCGGATTCGACGATGAGGTCGGCGATGCCGGCCTTGTCGGTCCGCCCGATCGGGCTGGTCGGGTCGATCGCGATCTCGACATGCAGGTTGTGGTGGCGGAGCAGGACGGCCGTGGGGGCGGCGGCGTCGCCGCGATAGCCGGCGAACTGGGCGGCGTGCTTCAGGCCGGTCTCGCCGCTTTCGAGCACGGCGGCGAGATGGCCGTTGTGCACGCGCAAGGCGCGGATATCGACGTGGCTACCGGTGGCGAGCGGGAAATGATCGTCGAGGAAGGCGCGGCCGCGGGCGACGACGGCGGCGCCGCGCTGCGGATTATAGGCCTTGCCGCGTTCGAGGCCGCCGGATTCGGGAATGGCGTCGGTGCCGTAGAGCGCGTCGTAGAGGCTACCCCAGCGGGCGTTGGCGGCGTTCAGCGCGTAGCGGGCGTTCATCACCGGCACGACGAGCTGCGGACCGGCGATGGCGGCGATTTCGGCATCGACGCGTTCGGAGGTGACCTTCACATCGCCTGGCTCGGGCTTGAGATAGCCGATCTCGCGCAGGAAGGCCTCGTAGGCGGCGGGATCGATCTTCTGGCCGCGGCGGGTGCGGTGCCAGTCATCGATCGCGGCCTGGAGACGGTCGCGCTCGGCGAGCAGCTCGGCGTTGCGGGGGGCGTGGCGGGCGACGAGATTGGCGAAGCCCTGCCAGAAGGAAGCGGGCTCGATCCCGGTGCCGGGCAGCGCCTCGGTCTCGATGAAGGCGTGAAGCTCGGCGGCGACGCGCAGGCCCGCCGCGTCCACATAGGTTTGAGTCATTGGTTCGTCTCCTTGATCTGCGCGGTTTTTGGCCAAACCGGCCAGTCTTGTCGAGGGGTGGAGCGCGCTTGCAGTGCTGCCATGGGCAGATCTGCCGCAGTCGGGCTTGATATCGCCGCCTCGCTCCGCAATTAACAGGGCCGATCATGAACTTCCGGTGCCCCCGGACGGACGAGCGACGGAGTTTTCCCGACAGATGAGCGCCTTCAACACCGAAACCGTCACCCAGGTCCATCACTGGACCGACCGGCTGTTCAGCTTCACCGTGACGCGCGACCCCGCATTCCGCTTCATCGCCGGGCAGTTCACCATGATCGGGCTCGAGGTCGAGGGAAAGAAGCTGCTGAGGGCCTATTCGATGGCCAGCGCCAGCTATGACGATCATCTGGAATTCTTCAGCATCAAGGTGCCGGACGGGCCGCTGACCTCGCGGTTGCAGCACGTCAAGCCAGGCGATCCGGTGCTGGTGGGGCGCAAGCCGACCGGCACGCTGCTGGCCGACAACATGCACCCCGGCGAGCGGCTCTATCTTCTGGGCACCGGCACCGGGCTCGCGCCGTTCATGAGCATCATCCGCGAGCCGGACATCTATGAGCGGTTCCGTCAGGTGGTGCTGATCCATGGCTGCCGGCACATCAGCGACCTCGCCTATGAGGACTACATTACCAAGACCCTGCCGGCGGACGAGTTCATCGGCGCGCAGGTCTCGCGGCAGCTGATCTACTACCCGACGGTGACGCGCGAGCCGTTCCGGCATAACGGGCGGATCACGCAGATTCTCGAAACCGGAAATTTCGGCCCGGGGATCGACCTGCCGCCGCTCGCGCCGAAGGATGACCGGGTGATGCTGTGCGGCAGCCCTGCCTTCCTCGACGACATGGTGCAGCTGCTCGAGCGGCGCGGCTTCACCGAAGGCAGCTCGTCCCGCCCCGGCGATTACGTGATCGAGAAGGCCTTCGTCGAGAAATGAGGCCGCGCTGACGGCCGCGCCGCGTCCGGAGTGGCGCGGTTCAGGCCGATTTGGCGATACGGTCGAACTGTTGCAGCCGGGCCAGCAGGGCGGGCATCTGGTCCAATGGAATCATGTTCGGCCCGTCGGAGGGCGCGTGGTCGGGGTCCGGATGGCACTCGATGAAGACCGCGGCGCAGCCGACCGCGAGAGCGGCGCGGGCGAGCACCGGGGCGAATTCGCGCTGGCCGCCCGAGGCGGTGCCCTGGCCGCCGGGCTGCTGGACTGAATGGGTCGCGTCGAACACCACCGGGTAGCCGGTCTGCGCCATGATCGGCAGGGCGCGCAGGTCGGAGACCAGGGTGTTGTAGCCGAAGGAGGCGCCGCGCTCGGTGAGCAGGATGCGCTCGTTGCCGGTGCTGGCGATCTTGGCGGCGACGTTGCGCATGTCCCACGGCGCGAGGAACTGGCCCTTCTTGACGTTGATCGCCCGCCCGGTATGGCCGGCGGCGAGCAGCAGGTCGGTCTGGCGGCAGAGGAAGGCGGGGATCTGCAGCACGTCCACCGCCTCGGCGGCGGGGGCGCACTGGGCGGCGTCGTGCACGTCGGTCAGCACGGGGATGCCGAATTTCGCCCGGATATCGGCGAGGATCTGCAACCCCTGCGCCATGCCGACGCCGCGGCCGGCGGAAAGCGAGGTGCGGTTGGCCTTGTCGTAGCTCGACTTGAAGATCAGGCCGATGCCAAGCTCGCGCGTCATGTCCGCGAGCGCGCCGGCGACCTCGGTCGCATGCTCGGCGCTCTCGATCTGGCAGGGGCCGGCGATGAGGGTGAAGGGCAGGTCGTTGCCGACGCGCAGATCGCCGATCTCGACCGTCTTCATGATCATACCAGCCTCATCTGCTTGACCGCCGCCTCGATGAAGCCGGCGAAGAGCGGATGCGGGTCGAAGGGTTTCGATTTCAGCTCGGGGTGGTACTGCACGCCGATGAACCAGGGATGGTCGGGGTATTCGACGATTTCCGGCAGCAGCCCGTCCGGCGAGAGGCCGGAGAAGCGCAGGCCGGCGGATTCCAGCCGCTCGCGGTAGTGGATGTTGACCTCGTAGCGGTGGCGGTGGCGTTCCTCGATCGTCGCGGCGTCGCCATAGACGGCGCGGACCAGGCTACCCTCGACCAGGGTGGCGGCATAGGCGCCGAGGCGCATGGTGCCACCGAGATCGCCCTCGGCGGCGCGGCGTTCGATCTCGTTGCCGCGGGCCCATTCGGTGAGCAGGCCGACCACCGGCACCTCGCAGGGGCCGAATTCGGTGGAGGAGGCCTGGGGCAGGCCGGCGAGGTTCCGCGCCGCCTCGATCACCGCCATCTGCATGCCGAAGCAGATGCCGAGGAAGGGGACATCGCGCTCGCGGGCGAAGCGCACGGCCTCGATCTTGCCGCCGGTGCCGCGCTCGCCGAAGCCGCCGGGGACGAGGATGCCGTGCACCCCGTCGAGCCGGGCGACGGCGCCGGGCTGCTCGAAGATTTCGGAATCGACCCAGTCGAGCCGGACCCGCACCCGGTTGGCGATGCCGCCATGGGTCAGCGCCTCGCCGAGCGACTTATAGGAGTCGAGCAGGTTGGTGTATTTGCCGACGACGGCGATGGTGACCTCACCCTCGGGATTGCGCACCGTCTCGACGATGCGGCGCCAGCGGCCGAGATCGGGCTCGGCATCGTGCGGCAGGCCGAAATGGCGGAGCACCTCGCGGTCGAGCCCGGCCTCGTGATAGGAGATCGGCACCTCGTAGATCGTGCTCACGTCGAGTGCCGGGACCACCGCCTCGGGCCGGACATTGCAGAACAGCGCGATCTTGCGGCGCTCGCCCTCGGGGATCGGGCGGTCGCAGCGGCAGATCAGCATGTGCGGCTGGATGCCGACATTCAGCAGTTCCTTGACGGAATGCTGGGTCGGCTTGGTTTTCAGCTCGCCGGCGCTCGGGATGTAGGGCACCAAAGTGAGGTGGACGAACATCGCGTCGTGCGGGCCAAGCTCGTTGCCGAGCTGGCGGATGGCTTCGAGGAAGGGCAGGCTCTCGATGTCGCCCACCGTGCCGCCGATCTCGACGAGGACGAAATCAAGCCCGGCGGTGTCGCGCAGGATGGCCTGCTTGATGGCGTCGGTGATGTGCGGGATGACCTGCACGGTGGCGCCGAGATAGTCGCCCCGGCGCTCGCGGGCGATGACCTCGGAATAGATGCGGCCGGTGGTCGCGTTGTCCGACTTGGTGGCGTGCACACCGGTGAAGCGCTCGTAATGGCCGAGATCGAGATCGGTCTCGGCGCCGTCGTCGGTGACGAAGACCTCGCCGTGCTGATAGGGGCTCATCGTGCCCGGATCGACGTTGAGATAGGGGTCGAGCTTGCGCAGGCGGACCGAATAGCCGCGGGCCTGAAGCAGCGCGCCGAGGGAGGCGGAGGCGATACCCTTGCCGAGCGAGGAAACCACGCCGCCGGTGATGAAGACATACCGGGTCATGGGCTTTCGCCATAGCAGAGGGCGGCGCGGTGCAAAACCCCGCGCCGGGCGAATGAGGGGGCGCGCATTACTGCTTTGCCGGCGCCGGGGCGCTCTGCGCGGGTTTCGCCGGAGCCGCGGGCTGGGATGTCGCCGGCTTGGCAGCAGCCGGCGCCGTGGGAGCCGATTCGCCAGGGACGGGCGGCAGCGGGGCGAGCGGCGAGGCGGGGGCGGCCTTCTTCGCCGGACTCGCCGGCGGCGGCGCGTTCAGGATCGCCTCGGCCGAGCCGCCGCCGCTGTGCCGGTAGAGCAGGGCGAGAACCAGCGAGAGCACCATGAACAGCGTGGCGAGGATCGCGGTGACCCGGGTGAGCAGGTTGGCGGTGCCGCGCCCGGTCATGAAGCTGCCCATGCCCTGGCTGGTGCCGAGGCCGAGGCCGCCGCCCTCGCTGCGCTGGATCAGCACGACGCCGATCAGGGCAATGGTGATGAATGCCTGGAGGACGAGCAGAACGGTAATCATGGGAGCGTGGCGGCCTTTCGGAGTGACGCGCGGTTCTAGAGCATCAGCCCGCCGGATGGAACCGTCCGGCGGCCTGATGCCCGACTGTCGGGTCGATGCCGTGCTCTAGTCCCGCGGGGCGGCGGAGGCAATCGCGAGGAAGTCCTCTGGCTTGAGGCTGGCGCCGCCGACCAGCGCGCCGCCGACCTCGGGCAAGGCGAGCAGGGACGCGGCGTTGGAGGGCTTGACCGAGCCACCGTAGAGAATCGGCATCGTCGCGCCGGCGGCGCCGAGCTGGCGGCGCAGCGCGGCACGGATCGAGGCGTGCATCGCGGCGACATCCTCCTCGGTGGGCGTGCGGCCGGTGCCGATCGCCCAGACCGGCTCGTAGGCGATGACGCCGGGGGCGAAGACGCCGGGCACGGTCTGGCCGGCCAGCTCCTCCGGCAGGCTGCCGGCGAGCTGGGCGCGGACCACGGTTTCGGCCTCGCCGGAATCGCGCTCGGCCTCGGTTTCGCCGACGCAGATGATCGGGATCAGGCCGGCGGCGATCGCGGTGCGCGCCTTCTCGCGCACGATCGCGGAGGATTCGCCGTGATCGGCGCGGCGCTCGGAATGGCCGAGAATGACATGGGTGGCGCCAAGCTCGGCCAGCAGATCGGCCGATAGGTCGCCGGTATGCGCGCCGGAGCGCTGCACCGCGCAGTCCTGCGCGCCGAGGGCGACCGGGGCGCCGTCGAGGGCGGCGCGCAGCGGGGCGATCAGCGGCGCCGGCGGACAGATCAGCAGATCGGCGTATGCTGCGGCGGCACGCAGCCCCGCCGCATAGGCGGCGATGCCGGCGAGCGTGCCGTTCATCTTCCAGTTTCCGGCGATCAGCTGGGGCATGCGCGTCTCCCTTCCCAATGGCGCGACGGAGGTAGACGAGGCGGGGCCGGGTGGCAATCGGGCGCGCCCGTGGTAAGACGCGGCTTTCCCGCTGGATGAGGTTGCTGCCGCATGCTTTCGATGATTCGCCAACTGCTCGACAACTGGATCGTGCGCGCCTTTTTCGTCGTGCTGATCGGCGTGTTCGTGTTCTGGGGCGTCTCCAGCGTGGTGATGGGCGTTGGCGCGTCCAACGCGATCGCGACGGTGGGCGGGCGGCCGATCAAGATCGAGGCGGTGAATGCCGACTACCAGCGGACGCTGAACGCTTACGCGACGCAGAACAGTGGCCGCGAGCCGAGCAAGGGCGAGCGGCGGCTGTTCGCCGAGCAGGCGCTGGGTTCGGCGATCGACCGCGCGGCGATGCAGCTCGATGCGCGGCGGATGGGGGTGGTGGCGCCGCCCTCGGCGATCCGACAGCAGGTATTCGCGATCCCGGCGTTCCACGGTCCGGACGGCAAGTTCGACAAGGCGACGTTCAACGCCGTGCTCGCCAATCACAGCCTGACGCCGGCGACATTCATGGCGGAGATCGCCAGCGGGCTGAAATCGTCGCAGATCATCGATGCGGTGACCGCCGGGGTGAGCGCGCCGGCGCCGCTGGTCGACCAGATCTTTGCTTATGCCGCGCAGGAGCGGACGGTGCAGTTCGCGCAACTGCCCTTCGCCGCCGCGACCCCGCCGCCGCCGCCGGCCGAGACCGTGCTGCGCCGCTACTGGCGGGATCATCCGGGGCGGTTTTCGACACCCGCCTTGCGCGATGCCGACGTGGTGGTGCTCTCGCCCGCGCTGATCGCCAAGGGCGAGACGGTGACGCCGGCCGAGATCGCGGCGCAGTATCAGCAGGAGAAGGCGAAATTCGCGCAGGCGCCGCAGCGGACCGTCGAGATCGTCACCGCCGAGGACGCGAAGAGCGCCGCGGCGCTGGCGAAGACCTGGAAACAAGGGGCTGACTGGGCGGCGGTGCAGAAGGCGGCGGCGGCGGCGAGTGCGACCGCTGTCGTGATGACCGATGCGAAACCCTCCGACCTGCCCTCGGCGGCGCTGGCCAAGGCGGTGTTCGCGGCAACGCCGGATGAGGTTTCCGCACCGGTGAAGGGCTCGCTCGGCATCTATGTGTTCAGGGTGACCAAGGCGGTGGCCGGCGGCGACAAGCCGCTCTCGGCGGTGGCGGACCAGATCCGCGCCGAGATCCAGCTGCGCAAGGCGCGCAACGTGGTGGACAATACGCTGAACCACCTGCAGGACGCGCTGGCGGGCAGCACGGCGCTCGGCAAGCTGCCGGCGAGCCTGCATCTGGCCAAGGCGCGGGTGAGCGTGGACCGCGAGGGGATGACGGTGGACGGCAAGCCGGCGAGCATTCCCGGGCCGGCGCCGCTGCGCCAGGCGATCGACAAGGCGATTTTCGCCACCGCCCCCGGCAATTCGCCGCGGGCGGTGAGCGGGCCGGGCGACAGCTACTATGCCATCGCCGTGCACCGGATCATCAAGCCGGCGCTCAAGCCCTATGACAAGGTGAAGGCCGACGTGCTGGCCGACTGGACCGGCGCGCAGGTGGAGCGGCAGGAAGAGGTCGCGGCAGCGAAGCTGCTGACCGCGGTGAAGGGGGGCAAGACCCTGACGGCAGCGGCCTCGGCGGCCGGGCTGACGGTGACGACCTCGGCGCCGATGACGCGCGCCAAGCCCGCCAAGGGCGTGCCGCCGCCTCTCGCCCAGGTGGCGTTCAGCCTGAAGAAGGGCGAGCCCACGATGGTGCAGACGCAGGCGGGCTTCGTCGTCGGCGTGGTGAGCGACATCGCCGAGCCGAAGCCGGGCAGCAACGAGGCGTTCCGCCAGCGGGTGGCCGAGTCGCTCGGCCAGTCGATGCAGAACGACGTGCTGCAGACCTATGCCGCGGCGCTGCGCCAGCGCGACCATGTGACGATCAACACGAAGCTGCTGAACCAGATCAGCAATTGAGGCCCGCGAGATGACATCCGAGACCGACCAGCACGCCCGTTTCCGCGCCGCCTACGATGCCGGGCGGGGCGCGCTGGCCTGGCGACTGCTCGCCGCCGACCTGATCACGCCGGTCGCCGCCTTCCTCAAGCTCGCCCATGGCACGGCGCATTCCTTCCTGCTGGAAAGCGTCGAGGGCGGGGCGGCGCGCGGGCGCTATTCGGTGATCGGCTTCGCCCCCGACCTGATCTGGCGGTGCGACCGCGGCCAGGTGAGCGTGAACCGCGACCCGGCGGCGGACGCCGAGGGCTACACCGCCGATCCGCGCCCGGCCTTCGAGAGCTTGCGCGACCTGATCGCGGCGACGACGCTCGACCTGCCGGACCACCTGCCGCCAATGACCGGCGGACTGGTCGGCTATCTCGGCTATGACATGGTGCGGCTGATGGAGGCGCTGCCGGCGGACAAGCCGGACGTGCTCGGGATTCCCGATGCCGTGCTGATGCGGCCCGGGGTGTTCGCGATTTTCGATTCGGTGCGCGACGAGATCACGCTGGCCGCACCGGTCTGGCCGCGCGCGGGGGGTTCGGCGGCGGATGCCTGGAGCATGGCGACCGGGCGGATCGAGGCGGCGATGGCGGCCCTTGACCGGCCGACGCCGGCGCTGCCGGGCCATGCCGCGCCGGCCGGGCCGGCGACCTCGAACATGAGCGAGGACGCGTTCCGCGCGATGGTGCTGCGGGGCAAGGACTACATCGCCGCCGGCGACGTGTTCCAGGTGGTGGCGAGCCAGCGCTTCGAGCAGGAATTCACGCTCCCGCCCTTCGCGCTCTATCGCTCGCTGCGACGGATCAACCCCGCACCCTTCCTGTTCTTCCTCGATTTCGGCGCCTATCAGGCGGTCGGCTCCAGCCCTGAGATCCTGGTGCGGCTGCGCGACGGCACGGTGACGATCCGCCCGCTCGCCGGCACGCGCCGGCGCGGGGCGACGCGCGCCGAGGACGAGGCGCTGGAGACCGAGCTGCTGGAGGACCCGAAGGAGCGCGCCGAGCACCTGATGCTGCTCGACCTCGCGCGCAACGATGTCGGTCGCGTCGCCGAGATCGGCTCGGTCAACGTGACCGAGAGCTTCGTGATCGAGCGGTTCTCGCACGTGATGCACATCTCCTCGAATGTCGAGGGCCGCATCCGGCCCGAGGCGGACGCGCTGGACGCGCTGATCGCCGGCTTCCCGGCGGGCACGCTCTCGGGCGCGCCGAAGGTGCGGGCGATGGAGATCATCGAGGAGTTCGAGCCGAGCCGGCGCGGGCTCTATGGCGGGTGCATCGGCTATTTCGCCGCCAATGGCACGATGGATACCTGCATCGCGCTGCGTACCGCGCTGATCAAGGACGGGCGGCTTTATGTCCAGGCCGGGGTCGGCATCGTCGCCGATTCCGACCCCGATGCCGAGCTTGCCGAGAGCCACGCCAAGGCGCGCGCGCTGTTTCGCGCCGCAGAGGATGCCGGCCAGTACGTCACCCCCAACGAGGCGCCGGCGCGATGATCCTGCTGATCGACAATTACGACAGTTTCACCTTCAACCTCGTCCAGTTCTTCGGCGATCTCGGGGCGGAATGCGCGGTGCACCGCAACGACCGGATCAGCGTCGATGAGGCGATGGCGATGCGGCCGGAGGCGATCGTGCTCTCGCCCGGGCCGTGCACGCCGAACGAGGCGGGGATCTGCCTCGACCTGATCGCGGCGGCGGCGGGCAAGGTGCCGATTCTCGGCGTCTGCCTCGGGCATCAGGCGATCGGCCAGGCCTTCGGCGGGCGGGTGATGCGCGCGCCGGTGCCGATGCATGGCAAGATCTCGCCGATCCGGCATCAGGGGTCGGACGTGTTCGAGACGCTGCCCGACCCGTTCGAGGCGACGCGTTACCACTCGCTGATCGTCGAGCGCGAGAGCCTGCCGGAGACGCTGATCCCCACCGCCTTCACCGAGGACGGGCTGATCATGGGGTTGCGGCACCGCGACTTGCCGATTTTTGGCGTGCAGTTCCACCCGGAGAGCATCGCGACCGCCCACGGGCACACGCTGCTGCGCAACTTCCTCGGCATCGCCCGCGGGCGGAACCAGGGGGCGGGCGAGATCCTCGCCGATCTCAAGCCGGTGCTCGACCGGCTGGGGCGGGGGGAGACGATGTCCGAGGAACTGGCCGAGGCGGCGTTCGGCGCCGTGATCGACGGCAAGGCGAATGACGCGCAGATCGCCGGGATGCTGATGGCGATGCGGGTGCGGCGCGAGACGGTGGCGGAGCTGACCGGCGCGGTGCGGGCGATGCGCGCGCGGATGCGGCCGATCGCCGCACCGCCGGGAGCGATCGATGTCTGCGGCACCGGCGGCGACGGCGCGGGCACGCTCAACATCTCGACCGCGGTGACCTTCGTGCTCGCCGGTGCCGGCGTGCCGGTGGCCAAGCACGGCAACCGCGCGCTCTCCTCGCGCGCCGGGGCGGCGGATGTGCTGACCGCGCTCGGCGTGCCCGTGGAGCCTGAATTCGAGCGGCTGGCGGCGATTCTGCGCGAGGCGGGCTGCGTGTTCCTCTACGCGCCGCGCCACCATGCGGGGCTGCGTCATGCCGCGGCGGCGCGGATCGCGCTCGGCACCCGCACGATCTTCAACCTGCTCGGGCCGCTCGCCAACCCGGCCTCGGTGAAGCGGCAATTGGTGGGTGTGTTCGATCCTGCCTGGGCGCGGCCGATGGCGGAGACGCTGGCCGGGCTCGGCACCGAGCGGGCGATGGTGGTGCATGGCCAGGGCCTGGACGAGCTGACCATCGCCGGGGAGAGCCATGTCGTCTCGCTCGAGGGCGGGCGGATCGTCGAGATGAATGTGAGCCCGGAGGATGCCGGGCTTGCCCGCGCGCCGCTGGAGGCGATCATCGGGGGGGATGCCGCGCACAACGCCGCGGCGCTGCGCGACCTGCTCGCCGGCGCGCCCGGCGCCTATCGCGACGCCGTGCTGCTGAACGCGGCGGCGGCGCTGATGGTGGCGGGACGGGCGGAAACCCTGCGCGAGGGCGCGGCGCTGGCGGCCCGCGCGATCGATGACGGTGCCGCGGCGGCGGCGCTGGAGCGGCTGCGACGGGCCAGTGCCGCCGCGGCCGTGGCAACAACCCGGGAAATGGCGTGATCCAATGAACGATGCGATCGAACAGGATGTGCTGAAGACGATCTGCGCCGACAAGCGGGCCGAGGTCGAGGCGGCGAAGGCGGAGACCGGGCTTGAGGAGATGCGGGCGCGGGCGAAGGACACGCCGCCGCCGCGCGGCTTCGCCCGGGCGCTGATGGATGCCGCCGCCTCGGGGCGGACCGGGCTGATCGCCGAGATCAAGAAGGCGTCGCCCTCGGCCGGGCTGATCCGCGCCGATTTCGACCCGGCGGCGATCGCCCGCGCCTATCAGGAGGGCGGGGCGGTGTGTCTTTCGGTGCTGACCGACCGGAAATATTTCCAGGGCGAGACGGCGCATCTGCAGGCGGCGCGCGAGGCGGTGGACCTGCCGGTGCTGCGCAAGGATTTCATCCTCGACGAGTGGCAGATCTATGAAAGCCGCGCGATGGGGGCGGACTGCATCCTGCTGATCATGGCGGCGCTGGGCGACGAGCAGGCGCGCGCCTTCGAGGAGCTGGCGAGCGCGCTCGACATGAGCGTGCTGGTCGAGGTGCATGACGAGGCGGAGCTTGATCGCGCGCTGGGGCTACAGGCCCGGCTGATCGGCATAAACAACCGCAACCTCAAGACGATGCAGACCGATATTGCGGTCTCGGAGCGGCTGGCGGGGCAGATTCCGCCGGAGCGGTTCGTGGTCGCGGAAAGCGGCATCCGCGACTATGCCGACATCACCAGGCTGAAGGCGGTGGGGGTGCAGGGCATCCTGGTCGGCGAGAGCCTGATGCGGCAGGACGACATCGTCGCCGCGACCCGCCGGCTGCTCGGGCTCGGGGCATGAGCCTCACCCATATCGACGAGCGGGGGGCGGCGCGGATGGTCGATGTTTCGGGCAAGGCCGAGACGGCGCGGGAAGCCACCGCCGCCTGCCATGTCACGATGCGGGCGGAGACGCTGGCGCTGGTGACCGGGGGCACGGCGAAGAAGGGCGATGTGCTGGCGACGGCGCGGATTGCCGGGATCATGGCGGCGAAGCGGACCTCCGATCTGATCCCGCTCTGCCACCCGCTGGCGATTGCCGGGGTAACGGTGGAGTTGGAGCCGGATGAGGCGCTGCCGGGCATCCGCATCGCGGCGACGGTGAAGACCACCGGGCCGACCGGGGTGGAGATGGAGGCGCTGACCGCCGCCTCGGTCGCGGCGCTGACGGTGTATGACATGCTGAAGGCGGCGGAGCGGGAGATGCGGGTCGAAGGGTTGCGGGTGATCCGCAAGTCCGGCGGGAAATCGGGCGTTTTCTGGCAGGAGTGAGCGATGATCAGCGTCGAGGCTGCACGGGCGCGGATACTGGCGCTGATGGCGCCGACCGGCGCGGAAATCGTGCCGCTGGCGGCGGCCGCGGGGCGGGTGCTGGCCGAGCCGGTGGTCGCACGGCTGACCCAGCCGCCGCATGACGTTTCGGCGATGGACGGGTTCGCGCTGCGCGCCGCCGACGGCCAGGCCGGGGCGCGGCTGCGGGTGATTGGCGCGGCGCCGGCGGGGCACCCGTTCGCGGGCACGGTGGGGCCGGGCGAGGCGGTGCGGCTGTTCACCGGCAGCGTGGTGCCGGCGGGAGCGGACGCGATCGTCATCCAGGAAGATACCGCGCATGACGACGCCTCGGTGACGCTGCACGAGGCGGCGCGGCCGGGGCGGCATATTCGCCGGGCAGGGCAGGATTTCGCCGCCGGCGAGATGCTGCTGGCGGCGGGGCGGGTGCTGGGCGCGCGGGATATCGGGCTGGCGGCGGCGGCGAACCATCCCTGGCTCGCGGTGCGGCGGCGGCCGGTGGTCGCGGTGCTGGCGACCGGCGACGAGATCGCCATGCCGGGGGAGCCGATTCCGCCGGGCGGGTTCGTCAGTTCCAATTCGCACGCGCTCGCGGCCTATATCCGCGCGGTGGGCGGCGAGGCGGTGATTTTGCCGGTGGCGCCGGACGACCGCGCCGCGATCGGCGCGGCGGCGGCGGCGGCGGCGCGGGCCGACCTGCTGGTGACGACCGGGGGGGCGAGCGTCGGCGCGCATGACCTGGTGCAGGCGGGGCTGGCCGAGCTTGGGCTCGACGTCGATTTCTGGAAGATCGCGATGCGGCCGGGCAAGCCGCTGATGGCGGGGATGCTGGGCAGCGTGCCGGTGGTGGGGCTGCCGGGCAATCCGGTCTCGGCACTGGTCTGCGCGGTGCTGTTCCTCGGCCCGGCGATCGCGCGGCTGACCGGGCGGGCGGACGAGGCGCCACCGACCGAAGCCGCGCGCTGCACCGTGGCGCTGGCGGCGAATGATCACCGGGCCGATCATCTGCGGGCGACGCTGGCGCGGGATGCGGCGGGGGGCTGGAGCGTGACGCCGTTCCCGGTGCAGGATTCGGCGATGCTGGGCCGGCTGGCAAAGGCCGATGCGCTGCTGCTGCGCGCGCCGGATGCGCCGGCCGAGCCGGAAGGCGCGATGGTGCGGGTGATCAGGCTCGACTCATGCGGGATGTGAGCGGTTGCTGATACGGGTGATCAGAAACCGCTCACAAGTCTTTGCTATTTAATAAAATCAGACAGCAAGGCTGGCCAGCAAAACGAAGACGATCAAGAACTGGACAGCGTTGACCCAGACCGAGAGCCGGTGGCCGCGCTGGAAATCCACCTGGTTGCCGGCGTCGCGCACGGCGTTGAGATGCGGCATCCATTCGAGCCAAAGCCAGAGGGTGACGCCGGTGACGATCACCGCGAGCAGCGCGTACCACGGATTGCCGCGGATCAGCAGGCCCATGGCGGCGAGCGCCGAGGTGACCGTCATGAACAGGTAGTAGCGCGGAAAGGCGGCCCGGATGAACGGGCCGGCCACGTCCGGCGGCAGTTTCGAGAAGACCAGCGGCGTCATCACCGCGCCGAAGAACAGCATGCCGCCGAACAGGGCGGCGAGCGCCATGACCGCGAGGAAGCTGCCCATCGTCGCCTCCTCAGTAGCGGTAGTCGTCGTGCTTGAAGGGACCGGCGGTCTCGACGCCGATATACTCCGCCTGGGCCTTGCTCAGCTTCGTCAGCCTGGCGCCGACCTTGGCGAGATGCAGGGCGGCGACCTTCTCGTCGAGATGCTTGGGCAGGACATAGACCTTCCGCTCGTAGCGGCCGGAAGGCGCGTTCCACAGCTCGATCTGGGCGAGGACCTGGTTGGTGAAGCTCGCCGACATGACGAAGGAGGGGTGACCCGTGGCGTTGCCGAGATTGACCAGGCGGCCCTCGGAGAGGACGATCAGGCGCTTGCCGTCGGGAAAGACGACCTCGTCGACCTGCGGTTTCACGTTTTCCCACTTGTAGTTGCGCAGGCTCTCGATCTGGATTTCGGAGTCGAAATGGCCGATGTTGCAGATGATGGCGCGATGCTTCATCGCCCGCATGTGGTCGGCGGTGATGACGTCGATATTGCCGGTGGCGGTGACGAAGATGTCGCCCTTCGGGGCGGCGTCGTCCATGGTGACGACCTCGTAGCCTTCCATCGCCGCCTGGAGCGCGCAGATCGGGTCGATTTCGGTGACCATCACGCGGCAGCCGGCGTTGCGCAGGCTGGCGGCCGAGCCCTTGCCCACATCGCCGAAGCCGGCGACGACGGCGACCTTGCCGGCCATCATCACGTCGGTCCCGCGGCGGATGCCGTCGACCAAGCTTTCGCGGCAGCCATAGAGATTGTCGAATTTCGACTTGGTGACGCTGTCGTTCACGTTGATGGCGGGGCAGAGCAGCGAGCCGTCGCGCGCCATTTCGCGCAGGCGGTGCACGCCGGTGGTGGTTTCCTCGGAAATGCCGCGGATGTCGGCGAGCATTTCGGGGTATTTGTCGTGCATCAGCTTGGTGAGGTCGCCGCCGTCATCGAGGATCATGTTCGGCGTCCAGCCGTCCGGGCCGCGCACCGTCTGCTCGATGCACCACCAGAACTCGTCCTCGTTCATGCCCTTCCAGGCGAAGACCGGCACGCCGGCCGCAGCGACACCGGCGGCGGCGTGGTCCTGGGTCGAGAAGATGTTGCAGGACGACCAGCGGATTGTGGCGCCGAGCTCGATCAGCGTCTCGATCAGCACCGCGGTCTGGATCGTCATGTGCAGGCAGCCGGCGATGCGCGCACCCTTCAGCGGCTTGGAGGCGCCGAATTCCGCGCGCAGCGCCATCAGGCCCGGCATCTCGGTTTCGGCCATCGAGATTTCCTTGCGGCCCCAGTCGGCGAGGGTGATGTCGCGGACCTTGTAATCCGTGGGCTGGCTGGCGTCGGGCATATGAATGTCTCCGTCTGGATATTGGTCGGGATATAGGGGCGGTCGGCTGATTGCAAAACGTTTCGGCGCGCGGATTACACCGCCGCGCCGAGGATGCGGGCGCCGATCGCGATCAGCAGCGTGCCGACGGTCCGCTCGATCCAGAGGCCGGCGCGGCGATAGGCGCGCTGGATGCGCGCACGCGAAAACAGCAGGGTGACGAGGCAATACCAGGCGGCTTCCTGCAGGCCGACGACCGCGATGGCGGCGAAGGTCAGCCAGAGCGGGATATGGGCGGGGAGCAGGGCCACGAAGATGCTGGTGAAGAAGATCACGATCTTCGGGTTGCCGAGATTGAGCGCGGCGCCGGAGGCTACGGCGCGCAGGAAGCCGACGCTGCCAGCGGGTCCGGCGACGTCGATTTCATGCGGCCTGGCGCGCCAGGCGCTGACACCGATCCAGACCAGATAGACGCCGCCCGCGATCTGGATCGCCTCGTAGAGCGTGGCGAAGCGGGCCATGATGATGGAAACGCCGAAGCAGGCGGCGGCGGCCCAGGTGGTGGCGGCGATGGCGACGCCAAGGCTGAGACCGAAACCGACCGCCCTGCCGCGCCCCGCCGCCGCCCGGCTGACCAGCAGGAAGGCCGGGCCGGGGCTGATGATGCCGATGAAATTGGCGAGTGCGAGTTCGGCCAGCGGCAGCGCGTAGGACGACATGGTCAGGTGTTCATCGCCTCGAAGAAGTCGTTGTTGGTCTTGCTGTATTTGAGCTTGTCGAGCAGGAAGTCCATCGCCTCGCCCGGACCCATCGGGTTGAGGATGCGGCGCAGGACCCACATTTTCGACAGGGTGGCGCGCTCGACCAGCAATTCCTCCTTGCGGGTGCCCGACTTGGTGATGTCGATGGCCGGGAAAGTGCGCTTGTCGGAAAGCTTGCGGTCGAGGATGAGTTCGGAATTGCCGGTGCCCTTGAACTCCTCGAAGATCACCTCGTCCATGCGGCTGCCGGTGTCGATCAGCGCGGTGGCGATGATGGTCAGTGAGCCGCCTTCCTCGATATTGCGCGCGGCGCCGAAGAAGCGCTTCGGCTTCTGCAGCGCGTTGGCGTCGACACCGCCGGTCAGCACCTTGCCCGAGGAGGGAACGACGGCGTTGTAGGCGCGGGCGAGGCGAGTGATCGAGTCGAGAAGAATGATGACGTCGCGCTTGTGCTCGACGAGGCGTTTGGCCTTTTCCAGCACCATCTCGGTGACCTGGACGTGGCGGGTGGCCGGTTCGTCGAAGGTGGAGGCGACGACCTCGCCCTTCACGGTACGGGCCATGTCGGTCACTTCCTCGGGGCGCTCGTCGATCAGCAGCACGATGAGGAAGGCCTCGGGGTGGTTGGCCGAGATCGAGGTGGCGATGCTCTGCAGCATCACCGTCTTGCCGGTGCGCGGCGGGGCGACGATGAGGGCGCGCTGGCCCTTGCCGATCGGGGCAATGAGATCCATCACCCGGGCGGTGTAGTCCTTCTGTTGGCCCTTGGGCGGCGGTGGCGCGTCCTCGATCTCCATTTGCAGCCGCTTGTTGGGGTAGAGCGGGGTGAGGTTGTCGAAATTGATGCGATGGCGCACCGCGTCCGGCGCCTCGAAATTGATCGTGTCGACCTTCTGCAGCGAGAAATAGCGCTCGCCTTCCTTGGGCGCGCGGATTTCGCCGGCGACGGTGTCGCCGGTGCGCAGGCCAAAGCGGCGGATCTGCGCGGGAGAGACGTAGATGTCATCCGGGCCGGGGAGGTAGTTGCTCTGCGGGCTGCGCAGGAAGCCGAACCCGTCGGGCAGGGTTTCCAGCGTGCCGTCGCCATGAATCGCCTGGTCGTTCTCGGCATAGGCCTTGAGAATGGCGAACATCATGTCCTGCTTGCGCAGCGACGACGCGTTCTCGACCTGCAGCTCTTCGGCGAGGCTGAGCAGGTCGGTCGGGGATTTGGCCTTGAGTTCGGCGAGCTTCATGGAAATTCCGCGAGGTGAGGAGCCCGTGGCGAAAAAGGGACGGGCCGATTCGGAGTATGATGGAAAATGCTCGGTGACGAGCCTGAGGCGGCGGGCGTGTCTGTCCCGCTACAGGGCAGACATGGCGCAACCGCGGCGCGAGGTCAAGATTGAACGAAAGGGCAGATCACCGCGAGATGCGGGTTTACAAGCCGGTTTTCAGGTGCAAATCCGCGTCTGGTAACGGACAGATGCGGGAAATGGTCTGATGGCATCGCAATCGGTGGCGGGTTTTGCCGGTCGGTCGGTCATACGCGCGGCGCGGGCGGCAAGCCCGGAAAGCCGGCGGATGGTGGCGATCTGGCTGTTCGTCAGCTTCGCGCTGATCGTCGAGATGTTCGGGATCGGCGCCTATGTGCAGAACATGAATGCCGGCCTGTCGATCATGACGTGGCAGCCGGTCTCCGGCGTGATCCCGCCGCTGACCCATGCGGCATGGGAGCGGATGTTCGCCCTTTACAAGACGATCCCGCAATACAAGGACCTCAATCGCGGCATGGACCTCGCCGGGTTCAAGGCGATCTTCTGGCCGGAATGGATCCACCGGATGTGGGGGCGGCTGCTGGGTTTCGACTTCGGCGTGCCGCTGGCCTGGTTCCTCTGGACCGGGCGGATCGAGCGGCGGCTGCGGCCCTGGCTGGTGACGCTGTTCGTCCTCGGCGGGGTGCAGGGGCTGATCGGCTGGTGGATGGTCGCCTCCGGCTTCCAGCCGGGGCTGACCGAGGTTTCGGTGTTCCGCCTCTCGGTGCATTACTGTTTCGCGACCCTGCTCGCGATCGCCGTGTTCGCCACGGCGCTGACCGTGCTGAAGCCCGCCGAGGCGCGGCTGCCGCCGGCGGAGGCGGCGCGGTATGCGGGGGCGCGGCGGATGGCGATGGGCTCGATCGTGCTGATCTCGATCGCCATCGTGGCGGGGACGTTCCTTTCGGGCACCCATGCCTACACGATCGACAACACCTTCCCGCTGATGCAGGGGCGCTGGGTGCCGCCGGATTACGCGGCGCTGCACCCGTTCTGGACGAATTTCTTCCTTAACAAGGCGGCGACGCAGTTCAACCACCGGCTGCTCGGCACGGTGGCGGCGGTGGGCGTGCTGGCGGCGGTGGTGGCGGCGATTCGCGCCGATCTGCCAGCGCGGGCGCGCGATGCGTTCCTGGTGATGGGCGCGCTGCTGATCGTGCAGTATATTCTCGGCGTGACCACGCTCGTTTCCAAGATTCTGGATATCGGCATCGTGCACCAGCTCAACGCGGTGCTGCTGCTGGCGGCCGCGGTGTGGGCCTGGTTCGAGCTGCGCGGGCGGCCGGCATGAGCGGGGCGGCGGCGCGGGGGGACCGGCTGGTCGGCACCTGGCTGCTCGTCATCTGCTTCATGATCTTCGGCATGGTGGTGGGCGGCGGCCATGCGCGGACGATCGGCGCGGGGTTCGTGATCCAGACCTGGCAGCCCTTCACCGGCATCATCCCGCCGCTGACCCATGCCGCCTGGGAGCGCGCCTTCGGCCTCTACAAGGCGACGGCGCAGTATCGGGCGATGCAGCCGAAAATGACGCTGGTTCAGTTCCAGTCGCTCTATCTGCCGATGTTTTTCGACCGCGACTGGGGGCGGCTGATGGCGGTGGTGTTTCTGGTGCCGCTGGCGGTCTTCCGGCTGGGGGGGCGGATCTCGAACCGGCTGACAGCCTGGCTGCTGGTGCTGTTCGGGCTCGGCGCCGGCGAGGCGACGATGGGCTGGTACATGACCTATCAGGGCGTGACGGGCAGTGTTCTCCAGCCTTCGCCGCTCTATCTCGGGCCGCATTTCGTGCTGGCGATGCTGATCTTTACCGCCATGCTGTGGACCGCGCTGACGCTGCGCAACCCCGAGCCGGCGCCGTTGCCGGGCCTCGCGCGGTTGCGCGGGCTGCTGAGCGTCTCGATCGGGCTGATCATCGCCACGATCGGGCTCGGCGCGCTGGTGGCGGCGAGCGGGGCGCTCAAGGTGTATAACACGTTCCCGCTGATGGACGGGCACGCGCTGCCGCCGCACGCGCTGGCGCTGCATCCGCTGTGGCTCAATTTCCTCGCCAACAAGGCGACGGTGCAGTTCGATCACCGGGTGATGGCGACGGTGACGGCGATCGTCGTCGTGATTGCCGCGGCGATGGGGCTGCGCGCGCCGGTAGGGGCGAAGGCGCGCGACCTGTTCCTGCTCTTGGCCGGGCTGGTTTCGCTCCAATATATTCTCGGCATGAGCACGCTGGTCTCGGGCATGGCCGAACTCGGCTATGTGCACGAGCTGAACGCCGTGCTGCTGCTCGCCGCCTGCATCGCCTGCCGCCACGCGCTGCGCGGTGCGACGGCGGCGGTGCCGCTTCCCGCCTATGAAATGAAGGCCGCTGAATGATGTCCGACACGATGCAAGACATGCTCGCCACCGCCGACCGGCTGTTCCATGGCAATGACGGGCTCGACGTGATCGAGGCGCGGCGGGCCATCGCCCCCGTGCTGGAGGCCGCCGATGATGGCGAGCTGTTCCTGGAATATCGCGAATCCGAGGTGGTCAGCCTGGATGACGGGCGGATCCGCAACGCGAATTTCGACAGCCGGCGTGGCTTCGGCCTGCGCGCGGTGACCGGCGAGGCGGCGGTCTATGCCCATGCCGGGGAGATTTCCGACGCCGCCCTGGCGCGCGCGGTGGAGACGCTGCGCGCGGCGCGGCAGGGCGATGCCGGGACGGTGGCGGTGGCCCCAGCGGCGGCGACGCGCCGGCTCTATACCGGCCACAATCCGCTGGCGGAGATGCCCTTCGCGGCGCGGGCGGCGCTGCTCGGCGAGATCGACGCCTATGCCCGCGGCGCCGACCCGCGCGTGGTGCAGGTGATGGCGAGCCTGGCCGGCGAGTGGCAGGTGGTCGAGATCGTGCGGGCGGACGGGGTGCGGGTCGCCGATGTGCGGCCGCTGGTGGTGCTGCATGTCTCCGTGGTGATGGAGCAGGACGGGCGGCGCGAATCGGGCGGCCATGGGGCCGGCGGGCGCGCGACCTATGAGGGCGTGACGGCGCCGGCCTTCTGGCGGGCGGCGGTGGACGAATCGATCCGCAAGGCGGCGCTGAATCTCGAGAGCGTGCCGGCGCCGGCGGGCGAGATGCCGGTGGTGCTGGGCGCGGGCTGGCCGGGCATTCTGCTCCACGAGGCGATCGGGCATGGGCTGGAGGGTGATTTCAACCGCAAGAAGACCTCGGCCTTCGCCGGGCTGATGGGCAAGCGAGTCGGCTCGAAGGGGGTGACCGTGGTCGATGACGGCACCATCCCCGACCGGCGCGGCTCGCTCAGCGTGGATGACGAGGGAACGCCGAGCGGGCGCACCGTGCTGATCGAGGACGGCATCCTGACCGGCTATATGCAGGACCGGCAGAACGCGCGGCTGATGGGCATGGCGCCCACCGGCAACGGGCGGCGGCAGTCCTACGCGCATCTGCCGATGCCGCGGATGACCAACACCATCATGCTGGAGGGCGAGGCGAGCCGGGAGGACATGATCCGCTCGGTCAAGCGCGGCATCTATGCGGCGAATTTCGGTGGCGGGCAGGTGGACATCACCTCGGGCAAGTTCGTGTTCACCGCCTCGGAAGCCTATCTGATCGAGGATGGCAAGGTTGGCGCGCCGGTGAAGGGGGCGACGCTGATCGGCAACGGGCCGGACGCGCTGACCCGGGTGGAGATGATCGGCAATGACCTCGAACTCGATCCCGGCATCGGCACCTGCGGCAAGAACGGGCAGGGCGTGCCGGTGGGCGTGGGGCAGCCGAGCATCCTGATGGGCGGGCTGACGGTGGGCGGCACTGCGTGATAGAGCGGCCTCCGATTCGTCGGATACCGATCACGCAGGGAATGCCGGCTGTCTGGGATAGTTCGGGGCATTTTCACGGTAGAGCACAACATCCGATCCGGATGGATCGGAAAGTGCTCCGGGGCTCCAAGGCCGCTTTTTATCCTGACTGTCGGGCCTGTTGCATTGCTCAGATCAATTCCCGATAGATTTTTTCCATATCGAGACAGACGCGTTCGATCGTGAACCGTTCCGCGCCGCGTTTCGACCGCGCGCGATATTCCGCGAGCTTCGGCGGATCGTCGAGCAGATCGCGCAGCGTCGACGCCAGGAGCTCTGGTTGCTTTGGCGGGATAAGGAGTCCGGCATTGCCGTGATCGAGCATCGCGGGAATACCATCAACATCGCTGGCGACGATGGCAATCCCGGCATGCCGGGCCTCGGCGATCACGAGCGGTCCGGGGTCAGCGTGCGAGGCAAGCACGAAGATGTCGGCCGCGAAAAGATAACGGCGCGGGTCGTTACAGAAACCAAGGAAATGGGTATGTTCGGCAATTCCGAGCTTTTCGGCCTGAGCCTTGTAGTCCTGAAGCGTCGGCCCTTCGCCCGCAAGATACAGATGGGCATCCGGATTGGTGCTCCGTAACAGGGCAAAGGCGTTGAGCAGGTCACCAACGCCCTTCCGCGGATGCATGCCGCATACGGTGAGGATGGCGGGATGGGCGAGATCGGCCGGGGTGAACGCCGCGGGCAGCCGCGGCGAGCCGACGGACCCGTTCTGTACCTGCCGCAGCTTGCGGGTCGGAACACGGGATTTCCGCATGATTTCAAATCCGGTCTGGCCGACCGTAACGACCCTCGATGCGCGCCCCATCAACCACGCCGAGCGATCGAATTCATTATGCAATGTTGTCACGACCTTGTAGCCGAGAAGCCGGTACGGTTGAACAAGAACGCTCTGAGCGGCCATGTGCACATGCAGGACATCCGGCGCGAAGTCGCGTATTGCCCGGTTCAGTTGCACATTGGCGCGGAAAAACTTGCCGATCCCGCGATGCGGCTGCTCCACGCGGTAAACCTTGACGCCGGCCGATTCCAGAAGCGGGATGAAGTCGCCGGAGGCGCAGGTATAGCCGACGTCATACCCCATCGAACGCTGCGTGATCGCGAGATCAACCGAGACATTGACGTGCCCGTTCGCCTTTCCGCAGTGATTGAGCAAGTGCATGATGCGCATGGGGGCTTATCCGTTTTCGTGAACGGCGCGTGCCGAGACGGTGCCGCGAGGCCGGAACTGCGCCATGGCGGTTTCCACGGCGGCATGGATACGGGTGCGGAACAGGGAGGCGGAAAAGCGCAGCGCGTTCTCACGGCAGAGCGCGGGCACCATCGTGGCGCTCCGGGCTTCAAAGCTGCGCACGGCGGAGACGATGGCATCCTTGGTCTGGGTCTCGAACAGAACGCCTGTCGGCGCCACGGAGTGGGCGGGAAAAATGTCTCTTGCCCCTCCCTCGGCGAAGGCGATCACCGGTGTGCCGCAGGCCTGGGCTTCCACCATCGTGATGCCGAAATCCTCTTCCGCGGCAAACACCATCGCCTTGGCCGACTGCATCAGCGACACCAGCTCGGCATGCGGAACCGGGGGCCGCAAGGTTATGTTCGGTGCCCCGGCTGCGGCTCTGCGCACCTGCGGTTCATTGGTTCCCGTGCCGACGATGGTGAGAGGGCATTCGGGCAATTCGCGGAACGCCTCGGCGATCAGTTCGATCCGTTTGTAGGGCACGAAGCGGGAGGCCACCAGATAGCCGCTCCGTGCTCCATGCCCCGGAACAAAGCGTTCGACGGCAACTGGTGGCGGAACAACTTCGGCGTCCCGGCGATACGTCTTCTGTATGCGCCGGGCGATATAGCTCGAATTGGCCAGAAAATGATCGACGCCGTTGGCGGCCATCGCATCCCAGAGTCTGATCCTGTGCAGAAGCCAGCGTATGTAAAGGCTCTTGACGCCCCGCGTCAGCCCGCTCTCACGCAGATATTGGGATTGCAGATCCCACGCATAGCGTATGGGCGAATGCATGTAACAGACATGAACCTGTTTCGGACCGGTCAGCGCCCCTTTCGCCACAGCGTGGTTACTCGATATCACCAGGTCATAGCCGGTCAGATCGAACTGTTCGATCGCAAGTGGCATCAATTGCAGGTAATTGCGGAAATGTTTCCGGGCCAGGGGCAGTTTCTGGATGAAGCTCGTCGTAACCGGGCGCCCGCCCAGGAAATTGCGGTCGTCGTCCGCAAGGAAATCGACGACCGCAAATATATCGGCCTGCGGATAGCAGTTCAGCAATTCCTCAAGCACGCGCTCGGAGCCTGCGTAGTGTTCAAGCCACTCATGAACGATCGCGATCTTCATCGGCGTTCCAGAACCTCCATGGCGATGGATTCGAGGATTGCCGCGGCACTGGCCCAGGTGAGTTGGGCGGCCCGCGCCCTGCCGGCGGCGCGAAGGCGATCCTGTTGCGACGGCGTATCCAGGATGGACGAGACGCTCTCGGCGATCTGCGCCGGATCATTCGGATCGAAATAGAGCGCGGCCTCGGCGCAGGATTCCCGCAAGGCGGGGATATCCGCGCAGGCGACCGGGCAGCCGCAGGCGAGGGCCTCGACGGGGGGTAGTCCAAATCCCTCATATCGGGACGGAAAGACAAAACATCCTGCCGCTTCGTAGAGCGCTTTCAGTTCAGCATCGCTCACGCGGCCGATATAGCGGGCGGGCTGCGGCAGTCTGCTCTCATCGGCCGTGTTGAAGGCGGCTCCCCCCATGCCGCCGGCGATCACCAGCGGCGTGCCGCGCGCGTGCAATTGCCCGGCAAGCTTGCCCAGCGCCGCGAGATTCTTGTGTGCAGACAAAGTGCCGACACCCAGTACAAACCTTCCGGGCAACAGCCCGTTCGCCCCAAGAACGCCCGGCTCGCTGGCAATACGCCGCATATGGTCGGCGCCTTCGGGCATGACGCGGATCAGGGGTTCGGGCAGGGAGAGATGGCGCGCGATCTCGCTGCGTGAAAACGAGGAGACTGTCACGATCGTCGCCTGCCGGCGGATCAGCGCTTTCTGGACGAATTTGTACCAGAGCCGGAACGTCCGTGAATAGGCGTCGGGCGTGCTGAACACCCCGGCATCGTGGATCACCACGATCTGCCGCCCCGCCAGAAGCGGCCCGGTATTGCCAAGGTTGATCAGTAGCCGGTCCTGCGCATGCAGGGGCAGTTCGAGCTGTTCCCAGATCTGCCCCTGGCGTTTTCCGATCTCGCTGGCGCCGGGCCAGGCGAGGCTGCCGCCCGGCGGCGTCAGCAACGCGACGCGGGCGTTCCGTGCCATCAGGGCTCGAGTGGTTTCGATTGCAAATCTTTGAACGCCAGAGAGCGACTGGGTAACGAACCGGCCGTTGATCAGCAGGGCAGGGGTCATACCGGCACCGGTTCGGAGAGGGGGTGATTGATGGGCGCCGGCTGCCAGACCGCCTTGGCCTCGAACTGCGCGCGGGCGGTCGCCGCGACCAGCATGGCGAGCAACAGGTAAAAATCTGGCGAGGAGATGGTCGGGCCGGATAGCAGCGCGGAGATCAACGACGAGAGAAGTGAAGCGGATGTGCCGCGGATGACGTAGCGCAGATCGGGGGCGCGGGTGATGCGCATGGCCTGTCGCGCCCGCATTGCGAGGGCGCATCCGAACCAGATCAGGCCAGCCACCCCCAGATGCCGACTGCCGCCAGCAGGCCGGGCAGCAGGCTCGACGAACGATTGCTGCCCCAGCCGACGCCCAGCCCGTAGGTTTTTATCATCTCCTGCACGCTGTCGTAGTCGGCTTCCGATCTGGCCCGGTAGGATGCGGATTGCGTCTTGTCCAGCACCGAATTCAGGATGATCGTCGCTTCCCGCCCGGCCTCGGGCGTTGCGAGCGGGAGCGCCACGGCTGAAATTCCGCCTGCCAGTCCAAGGCCTGCAAGGGTGAGTGCGACACGCCGCCGCATTTGCGGCGTTGCCCGTATCGCAATGCGGGCCAGCAGCAGAGTGGCCATCGCCGCCATTGTGACATAGCCGGTGGTTGCCGTGCTGAGCAGCACAACGACAATGCCGCCCACAAACGTTGCGCGCGGCAGCCAACGGCGGTCGCCATTCAGTACTGACCATCCGGCCGCGCTCAGCGATGCGCACATATAGGCGGACAGCGACGATGGCTCGCTGAAAGGCCCATTGAGACGGGTCAGGGTGCCGATCGTCTGGTTGTCAAGTTGCGACCATCCGGGATTTGAGAGGAAAAAGCTTGCCGGAAAGGGGATATGCAGAATCGTGCTGGCGAACTGCCACAGAGCGATCAGGATCACCAGCAGGCCACTCGCGAAATAGGCATCGAGCAGCCGCGGTAATATCCTGCCGGGACGGGTCAGATAGGCGGCGGCTGTGACGGCGAGCAGCGCGTTGGCGATGAGATACATATCCTGGGTGAAGTTGCCTGCATTTGGCGCCAACGGCGATCGAACGAAAAACGCGCTGATTTTCTGCGGCCACACCATGACCTGCCCCATGAACAGACGCGGCATGATGACTGAACTCGCGACCGCGCCGATCGTGACGAGGATAAAAGGTAACAGAATTGTGAATGTTTGCCGCTCAGCAGGATAATGGACGTTATTAAAGAGATTAATTGCAAATAATGATACAAACATTGCTGTTGGCAGCAAGGCAGGTGTGACCCCCAGACCGCCGATGACAATGATCGCACTGGCAGAAAATACTGAAAAAACAATGACAAGAACAAGAATATTTGCTGGACGACGCCAGAACCACAGGCAGAACGGCAACAGCACGGCGCCGATCGCGGTGATCATCGATTCAATCTCTCCCAGAATTGGCGGGCGGCAGCCTGTGTCATCGTCCCTACTCAGACGCCGTCGCGATAATGCAAATCACGCGAATTTACAAGATATTTACATCATCAAATCTTAATGGACATATTTATGCGGATTTATCTTTAATTATCTAATTTTTGACGGTAAAACGTCAACATGTTACGAGCGGTTAAATTTTTTTCCATCCTTCCCGTTCGTTCGGGGTCAGACGGTTTTCAGAATTCTGGGGGCAAGGCGTGACGGCGCAAATTTCAGGGTTGCACCTTTCAGCATCATTGGGTCGTATAAAAAATAAGACGATCTTTCGCGGCAAGTCCATGCCAGGATCGAACCGGGCGACCTCGCTGCCAATGGTCATGGCCGTGCTGCTGGGCATGGGTGGACTTGCGGGCTGTGCCGCAAAGCCGCCGATGTCGCACATTGTGCCGGCCGGCGCCGTTGCCGCCACGATGCCCTCGCCGGTCGTGTCCATGAAGCGGCAAAGCCTGCCGCCGGATGCGAGGTTGCCGCTGACCCCATACCGGTTGGGGCCCAATGACGTCATCGCGGTTTCGGTCTATCTGCATCCCGAGCTGTCCACGCCCCAATATGGCGTGACATCGGGGCCCGCCGGGGCCCTGATCACCAGTGATGGCACCGTGGGGCTGCCGTTGATCGGCACCGTCAAGCTGGCCGGACTGACGGTCAGCCAGGCCCAGGCCAAGCTTCAGGCGGCGTATTCCGCCTATGTCAACAATGCGAATATCTCGGTGCAACTGGTGACGCCGCATAGTCTGCGGTATTATCTGCTCGGCGATTTTTCGAGCCCGGGCATAAAATATCCGGGGCGTGAGCTGACGCTTCTGGAGGCTCTGTCCCTGGGCGGCAGCCTCAATGTTGCCAATGCCGACCTCTATCAGGCCTATGTTGCGGTCGGGGCGCGAAAAGAACCGGTCGATCTTCGCGAACTCCTGCTCGACGGCAATCTGTCGCAGAACATCGTATTGCCGCCGGGCGCCACGATCGTGATTCCGCCGGCATCTGAAGAAAAAGCCTTCGTGTTCGGCGCCGTGGGCAAGCCGGGTGCCATTGGCTTTCAGGGCGGTTCGCTGTCTCTGCTGCAAGCCATGAGCGAGGCCGGGATGACCCTGTCCAACTACACCGATGCCCAGCTCTCGCAGATACGGATCATCCGTTCCCATGGCGCTTCGGCCGACTTCATCGTCGTGAACGCCCGAAAGATCATGGACGGACATGCAATGCCCTTTGCCTTGCAGCCGGGCGATATCGTTTTCGTGCCGCCGACAGGCATCGCGACATGGAACGATGTTCTGAACAAGTTGCTCCCATCGCTGAATACGATTTCCGGCGTGCTCAACCCGTTTGTCTCCATCAAATATCTCTCCAAGTGACAATGAAGCAAAAAGTGGCGACACAACTTCCGGCAATCGGTTTCCATGCGCCGCATGAGCCGCATGACATCGTCGATTTCGGACTGTTTCTGCGCACGCTGCGCCAGCAAGCCTGGACGATTCTGCTGTTCACCTGCATCGCGGCGGCGGCGGCCCTGCTGCATGTTCTGCTGGCGGTGCCGCAATTTACGGCATCCGGCGCGCTTTATCTCGGTGAAACACAGCAGGGCGCGGGCGGCGGCGGCGGGTCCAGCAATACGGTCAATCTTTCTGCCTATGCCCAGCAGAGCGACGTGGAAACACAGATCGAGCTGCTGACAACCGGCACCCTGATCCAGCGCGCCGTGCTGGAAACCGGTCTGAACGCGACGATCCATCCTGCTGGCGCTCCGACCCTCAGATATTGGCGGTGGAAATGGCTCGACGGGGGTTCGACCAAGGCTTTCCTGCCGGCAGCGGAGGCGTTGAGGGTGGTGGACGCGACGCTGGTCGGGAAATTTCGCCTCGTTACCGGTGCCGGAAATACCTACAAGCTGTACAAGGCCGGAGGCATTTTCGGTCGTGAGAAGCCTGTTCTCAGAGGCACGATCGGCACAGTGGCGCACACCGCGGCGGGCGCCCTGCTGGTGCGTTTCGTCCGCGCCGGAGAGGCTGACAGGTCCACCGCAACCCCGGCAGAGTCTGCGGCGCACAGCGCTGTACGCACAAATATCGCGCCTGGCCGGATTTTCGACCTGAGCGTCGTTGCGCCCGATGCGCTGGCCAATGGCCTTGCCGGTGGCCCGCTGCGCGTGACCGCCGGAGGGTCGCCAACAAGGCCGACCAAGTTGGCCAGGATCTCGTTGCGCTGGTCGAATCCCTTTCTCGCGCAGATTTTCGTCAACCACCTGATGCGCGATTACATCGCGACCCAGCTCCAATGGAAGGCGGAGGCCGCCGCGGTGACGGAATCTTTTGTCACCGGCCAGCTTGTGAATGTTGCGCGCAGGCTGGCGCGCGCCGACCAGCAATTATCCGCCTATCAGGCCAAGACCGGCATCATCGATCCACAGCAGGCCGCACAGGCTGCGGTTGAGCAGATGAGCCAGCTGGAGCAGCGCCGCGGTCAGCAGTTGCTGCAACTTCAGGCCCTGCGGCAGTTGCACCGCGCGATGATGGGCCGCAGGTCGCGCGTGAACCCTTATCTCATCAGCGAAACCAGCGACCCTGTGCTCACTTCGCTGACCACCTCGCTCTCCGAGGCCGAGGTGAAGTTGAGCCAGCTGCACGCCGAGTTCACCGATCGTGCCCAGAACGTGCAGATCCAGCAGGCGCAGGTCGATCAGCTTCGCGCCTCGATCCGCGAGCTCATCGACAACGACCTGCAATCCGCATCCCAGAGTCTGGCAAGTATCGACAGGCTGATCTCGAGCGACAAGTCGAAACTCAGGGACCAGCCTGCCGAGTCGCTCAAGGTCAGGGCGTTGACCCGGAAATCCAAGCAACTGGCTCAGCTTTATGAAGTGCTGACCCAGAAGGCCGAACAGGCGCAGATATCGAAGGCGGCGACCATCATCGACACGCGCGTCGTCACCTCGTCGCGTCTGCCGTTGCGGGCCACTTCTCCGCGCGCGGTCATCACGGTCATCGCCGGAGCGATGGTTGGTTTCTTTGCGGGCATGGCGCTGGTGTTCGGCCGGCGGGCCTTCTCCGGCCGATATGAGAGTGAAGAGCAGATCCGCCGCGCCGTGCGATTGCCGGTCTACGGTGCCGTGCCTCAGCAAGGGCAACGACTCATCGGCGCCAACACATTCGGCCCCGACAGTTTCAACCCGTTTTCCGAGGCATTCCAGCTTATAAAGCGTAATATTTACCGAAATACCGATGAAGCGCGCGCTTCGGCGATTTTGTTGATTTCCGCGAGCAAGCAGGACGGCAAGACAACGATCGCGGCCAACCTGTGCCGGACCTTGGCGGAAGACGGCAAACGAGTGGTGCTGCTCGATTGCGATTTTTATCTGAGCCGGCTCAACCTGCTGGTCGATTTCGAAGGCTTGCCCGGGCTGACCGACTGGCTGCGGACTGGCTCGCGGCCCAAGTTGCAGCGATGGCCGAACGGAAATTTCTGGGTTCTGCCCTCGGGCAGTGCTGCGGCTGAACGCGGCGCCCGCCTTGATGAGGTTGCTTTGCGCGGGATCGTCAGAACCCTGGGCGAGGAATTCGACTACATCATCCTCGACAGTCCCCCTCTGCCGATCGTCTCCGATGGCTTGGTGCTCGGCAGCGTTTCCGACCTGATCCTGTCTGTTGTGGGCGTGTCCAACACGATGCGTCGGGCGTTCGATCTGCACAACGAACTGATCGAGACATTGGACAAGCCGCACGGGCTCATCATCAACGGCACAGATGCCATGACGTATGGCGGCGAGGATGCCTATTTCCTCGGGGGAACGCGGCGCAAGCCGAAATTCACGGGCTGGTTCAGGATTTAAGGCGGGCTCTGGGAGGAGAGGGGGCCAGGAAATGGGAAATTACATCCATCGGATCGTCGATGCCGCGCTCGCCAGCGAGTTCCTGCCGGTATCGATACGGATGCCGCTGATGCGCAGGCTTGGCTACGATGTCGACCGGTCTTCCTGCATCTGGGCGCGGGCCAGCTTCCGCTCCCGGACTGTGAAGATCGGCTCTGAAGTCTTTATCAATGTGGGGTTTTTCTATGACGGCTTCATGCCGCTGGAAATCGGGCCCAATGTGCGGATCGGCCAGTTTGTCCGAATCATTACCGGTTCGCATGAGATCGGACCGCCAACGCAGCGCTGTGTCGTGGAAGCGGTGGGCGGTCCGGTGGTCATCGGTCGCGGCTGCTGGATCGGTAGCGGTGTCACGATTTTGCCCGGGGTAACGATTGCCGAGGGGTGCGTCATCGCGGCCGGGTCGCTGGTTACCAGGTCGACCGAGCCGAATGGCTTGTATGCCGGAATTCCAGCGCGCCTTGTGCGGGCGCTCGCCAGCGATGCCTCCGCCGGGACTGCGGACGATCCTCTGCTCACATGCTAGGTCACAAGACAGTGCTGAGCGGGTCGCTCATGGTGTTTGGCCGGTTGGTCAGCCGGGTGATCGACCTGTTCACCATGTTGATCCTGGCCCGCCTGCTTTCGCCGGCCGATTTCGGCCTGGTGGCGATTGCCATGACCTTGGTGACCATTCTGGAAGCCGCCCTGGAAATGCCGCTGAGCCAGGCGTTGGTCCAGTTGCCAGACATCATGCCGCATCATCTTCATACGGCATTCACCCTCAGCCTGATCCGCGGAGCGTCACTGTGTCTCCTGGTGAGCGGTATCGCGATCCCGTTCGCGCATTGGTACGGGCACCCTGAACTGATACCGCTGATCCAGGCCCTCAGCCTTGCCCCCGCTGCCCGTGGCATGCAGACACCGCAGCTTGCCGAATATGCCAAGGTGCTGAATTTCGTTTACGAGTTCTGGTTCGAACTGGCCGGGAAAGCCGCCGCCTTCGCAACCGCCGCGATCCTCGCCTTCACAACCCATTCGTTCTGGTCGATCGGCCTCTGCACGATTGCGGGACCAGTGGTGAATACCCTGCTCGGCTACGTCGTTCTCCCATACCGGCCGCGGCTTTCGCTGCGCGACTGGCGCTTGTTCAGCGGCTTTCTGGGCTGGGTCAGCGTTTCGCAGATACTGATGTCGATCAATATACAGTCAGAACAGCTTCTACTCGGCAAAATCATGCCGGCAGCGCGTCTTGGTCTGTTTAGCACGGCGAATAATCTCAGCATCATCCCGATGGCCGCTCTGTTTTCGCCGATCATCCGACCATTGCTGTCGGCTTTCACCGTTGTTCGCGACGATCTGGCGCGGTTGCGTGAGAGTTATCAGCTTGCGGCGAGTGCGGTGATTGCGGTCGGGCTGCCGCTTCTGGTTGGCCAGGCCGCGGTAGCCGGGCCATTGGTTCAGGTACTTCTGGGGCCGAAATGGGTTAGTGCCATTTTGATGACGCGCTGGCTCTCTATCAGCCTGATCCCCTATATGTTCGGCATGCTGCTCTCGCCTCTCGGCATGTCGCTCGGCCGCACGCGTGAAATCGCATCCCGGAACACCGTTCAGGTCCTTGTCAAACTGCCTCTTCTGGTTGGCGGTGCACTTTATTGGGGTTTCGCCGGGGTGATCGCCGCCCGGCTGATCTCGGAAACCGTCACGGCAATCTTCTGCATGGCCAGCATCCGCCAACTTGCCGGCATTTCCATCCGCAAACAGATCCTGGTCAGCCTGCGCAGCATTGCCGCCAGTCTGCTGATGCTGGCCGCGGTTCTGGCTCTTGATTCGCTGCTGCATCTGCCAGCCAACCTGACGGGACAACTCACCCGTCTTGCGTTGCTGGTCATGTGTGGAGTGGCGGTTTATGCGGGCAGCCTCATGGTTATCTGGCATCTTCTCGGACGCCCTTGTGGCATCGAGCAGTCGGCGCTGCGCCTCCTCAGTGATGTTGTTGGCCGGCGTCGCCGGAGCGTTTCAAATCAGCAGCCGGTGTGACTGATGGCGAGGCATTCCAATATCCGCGAAACCGCTGGTTGCCTGGCCTCTCCGGCACCGGGTCCGGATGTCTGCGGACATGATCCTCGTGGCCAGAGAGTGTGGTCATGACGGCAGATTGCTGTATTTCGTATACAACCGATCCTGGTTACCTGTTTCCAAGCTTCGTGAGCGCCATGCAGGCACGGCGGCATACGCCGGCAGATCTTGCGGATGTCGCCATTTTCAGTGTGAAAGGCGTCGCCGAGTGTGACCGGGTATTTCGCCGCGCTTGCGAATCTGAGGGAATTCTCTTCTTTTCCGTTCCGGAAACAGCGATCGAGCGTGTCGGTGCCATGCTGGCCCGCCTGTTTCTGGATCGTATCGCGCCGGCGCACTACGGACATCTGCTCTATATCGATGGCGACACGCAGATCATGGGGTCGTTGGAACCGCTCGTGCGCACCGAGGTTCCTTCAGGACAATTTTGCGCCGCCAATGATCCAATGACGTTTTCCCTCGATGGGGGAAGAGGCCACGATCGGAGCCTGGTAAGCTACTTCGCCTCCATCGGTTTGGAGAACAACCGGCAGCGCAACTATTTCAACAGCGGGGTGTTGCGGATCAACCGAGACGGGTGGGACCGGATCGGTTGGGAGTCATGGAAACTGTTTCAGAACCTGAAAGGCAAGACGAGATACCCGGACCAGGATGCCCTCAACCTTGTTGCCATGGATCGACGCATACCGATGTCGCTGAGCTGGAATTTCCCGATTTTCCTGCGCAATGCGAGGCTTGAGCAGGCGATCGATCCACGCGTTGTTCATTATATGGGCAGCCCGAAACCCTGGCATGGCGCGTTCCTGCCCTGGGGTGGGACGGAATACCTCCCTTATGTGGAGGCCGTTTCGCGGTATCCCGACCTGGAGCAGTTTCTGACTCGGATGCCCTTCTACAGGCGTTGCCGCTATATCCTGCAACAGCATTACAAGCGTATTCACGAGGTCTCAGCTTGGGGAAAAGGATCTCGCCATCACGAGATCCTGAATTATGAGAATCGCGTCGGGCGTGATGTGGTGTCAGCCGGCTGACACCACGGAACTGCCCGGACGTTCCATCGGGCGCGTAATCTTATCAGCAGACCAATAACGACAAGCTAGAGCATTTTCCGATCAGGCTGGATCATATCCAGCGGCGCTGAAGTGGTTTTTGGCTTCGGTGGGGGTGATGGTGTCGCCTCGCAGGTATCTGCCTCGTCCTCGCCGTCACCTCATGGATCAGTTGAGTCCAGAACCTAAGAGCCTGACCGCAAAAGATAGTTGAGCGATTTCAGCGGGTTGTGATTCAGTTCGTTTGCGAAGACGAACGGAGACACGATGGCCTGGACTGAAATCGCCCGGTAACGATATTGCCGCGCCGGATTGCGCTACGCAAGCGACCTCACCGACGCCGAATGGGCCTTGATCGAACCGTTCATGCCCTTGCCTGTTGATTTCCGCTGAGATCTGACCCGGGAATTCCATCGAGATTTGACCCGCCCATAGTTTATGATTTGAGTTTCATGATGGGGTCAAGGCTGGATTTTTCTCCTTTCGTTTTTGGGATTTCTGCACGGAGCTATTTTTGAACCTGAAGCTGTCATTTCCGGTCTCGAGGATATGGCAGTGGTGGGTGAGGCGATCGAGGTGCTGATTCCGGGCTCAATTCGCCCGGGATTCCGAGATTAACTCGCCCGGGATTCCGGGAATTATTCGCCCACCTATTCCGAGATTAATTCGCCCACCTGTTCCGACTTTTATTCGCCCAGGCGGGCGGGGTTGGCCGGGTTGGCTTGAGGTCTCTGCTGGCTGGTTCAGGTTCCCTCCCTTTGGCTGATCGAGGGAGCGGATGAATGCCAGTGGAGCGGATTGCGATGCGCGATGTGCGCGAGATTGTCAGATTGAGGATGGCGGGGCTTTCGACCCGCCAGGTGGGGATCCGGGTCGGGGTTGCGGCATCGACGGTGCGCTTGACGCTGCGGCGACTGGAGGCGGCCGGGCTCGATGGGCCAGGGGCTCTGGCGCTGTCCGAAGCGGCATTGGAAAGGCGCTTGTTCGACGGCGCGGTGGGCAAGCGGCCGGGGCATCGACGTGTGGATGAGCCGGACTGGGGGCGTATCCGCCGCGAGTTGCAGCGCAAGCACGTGACGCTGTCGATCCTGTGGGACGAGTATATTGCCGAGCACCCGGATGGGTATCGCTACAGCCGGTTCTGCGAGCTCTACCGGAGCTGGGAAGCCCGGCTACCGGTGACGATGCGCCAGACCCACGCATCGGGCGAGAAGCTGTTCGTCGATTATGCCGGCGACACGGTGCCGGTGGTGATCGACCGGCTCACCGGCGAGACGCGTGCGGCCCAGATCTTCGTCGCCGTTCTCGGCGCATCGAGCTTCACCTATGCTGAGGCGACCTGGACCCAGACCCTGCCGGACTGGATCGAGGCGCATAATCGCACTCTGGCAGCAATTGGCGGCGTGCCGGCGCTGCTGGTGCCCGACAACGCCAGGGTCGCGATCATCCGCGCCTGCCTCTACGATCCACAGGTCAACCGGACCTACACCGATATGGCGCGCCATTACGGCACGGCCATTCTCCCGGCGCGGCCGCGGCGGCCGCGTGACAAGGCGAAGGTCGAGGTGGCGGTTTTGCTGGCGGAGCGGTGGCTGCTGGGCAAGCTGCGCAACCGGGCATTTTACGGCCTCGCCGAACTGAATGCCGCGATCGCTGAATTCTGCCGCTGGCTGAACGAGGAGCGGGTCGTCCGTCGCCTGGGGGCGACAAGACGGCATCTGCTGGAAACACTCGATCGTCCCGCGCTGAAGGAACTGCCGGCCGAACCCTATGTGCTGGCGCAATGGCGGCGCCGGCGGGTCGGCATCGATTATCACGTCGAGATCGAGAAGCATTTTTACTCCGTCCCCTACCGGCACGCCCGCGCCGAGGTCGAGGCCCGGTTCACCGTGCGCACGGTCGAGATCTTTCTCCGTGGCGAACGGATCGCCGTGCACGCACGCAGGCCGGGTAACGGCAAACACACGACGATCGCCGAGCACATGCCCTCGAGCCACCGGCGTTATGGCGACTGGACCATCGCACGGATCCATCAGGAAGCCGCACGGCTTGGTCCCTCGGTCGCGACACTCTGCACCCTGATCCTCGAACGCCGGCCTCATCCGGAGCAGGGGTTCCGCGCCTGCATCGGCATCCTTCGCCTGGCCCGCAGTGTTGGCGCCGACCGGCTCGATGCCGCGGCCGAGCGCGCGCTCACCATCGGCACCCTGACCTACGGCTCGGTCAAATCCATCCTCGATAACCGGCTGGAGCGAGCCGCCGGCACCGCCAGTCCCGATCCCACCCCGATCCGCCACCCCAACATCCGGGGCGGCGGATATTTCCACTGATGACAAGGAGAAGCCTCATGCTGAACCATCCGACCCTCGATCAGATCCACCAGCTCGGTCTTGCAGGCATGGCCCGCGCGTTCACCGAGCTGCACGCCAATCCCGAAACCCCCAGCCTCAGTCACGCCGAATGGCTCGGTCTTCTGCTCGACCGCGAGATCACCGTCCGACGTGACAAGCGGTTGAGCACAAGGCTGCGCCATGCCAGGCTGCGCCATGACGCTGCAATCGAGGATGTCGATTACCGGAGTGCCCGCGGCCTCGATCGGGCTCTGTTCCAGAAGCTGATCCAGGGTGAGTGGATCGACGCGCACGACAATCTCGTCCTGAGCGGGCCGACAGGGGTCGGAAAATCGTGGCTGGCCTGTGCCCTCGGTCACAAGGCATGTCGCGATGACAGGACCGTGCTCTATCAGCGCGCCCCCAAACTCTTCGCAGAACTCGCGGTCGCCCGCGCCGAAGGGCGTCACGGCCGGATGATCCGCACCCTCGGTGCCGTCAATCTACTGATCCTCGACGACTTCGGCCTTGCTCCACTCGACGCCGGCGCCCGTCACGACCTGCTCGAGATCGTCGAGGATCGCTACGGCCGCCGCGCCACCATCATCACCAGCCAGATCCCCCCGGCGCATTGGCATGAGCTGATCGGCGATCCGACCTACGCCGACGCCATTCTCGACCGTCTGCTCCACAATGCCCACCGCATCGAACTCACCGGCGAAAGCCTGCGCAAGATCCGCAAGCAAACCCCAAAAACCGCTTGACCCAACGAGAACAGGAGAGCAACGAAATCAACAGCCACAGAGACCGCTACCCGGGCGAATAAATCTCGGAATCCCCGGGCGAATAAACGTCGGAATCGTGGGCGAATTAAAATCGGAATCCATGGGCGAATTCTCCGGAATCCGCATATGGCAGTGGTGGGTGAGGCGATCGAGGAGCGCGGTGGTCATCTTGGCGTCGCCGAAGACGGCGGACCATTCGCTGAAGCTCAGGTTGGTGGTGATGACGACGCTGGTGCGCTCGTAGAGCTTGCTGAGCAGATGGAACAGCAAAGCTCCGCCTGAGGCGCTGAAGGGCAGATAGCCAAGCTCATCGAGGATGACGAGGTCGGCATGGATCAGACGGCCGGCTGTTGATTTCCGCTGAGATCTGACCCGGGAAGGCCGGATTTTTCCACTGAGATTTGACCCATGTTTGACTGTTTCCCCGTCTGGAAGAGGCGGGGGCGAACGGAGTGTTGGACATGGCGTTTTTGAGCATTATCCGCCGGTGGCATAAGCGTGAGCATGTGCCGATCCGAGAGATTTCCCGGCGCACAGGCGTGTCGCGGAACACGATCCGCAAATATCTTCGGTCTGATGTGATTGAGCCGAAGTTTCAGGTTCCGGACCGGCCGAGCAAGCTTGATCCTTATGCCGAGAAGCTTTTGGCGTGGCTGCGCCGTGAAGCTGGCCGGCCGCGCAAGCAGCGGCGGACGGTCAAGCAGCTATACGGTGATCTCGTCAGCCTGGGCTATGACGGTTCCTACAATCGTGTGGCGGCCTTTGCCCGGGCTTGGAAGGGGGAGTGCCAACGGCTGCAGCAGACCGCCGGCCGGGGAACCTTCGTGCCCTTGGCCTTTGCGCCTGGCGAGGCGTTCCAGTTTGACTGGAGCGAAGATTTTGCGATCATCGGTGGCGTCCGCGTCAAGTTGCAGGTGGCGCACACCAAACTGTCGCATAGCCGGGCGTTCATTGTTCGGGCCTATCTGCTGCAGACACATGAGATGTTGTTCGACGCGCATAACCACGCCTTCCAAGCTCTCGGCGGCGTACCGCGGCGCGGGATTTACGACAACATGCGCACCGCCGTTGACAAGGTCGGCCGTGGCAAGGAGCGCAGCGTCAACGCCCGCTTCCTGGCGATGACCAGCCATTATCTCTTCGAGGCCGAGTTCTGTAATCGGGCCGCCGGTTGGGAGAAGGGGCAGGTTGAGAAGAACGTCCAGGATGCACGCCACCGCCTGTGGCAGTCCATGCCTCCGTTCGAAAGCTTGGACGCCCTGAACGACTGGCTGGAGCGGCGCTGCCGGGAGCTGTGGGAGCAGACCGCGCATGGCAACGAGCCGGGAACCATTGCCGATGTCTGGGCCAGCGAGGTTGAGAGCCTCATGCCTGTGGGCCGTCCGTTCGATGGGTTCGTGGAACACACCAAGCGGGTCTCCTCGACCTGCCTGATCCACTTGGAGCGTAACCGCTACAGCGTGCCGGCCTCTTTTGCCAACCGGCCGGTCAGCCTGCGGGTCTATCCCGACAGGCTGGTGGTGGCGGCGGAGGGGCAAATCATCTGCGAGCATCCGCGCATCATCGACCGGACGCACAACGGCCCAGGGCGCACTGTGTATGACTGGCGGCATTATCTGGCGGTGATCCAGCGCAAGCCGGGCGCCTTGCGCAACGGTGCGCCGTTCCTGGAATTGCCCGATGCCTTCAAGCGGCTGCAGCAACATCTCCTGCGCCGTCCTGGCGGTGACCGGGAGATGGTGGAGATCCTGGCCCTGGTGCTGCACCATGACGAGCAGGCGGTGTTGGTGGCGGTGGAACTGGCGCTGGAGGACGGCGTGCCGTCCAAGACGCATATCATCAACCGGCTCCACCGGCTGATCGACGGCAAACAGGCTCCGCCTCCGGTCATCACCGCGCCACAGGCACTGACATTGGCCAATGAACCCAAGGCTGACGTCGAGCGCTACGATAGCTTGCGCCAATCTGAGGAGGCCCGCCATGCGTCATGATCCCGCCACCGGCGCGCTCGTCATCATGCTGCGCAGCCTCAAAATGCACGGCATGGCACAGGCCGTCGATGAACTGGCCCAGCAGGGTGCCCCGGCCTTCGAAGCCGCCATCCCGGTACTCTCCCAGTTGCTCAAGGCCGAGACCGCTGAGCGCGAGGTCCGCTCCATGGCCTATCAGTTCAAGGCCGCCCGCTTCCCGGCCTATCGCGACCTGGCCGGCTTCGACTTCGCCAGCAGCGAGGTCAATGAGGCCCTGGTCCGCCAGTTGCATCGTTGCGACTTCATCGAACCCGCCGACAATGTCGTGCTCGTCGGCGGCCCGGGCACGGGCAAAACCCACATCGCCACCGCGCTCGGCGTGCAGGCCGTCGAGCATCACAAAAAGCGCGTCCGCTTCTTCTCCACCGTCGAGCTGGTCAATGCTCTGGAGCAGGAAAAAGCTCAGGGAAAGGCTGGGCAAATCGCCGGCCGTCTGATCCATGCCGACCTCGTCATCCTCGATGAGCTTGGCTATCTGCCCTTCAGCGCCTCAGGCGGAGCTTTGCTGTTCCATCTGCTCAGCAAGCTCTACGAGCGCACCAGCGTCGTCATCACCACCAACCTGAGCTTCAGCGAATGGTCCGCCGTCTTCGGCGACGCCAAGATGACCACCGCGCTCCTCGATCGCCTCACCCACCACTGCCATATCCTCGAGACCGGAAATGACAGCTTCAGGTTCAAAAATAGCTCCGTGCAGAAATCCCAAAAACGAAAGGAGAAAAATCCAGCCTTGACCCCATCATGAAACTCAAATCATAAACTATGGGCGGGTCAAATCTCGATGGAATTCCCGGGTCAGATCTCAGCGGAAATCAACAGCATCGGGCAATTCCAGGAACGGCGCACCGTTGCGCAAGGCGCCCGGCTTGCGCTGGATCACCGCCAGATAATGCCGCCAGTCATACACAGTGCGCCCTGGGCCGTTGTGCGTCCGGTCGATGATGCGCGGATGCTCGCAGATGATTTGCCCCTCCGCCGCCACCACCAGCCTGTCGGGATAGACCCGCAGGCTGACCGGCCGGTTGGCAAAAGAGGCCGGCACGCTGTAGCGGTTACGCTCCAAGTGGATCAGGCAGGTCGAGGAGACCCGCTTGGTGTGTTCCACGAACCCATCGAACGGACGGCCCACAGGCATGAGGCTCTCAACCTCGCTGGCCCAGACATCGGCAATGGTTCCCGGCTCGTTGCCATGCGCGGTCTGCTCCCACAGCTCCCGGCAGCGCCGCTCCAGCCAGTCGTTCAGGGCGTCCAAGCTTTCGAACGGAGGCATGGACTGCCACAGGCGGTGGCGTGCATCCTGGACGTTCTTCTCAACCTGCCCCTTCTCCCAACCGGCGGCCCGATTACAGAACTCGGCCTCGAAGAGATAATGGCTGGTCATCGCCAGGAAGCGGGCGTTGACGCTGCGCTCCTTGCCACGGCCGACCTTGTCAACGGCGGTGCGCATGTTGTCGTAAATCCCGCGCCGCGGTACGCCGCCGAGAGCTTGGAAGGCGTGGTTATGCGCGTCGAACAACATCTCATGTGTCTGCAGCAGATAGGCCCGAACAATGAACGCCCGGCTATGCGACAGTTTGGTGTGCGCCACCTGCAACTTGACGCGGACGCCACCGATGATCGCAAAATCTTCGCTCCAGTCAAACTGGAACGCCTCGCCAGGCGCAAAGGCCAAGGGCACGAAGGTTCCCCGGCCGGCGGTCTGCTGCAGCCGTTGGCACTCCCCCTTCCAAGCCCGGGCAAAGGCCGCCACACGATTGTAGGAACCGTCATAGCCCAGGCTGACGAGATCACCGTATAGCTGCTTGACCGTCCGCCGCTGCTTGCGCGGCCGGCCAGCTTCACGGCGCAGCCACGCCAAAAGCTTCTCGGCATAAGGATCAAGCTTGCTCGGCCGGTCCGGAACCTGAAACTTCGGCTCAATCACATCAGACCGAAGATATTTGCGGATCGTGTTCCGCGACACGCCTGTGCGCCGGGAAATCTCTCGGATCGGCACATGCTCACGCTTATGCCACCGGCGGATAATGCTCAAAAACGCCATGTCCAACACTCCGTTCGCCCCCGCCTCTTCCAGACGGGGAAACAGTCAAACATGGGTCAAATCTCAGTGGAAAAATCCGGCCTTCCCGGGTCAGATCTCAGCGGAAATCAACACATGGCGACGTGAGCGGTTTCCTGAAATCGCCAGGCAGGCCAAGTCCTGTGGCGGCGAGGTCTTTTTCTGGGACGAGTCCGGCTTTCGGGCCGACGCCGTGCATGGCAAGACCTGGGGCGTGAAGGGACAGACGCCGATCGTCGAGCGTCCGGGCCAACGGCAATCGATCAGCGCCGCCTCGGCGGTGACAGCCCGCGGCGGGTTCTGGTATTGCACTTATGAAGGCGGCCTGAATGCTGAGTTGTTCGTAGCGCTGCTACGCCGGATGATGCGGCACCGCACGAGGCCGGTGCACCTGGTCCTCGACGGGCTGCCTGCCCACAAAACAGCGCTGGTGAAAGCCTACGTGGCGTCGACCAATGGAATGCTGACGTTGCATTTTCTGCCAGGCTACGCCCCTGACCTGAACCCAGATGAACTGGTCTGGAGCCACATGAAGCGGACGGGCGTCGCCCGGACTCCGCTACGCCAAGGCGAAAAGCTTCAGGACAAAATCGAAGCCCAACTCGCCGCCATCAAGCGCAAACCACGTCTCGTGCAATCATTCTTCAAAGCACCAACTGTCGCCTATATTACCGACTGCTGAGTAATATTAACCGATACCTGAATCCTATGCCAATTCGACAAAGTCTGATTGATCACCCTGGCGTTGCACCCGAAAGATCGGGTTGCGCATCAAATCTCGCGCTGTGACTTGGATGGCGAACGGGAACAAGGCTGGGTGGTCGATGAGATGAGAGAACGGCAAACCCTTCCCGTGCGCCAGCAAGACGGCGTGTAGAAGCAACTGGCCGATGTCATCTCCCAGACTAATTCGGTAGGCCGGGCCAACGATGGCCCCATGCTCTTCGCCGGCCCGAAGCAGCCCCCAGTGAGTCAAAGACCGGAGTACATGCTGAATGGTGCGCTCAAGCGTAGAGCGATCTCCCCAGGTCTCAGTCATGCGTCGTTTGATTTGCGATCGATTAGCTTGGCCATGTAGTTTGATCAGTTTCCCGACCTGGGTCGCTACATCGAAAAAGAAGGGATGAGTGCCAGCAACCATCGCCCAATGGATCCCGATCCGCTTTTCGCCAGACGCACTGGTCACGCATTGCAACGCGGCACGCTTTAGGGGTTCAGACGGTATTGGCACGGACACCCAGATCCGGGTCAAAACAGTGAGAGTCTTTCCGCGACTGCTATTGTTGGTCGTGCCCGATTCAACACCTTCCAGAAATTCCCAGAGAAATTTCCTCGTGGCATCTGGCGACTCTCCAGTCAGCACTCGGGCGACAGCGGCGTCCAGCCACTCAGCAGCAATCGTTCGGTCAAACCCGATTCTTCGTCTTTCGGGCATGCTCATTCCGCCTTTGCGATGGTGATAAACGGAACAATCACCTCCTCAATACATATCCCGCCATGCGCCACTGTTCGCTTTCCCTCGCCGATGAAAGCACGGAGCGCTGGAGCAACTAGAGCAAGGTAGTCCTCAGGCAATCCGATGCATGGCCATTCCAGTGAGCCCGGATATTTCTCACCGACATTCGACCGCAACAGCGCGTCCGAGAAAACATGCACGCGTTCGCCACGTTCATCGGCGGTCGCACCCACATTTGGTTTACCGATACCTACGCCCTCGACGTTTCCGTGATCAGCGGTCAGGATCAACTCAAAGCCACGTTCGAGCATCGCGTCCAGGAGCCGCCAGAGGGATCCTCGCTTCGCCCAATGTCGGACCCCCGCGTGCATCCCATCGGTTCCATTGACGATGCCGTGGAGCATCTGATCAATGGTCCCGACGACGATGCCGGCGACTCTGCATCTGGGCTGATCGATCTTTTCAATTACCCTTTTTATGAACGCATCGTCGTCTTCAAGGGTACCCTGGCAGGCATAGACGGCGTCGCCCTTGCGAACGCCGCGATCGTCCCAGAACCGCGTCCAATGCTGCTCTTCCTTGCGCGTCGTATCCAGGCTTTGGCCGAAAAAGAAGGGCGGATCACCCGCGAAGATTGATTGACGAGATACAGAGGTCAGCGTCGGCACCCAGGCGAAGAGGCCGAATTCCTCCGTGAGCCATTTTCGTGACGGCATCTCCTGGCGGACAACTGCCCACTGGTCCATGGCGAGGCCGTCGATAACGATCACGGCAAGCTTCCGCGCCGGCCCCTTCGCCGCCATCCGATGGGCCATGTACCGCGGTATCTGATGAACCATGGCCGGCCGCGGTAGATACGACAGACTGTGCAGGGCGCCATAGTGCGCTACCATCCATTCCTGGAAGCGCTGCTCGATCTCGCGGTGTGCCGTCTCGAACCGTGATTTGTCCTCTGGTGGCAAATCCTCGGGCAGTGACCAGCGGAGCGCCACGACCTCGGCCCATCGTGTCGCGGCTTGAATCCACACCTGGTGATCGCTGTTAGGCAACGGGCTATCAGCCTGCAGAAGCTGCAGGAGTTTTCGGAAGCGCGAAGTCAGGTCCGCGCCTGTAGACCCCGCGACACCAACAGCCATCCATGACCCTGCGACGAGTGAACGGGAGATGCCGTCAACTGGCGTCAGCAGGCCATCGGTAAATAGGTTATCGACATAGACACGAACGTCGTCGTGGTCGAACGGTAGATCCACGGGACCGGAGAACTGAAGACCGTAGGGCTCGGCTTCTTCGCGCAGTCCGCTTGGCGGCAATGCCAAGCGCTGACGTACGAATATCGGCCACCGTTCCTGCAAAAACTCCAGGAAATTTGCTCGATTTGGGACGATCTGATCGAGCGGCCATTTCAGCCATCGATCCGTTGATCGCAACAAATGGATCAGTCGGTCGTCCAGAGACTTTGGAATGATCTTCCCGCTATAATGCCGTCGCAGGAGCGCACGAAGGAGCTCCGCGTCATCCTGGATCTGCGCAGGATCGAGTCGGAATACGTGGCGCAGCAGAAAGTCACGCGTGGCGTTCTCACCCAGGGGCTCGGGTTTGAAAAGTTGCTGGGCCGCGGAAACTGCATCGAGGTCACCCCGATCCAACTCTGACAGCACATGCGGAGCTAAGGACGGGAACAGTTCCGCAAGACTGAACGAGAGCAGACGGCGGTCGCGTTTGGCCTGCTCAAGGAGGTCGAACGGAAGGCCACTCACATCCGATCGCGTCGCTCGCAAAACGACAACGAGGTTGGTGTCCCTCCCATTGTCCCAAACCTCACGAAAGCGCCGCTCATAGGCGTAGCGGAACGCGACGTGATCCTCGAACGGGACAATCTCGAATCCGCGCTGGCGAATACCGTCAATAACGCCCTGCTCGGTCAGCAGCTCATCCGGGTCGGCGACGACGGTGAGGCGTGCGACCGTGGCGATGTCGGGCGTGAACTGGGCAAGTATGGGATCTCGCCAGGTACTGGCGGCGGCATGAGCGATCATATGCTCTTGCCTATCGGTGACACGCGGGCCATCAGAACGGCCGCGAGATCCGGTAGAGCGGTTTCCCTCACTGAAAGCTCTCGGGTCCAGGCCTGCTCCTCGTCAGCCAAAATTCGGAGCCGGTAATTCCGGACCTGTGGCAAGCCCAAACGCTCAATCGCACGTCGACGCGACGCAAACGCGTGGCTACCCTTCTTGCGCTCGCGAAGGATACTGAGCTGGTGAGCCGCCAAAAGTTCTTCGAAGACCGCTGCCCCTTGCGTTTCGGCGGCGCTCCGGCTGGCGTTGTACGCCCGCAACGCAGGCGCGTCGGATAGATCGTCGGCCGCTTGGCTCAGCCCAACCGGAAGGTCGATCAGACGGTCCCAAACCGTTCGCGCAGTCGGACCAAACACACGACCATCGTCGCTCACGAACAGCGCGAGGAAACGCTGCTCCCGCCCGCCGGCTGTGTGCAGGCTGATCCGCCACAACGACCAGACGCCAGTTGTTTTGTCGGAGACATCTGGAATCACAACGGAGGGAATCGGTTGCCCTGGCGCAAAGACGGGCAGGCTGTTTATCAGGCCGCGAACCCGCTCATCTTCGAGAGAAATCAGCGTCGCGCCTGGCCGATCGGCATCGTCCCGATTGAATACGGCGCACGGGCTCGTGTCGCCATTCGGCCACCGCAGATCAAAGCCGACAGCGGCGGCGGTCGCGGACGCCACGGTCGGCTCCTGAGTGCGGAGGAATCCGAGCGTCAGCCTTTCTGTCCAATACGGCATTTGGTGATTAGCGATATGCTGCGCGGCCGATGGGTCCAGCTTTTCGGTCGCATTCAGCAGACTGGAGCCTGCACGCGCTTCCTCCGCCCGTCGCCTGATCTCGTCCGCGACACCCGCCGCGCGTTGTTCGGCATCTTCCGGCGCTATCATGGCTTGGGCAAACAGAGCCTCGAAAGGCACACCGCCATCCTCGGAATCGAGCACGTCGGCGAGTTTGTCGACACCAAATTCCTCTAGGATTCTTGCCAGTTTCTCTTCCAGAACCTCACGGACGCGTAACTCCACCGTGTCCGCGAGCGCGAAGTTCATCGCCCGCACGATGTGCTTCTGACCGATACGATCGACACGGCCGATCCGCTGCTCGATCTTCATCGGGTTCCACGGCAGATCGTAATTCACGATCACGTGGCAGAATTGAAGGTTGAGACCTTCGCCACCAGCGTCCGTTGAGATGAGGATTTGGGCGTCGCCGGCAAACTGCCTTTGCGCCTGTCGGCGCTCCTCCAGACCCATCCCGCCGTTGAGCACGACGACGTTAAACCCGCGCCGTTCCAGGAAATCGGCGAGCATGGCCTGGGTCGGAACGAACTCCGTAAAAATCAGAACCTTCAGGAGCGGATCGTTTTCCTCACGCTGTTGCTGCTGGATTCGCTCAAGCAGTGCCACCGCCTTCACGTCTGGGCCGCTGGCCTCACAACGGCGGGCGGCCGACAGGAGCAGTTCGACCTCCTTTCGCTCATCCTTCAAGCCCTTCAGGCGCGTCTTCAGAATGGTGTCGAGCTGTTGCTGGCCGTCGAGAGACGACCACTCCTCGGCCATGTCTTCGGGAAACAATGAAAGCTGCCCCTGGGGTAGCTCGAGCACTGTAAGCCGTCGTTCCAACGCGGTTCGGATCGCCGCCGTGCTTGAGGTGATCAAGCGCTGCATAAGGATCATCAGGAAGCCGACGGCCGTCTGCTTTTCCTTGATGGCGCGGTTGTAGCCGTCGCGCACATACTCGGTGACCGCCTCGTAGAGAGCCCGCTGCTCTGTGTGCGTGGCATCCCACTCGATTGGCACGAGCTGCGTGAAGCGCGGCTTGAAAAGCGGGTTGCCCGCGGCGTCAATCGCGCGACGTTTTTCAGTTCGAATGACAAAGGGACCGACGGCTTCCCGCGAAATCGCGTCATCTCCCGGCAGCATATCCGGATCGAGAAACCGAATGAGCCTGCGGAACGCATCGGACTTGCCTTGGTGCGGTGTCGCCGAAAGCAGCAGCAGATATGGCGCCGCCTGCGCCAGCGCGTCGCCTAACTTGAACCGGGCAACCTGTTCAGTGCTACCGCCAACCCGATGCGCTTCGTCGATGATGATCAGGTCCCAACCAGCCGAAACCAAATCCTCGAACCGCTCACGGTTATAGCGGGCGAGTTGCTCCTGGCTCCAACCGCGTCGAGCGTCCATCGGCTTCACCGAGTCGAGCGGGCAGATCACCTGGTCGTGCATGCGCCAGAGGTTTTCATTTTCGTCGATAGCGCCAGCTTGCCGCAACGCGGCCAGGCTGCTCGGAAGGATGAGGCGAAAGTCCTCCCCAAAATGCCCTTTCATTTCCGACTGCCACTGCAAGACCAAGCCAGCGGGCGCGACGATGAGAATCCTGCGAACGAGCCCCCGAATTTTCAGTTCGCGCAGGATCAGGCCGGCCTCGATCGTTTTGCCGAGACCGACTTCGTCGGCAAGGAGATAGCGGATGCGGTCGCCGGAGATCGCCCGCTGGAGCGCCAGTAGCTGGTGCGGCAGCGGGATGACGGTACCTTCCAACGGCGCGACCAGCGCGTCGCGCTCCAAAGCGTCCGCGATGCGCGCACCGGCGCTGACATAGGAAAGGCGATCAAGCGGATGGGACCCGCCCGCTTTCAGCGGGATAAGGCGCTTCTGAAGAACCCTGACCGCCGTGTCCCGGCGCGGCAGCCACACCAGACAGCTCGCCTGACCCCACAGCGTTTCCGTATCGACAACGCGGCAGGGTTCATCGTGATCAATGCTGTGCCACCACTCGCCAGCTTGCATGGATCACCTCACTCATCACCGAGGCGCATGCTCGCGACATCGTAGTACATCAGCAGCTTTTCGTCTTCTTGCAGGACGTTTTCTGGAAGCTTGGCGGCGACACTGACAATCGTCTTGTAGTCCTGACCGTCATATGCGGCTTTGAAGCCCGCACGAACGGCCTCGGTACGGAACATCTTCAGTTTACGTTCCTTCGCTTGCTTATATGCCTCGAACTCTTTCAGGAGAGTTTTCTCGCGAAGCTTCTCCAAATCGCCTTGCTTCCCTGGATCGGGCACGTACCAGCGATCTGCAGCCTTCGCGGTCAGTGTGGGATCTTCTTTGGCGAGATTGCGGAGCTCTTTGAAGTTTGTGGACAGGTAAGAATGGATCTGACTCGGGACCGGTCCGCTGCCGTCGTAATGGATACAATTCTGACGAAGAATTTCCTTAAGCTCGACCGTCTCCTCGTGTTTTGCCCAATTCTGGATTTCGCGCATGAATGCAGGCTGGAGATCCTGGAAGCTGCGCGGCTTGTCCTGAAGCTCGCGACGCACCCATTGGATGGCACTCGCCTCGTCGATGACAAAAAGGCTGAGCTGGCGAAGCTCGGCCGCGGTATTTCTCTTGCGGTCATACTCAGCAACCTGTGTCGGCAGGAAGTACATGCTATCCCGCTCGGGATAGCGTTGGGTCAGCCCAGACAGAAACTCCGAGGTCGAAAGCGGCACAGACAGTTGCCGTTGAACATGAAATGCCACCATCCGATCGTGAAGTACCTGCGCAGTGCGTTCGGCAATCACATCCGCCACGCCCGCCACGCTGGAGAAAACAGGAACGTGTCCAAGATGCTCAGTAACGAAGGCCCAAGCGTTTTCTGGCAACGCCTCCCCTAGGGCAAAACGCCCAGCCAAAGCCTCCGTCGGCTTGTAGGCTGAAATGACAAGGTCCTGTTTGACTGCCGTGCTCGTGACTTGCCGATAGGAGCCTTGCTGCTTGTCGAGAGTCCTGACATCCGCGACAACGAAGCCGGCGGTTCCCATAGCCTCCTGTATTGCTCGCCAGACGGAATTTGCTGAATTGCTAAAGACAACCGTCATCCAGCGGCCGGGCTTCAAGACTCTCGCATACTCATCGAAGCAATCTCGCATAAGCGCTTGGTAGTCGTTAACGTCTTTCTTCTTCGCTTTATCGACTATTGCTTCCGGCTCCGGCTCCGTAATAACTCGATGCCATGCTTCGACTAAGTAATTTAGGTCTGAATAGTAAATGTTCTCGCCAAATGGTGGATCCGTGAAAATATAATCGATTGAGTTCTGTTGGAGCGGGATAAGGGCGCAGGTGCCCGTCTGCGTAGCTACAAAATATTGCCTGCTACGAAGGCCTGAAAATGTAGTTCCTAGGCGCTTCGCCTTTCCCCCCAGGACATACCATGGGCTTGGCTCTGAATTCTGAGAAGCGACGTAGTACACTCCAGTCATATACTGATTTACTTGGGAAAATCCCGTGGGGCGATATCGATTCAAGATAGACATTGTCCAGATGGCTTGCTCGACAAAGTAGAGAAGCATCGACCGAAGACGCCGGTTTTGTTCAGCATTGGCATTGCGCCAAAGGGATGCGAGAGCTTGCGCAGCACGCGGCATGAAAAAGTGATGCACATGAGTGACGCCGGCGGAGTCCATGCGGGCGCGCTCGTGAGTCATATGCATGTAAGGCAGTGGTTGGGTTGGCACCTCCGCGGGCAAAGGCATGGCTGCTATTCGATCAAGCACCGCAGCGTCAGCAGGTGTCGGAGCCTTTTCGTACCTGGCGCTGCCGATTGAATAGTCGATCAGGGCAGCTCGACGCTTGGGTGTCTTGATGGTCTTTCCAATCACCGGATCGACCCTTGTCTCATAGAGCTTTTCCAGGCGGCTCTTTGTCAGCTCAGCATTGCAGTGCGGACAAGGAAAGTGATCATGGACACGCTTAGTGGAAGGATCGAGAGCCTCTTCGACGAAGTTCACCTCACCGGCACATTCCGGGCAGGTGAAGACCTCGCTCCAGACCGTGAAATTGATGCGGCCCTTGGACTTTCCGTCGGTGTGAAGTGTCTCGTACATCCAGCCGAGTTCCTTCTCGACCTCGGCAAGGACGCGTTCCGCGGCTCTGGAAAATGCAGCGACGTCGAAAGGCAATGTGTAGTTCGCAGCGATGAAGCTGGCAGCCGGACCGAGATCGTTTAGAATTGCGCGGCGCGCGCCCCATTTTGGTTTCGGTTGCCCTTGTTGCGACCACTCCGCCTCGATCTGCTTGCGGTACTCCGCCGGTGCAGAACCGCACCATTGGGCAGCCACACCAGTCATGCCTGAGCCAGCAAAACCATCCAGCACGACATCGCCCGGATCCGTGTAGTGGAGGATCGAGGGAACGATCGCTAGGTGCGGAACCTTTGTGTGGTAACCGTGTGCCTTGTAGAGCGCATCGGTCTTCCCGACGCTTGTGTCGACTGCAAATGGGTCACGTTCGTAACGCTCTTTCGGATCATAAGTCTTACCGTACAAGCGCACGAAGTCGGCCAGGAAGGGATTGGGACACGCTGTATACCAAGGCGGATCAGACATCCGGATGATGTCCTCGTCGGCTCCCTTTGGAAACCCGGGGGTCTTCCTGAATTCAGGGTCGGTCAGTTTCTCGCGAAGGCGCTCGGTGAAAAAGGCCCGGCGTGCGTCTTCGCTATCAAATGTCATCCCGAGGCATTCGACCTTGCCCCTTTCCAGAACCTGCTGCTCCGCTGACTTTTCGACCAAGCGGAGTTGTCCAGATCCTTCAACGAAAAGTTCGCCGGTCCGAGGTGATTTGCCCCTAGTGGTCATTTGGAAGCTACCTCAGCCTTGAGTTGACGACCAACGATCTCGGCACCGACGGGGGTAAGCGAGTAGCGTTGTCTGGGATGGCGCGGGTTGTCGGGAAACTGCGGCTGCAGCAACCCGCCATCTATTAGGGGTTGCAGGTGGAAGGTCCGAAACTGGGTACGATGGGTCACGCCTAGCAATTCCATCAACTCGGTTTGGCGGCGGGGCGTGTCGCACGCCGACAGAAGCTGGCGCTGCTGCGCGGTGAGTTCGTCAACCGGGCGAGACGGCCGGCGACCACTCTCTCCCCGCGCGCGAGCTTGGTCACTGACTAAGCTCGCCGAATTCTCGGCGGCTTGGTCACTGACCAAGCTGCTGCCTGCTGTCGACTTGGCCATGCCGGGGATGGGCCAGCGATCACGGAGATGCTGGGCGAGTTCATAGCATGCGCCGTCCGACCGTTCGATCCGGGCCGCCAGCACCTGCGTCTCCAGGCGCGCCAGAACCGCCAGCGTGTCGGCGCTCCCCATACCAAGCGAAGCCCGAAATTCCGGCAAGGAGACCTGCGGCTGGCCACACAGGATTGCCAGCGCGTGCGCCTCGGCGTCTGAGAGCCTGGCACCCAGCGAAGCCTGAAATAGAAGCTGCCTCTCCGACATCAGCTCCTTCGCCAGGAGCGACAGGCGGAAGCTGTACGATGGGATATCGTTTATGATCTCCGGCGGCACCCTGCCGCGGCGGCGCCAATCGCTGAAGATCGCGCCAATTCCCGTGCCCGCCTGTTCGCTCAAACCGACGCGGCGGAACATGGCGACGATCAAAGGATTCCGGACGTCCTTGGCGCCTGGCTCAAGCAAATCGGCCTTGTGCGCGCGCGTGCAGCCCGGATTCTCGAAAACCACCCGGTCTGGGTGGAATGCGATCGTGGCGGCCCGCGTCGTCTCTTCAAAATCTTGATGCATCAGGAGATTGATCGCCGCCTCACGGAATGAAATGAAGTCTTCCGGGCGATCCTGCCGCGCCATTGTCCCCAGTTCGATCGAGAATGGCTTGGAGGCGTTCTGCGCGTAGCGATCGGCCAGTTGTTCCCAACAGGTCCAGAGGTTCTCCTCGCAGACGAGCCGATCAAGCCAGCGCCGCTCCGGAGCCGGTGCATCCCACGGGTAGTCCGCCCAACGGCAATCGACCAAGGGCCGCGGCATCATCGTGCGCAATGCGGCGCCGGTGCCGAACAGCAAGATCGCCGCCCGTGTCGGCCGAAGCCCGACTTCACGCGCGACCGCCAATGCCCAATGCTCCAGGAAGTGAGCATTATCATATGGGATGCACGGGTGGTTGGGGTGCTGGGCCTGGAAGCGCTGCCGGTATCGTTCCAGGGTCGCCGCATCCAGGCTGGCTCCGAGGTCGAGGTCAACAACCTCTGACTCATACGACGGGCCGCCGGCAGCTCTCAGGAAGCGCCGAATATCGTCCTCGTTGCATCTTTGGTCCCCGGCGCCACGCCGGATATAGCTTCGGCGGATGTCGCCATTGAGGTAAACTGGCTTATGCTGGCGCGGCGCTTCCGGTATATAGAAGACGAGCAGCTTGCCAGACTCCGTCTCGATGACGTCGTCGCTGGTCACCATCTGATAGCTGATTTTCTCGCGCGAGCGCAGCGCGCTGAGCAAGTCATTCTGCACCTTGTCCAGGGCAAGGACGCCGACGACCTCGAAGTGCTCTCGCTGCTGCTGCACCCCAAAAACCAAATGCCCGCCTGCTGTGTTCGCGAAGGCCGATATCGTCTCGAATGCATCGCGCGGAACTTCGTTCTGCGCCGCCTTCACTTCGAGGTCCGACCATTCGTACGTGTTGATGCGGGCTAGCAAAGCGGATCGAGATAGCTTCATTCGATCACCACGCGGACTTTCGAAAGGTCCTTGCCCTTGGTGAGAGTGGCGACGTAGCGGTCAAACCGCTCGCGAAGATCCCCGACGGTGCACGGTAGCCCCCCCTCGGACAGGGCCACTTGAAGTGCCGCGTTGCCGAACGTCACCTTCTGCAACCCGCTCAGCACCTCCTGCAAAGCCTTCAAAAAGGCTGGGTTCACTGGATCAGGAAGCTGCTTGCTCTTGAGAAAGCTCTGGAGTTCTCCCTTGCCGGCGGCATCGCTGACAAGTTCAATATTTGCAGACACTGTGGGATCTTCGAGGTTGGAACGGAGCGTGTCCGTCCAGCCGCGAACCAACGCATCCAGCACCCCGTCCAGGTCCGTCAGAGTCTTCTTCGAGGTCGCGCCACCAGCAGGCTCTTCCCCTGGCCGGAAGCCGCAATGCGGGCAAAGCGGATCGCTGTCGAGGTCTGGACGGCTAAGCTGGAAACAGGTCTTCAGGGCAAACAGCCGGTTTTCGAAATCCCGCAGCTGCTGCGTTGGCATCATGTCCACGCCGGCGATTTTCTGAAGCTGCGCCAGACGCGAATCCTTCGCGAGGCCGGCCTTCCGCTTATCGTCGTTGGCGCCCAGGCGCGCACGCTCATGCGCCGCCAGATAGGCATCCTGATACTTCGACTTCAGATCTCCCAACGTCTGAGTGAGAAGCCTTTTGAAATCCGACTCCGAACGCTGTTTCGGGCTGGCAATCTTGGCTGTCAGATCGGCGCGAACGGTCCGCACCGTGTCCTGCCAGGGATGGCTGGCATCCAACAGCGCCTCTGCTTTGCCCAGATATGATGTCAGTGGACTGGTCTGCTGCAGGAGAACGCCGAGCTCGTCGACCTCGCGAGCCAGCTCTATCGCCGGCTTCTGACCCAACACAGCGGCGGAATCATGCGGGAAGTTTTTCAGCTTCCCGGACGTGTTGAACGGCTGCAGGGATTCAAGGAAGCCCTTGAGACTTCCGAGCCGATCCTTCCAATCCTTCTGCTCCTGCTCCGACAGGATCGGTCGGCCCCAAAAGACCAGCTCTGCAACGCGCGCCTGTGAGGCGACCACCTTCCCGAGAAGCTCGGCCGCCCGCTGCTGAACTTTGGCTACTCCGTCGTCCCGGTTTGCGGGATTGACGATGAGCCCCTTTGGCACGTCGAGAAGATCGCACAGATCCTGGAGCGGCCCGAGCGGCAGGTCCCGCGGGCGATCGATGTGCTTGAATTCGGTGACCTCTCCGATTCCGATCTTTGCGAACTGGTCGATGCCAGCCGCGTCGATCTTTTTCCCGGCAAGGCTGAGGACGATGTCCCCGCTATGGACCAAGGCGGCTAGAACCACACTTAGAAATTCCGGCTCGATCCGAAACTTGGTCCAATAATCGACGCCGGACTCCGAGGCGATCAATTCGGACCGATTGAGCACCTGGCCTTGGCCTTTTTGGCTCAAAACGTCGAGCACGTTCTTGCCATAGCGCGAATTGCGCGGCTTCAGCGTTTCGCCGTCCAGCAGCTCCAGCGCGTCCAGAATCGCCGAGCCCTGTTTGCTCTTCACGCCACCGGCAATCCAACGCAGCGCTTCCTGCGCGGCCTGATCGCGGTTCTGGCGCGTGACCAGCACGCTGAATATCGGGTACTCAGGGCTCTTATCCGCGAAATGCGGCGCCAGCAACGCCGAACCGGCAGTGTTGACGTAGTCTCTTACCGTCGCGTTCGGCGGCAGCTTGCCACGAACGACCTCCAGTAACGTCTTTGATCGCCCCTGATGCACGACTTCGACGGCGGTCGGTACATGCTCGCGCAACCAGGCTGTCAGTGCGCGGAGCTGATCCGTTGCCTTGTCTTCATAGATCTTCTTGTTGCTGCCCGAAGCAGCGGCAGCCTGTTCCCGCGCGCCGGCATACAGACGAAGAGCGCGTTCGAACGCATCGTCTCGGTCCTTCAGTTTGAAGAAGACCTCGTCTGCCTTTTTCTCATCCTTGAAGTACGGCGCATCGAACGGCTGCAGGAAATATAGATAGAAATCGCGAGCGGGTTGCGCCGTCGAGCGCTCATTGGGAGCCCCGAAGAACAGGTAGCCGCTGCGGCCGGCACGCCGTTCCCGCCACTCGATCTCGTGTTCCCAGATGCGATAGCCGGTGACATAGGGCGGAGCATCAGGATCTTCGAGAACAACTCGCCGCAGCGCGTCAAAATAATATCGATCAAGTTGCGCGTCGCCGAGGGTCTCTGCACGCTTTTCGATGAGAGAGTCGAAATCGACATCCTTCTTCAGATCAAGAAAATACTGGCCGTTCTCCTTGTTGAAGCTGAGAAACTGGCCACTGACCGTACGAAGAAGCTCCTTTAAAACGGTTTCGACGAGCGTTCGCAGAAACTCGGCGTCCTTCTCTGGCACCGGCAGCATGAGGCAAAGATCGTCTCTCAGCTCCTCAGCCGTGGCTCCAATCGGCGCATAGATATCGGCCGTCGTCAGGCGATGGACGGAAAGCGCGTGAACGATCCGGATAGCGGCGGCCTTGTATTGCGGCCGGGTGAACGCCTGCTGGACGCGCGCATCGAGCACGCCGCTGCGATCGATGACTTCTTTGATGGCGGGATCGGATCGGAATGACGGGTTGTCCCGGAGCACACCCCAGTATGAATCGTAGGCAATGAGCCCGGTGTCATTCTTCGGAACGTCGTTGTCGATGATGCGCCGAATGGCGGCGCTAAGTGTCTTCAGCACCTCACGCTTCTCGGCCACATAAACGCGCTCAAACGTGTCGAGATAGGCAGGGTGGATCGGGAACAGGCGGACGAATTCCTCCATCCGTTCGTTCATTGAGCCATACAGGGGCGCGAACTGCTTCAGATGCTCGCGGATCAACGCCTGCTGCTTGGCATCCTTTTTGAGGATTCGCTCGGCGACGACGAACGCGACGTCGTCGCGGGCGATGCGAACTTGCTCGAACCGATCCTTCACGCGTCGCAGAGTGTCTGCCACGAATTGGAACCGCGGATTGTCGAACAGGCTCTCCTGGACGCCGGCAATAAAGCGGAACCGCGACCCCTTGCAGACCTCGCCAAGCTCTCGCAGGAACGAGAGGTCGAGGCTCAGCGCCTGATCGGCTCGCGACCGCAGATAATCGAGCAGTTCATCGAGAACGAGGATCAGGCCGCGGTCGGGATGAACGGCCTGAAACGCCGCCATCATCTCCTCGAAGGCAGACTTGTTTTCGTGACGGTCATCGGTGGAGGGAAACTCGTAGGTAACACCCAGCCCACTCAGGCCGTCCTCCAAAACTGAGCAAACGATGTCGCGCAGTGACATGGTAGTGGACCCAATCTCGGCACGGATCACACGAAAGCGGCCAGCTATTTCGGCGGCCTGCTGAGCAACCTTTTGATTGGTTAGCCGTGCGGCGAGGTCCGGATGTTCAGCGATCGCCGATACAACGGCCATCAAGTGAGATTTACCCGTTCCGTAGTTGCCGACGACAAGGATTCCCTTGTTGTCGGCCGGCTTAGTGAACTGCAATTGGGGAAAAACCAACTCCCCGAGCAGCTCGGCCATACGGTCAGAAATCACGAACGTCTCAACCAATCTGCGGGCGTCTGTCGCAGAATCCGCTTCGCGAAGCTGAACGACCGTTTCAATCGGTTCAAATTGAATGAGGTCCGAATACTTCATGCCATCTCCTCCCCGCGCGTTTCCGCTTCGGCCTGATCGCTGTCACCGGCGTTGACGATCACCGCTTGGGGTGTCTGATATCTGCGCGCCTCCGGATGGCCTGGCTCCGCATAGGTGAGGCACGCCCCATCGAAACCGCCTGGCCAAGCGGCTATTATCGCTCTGTTCCGCGACAGAAATTGCAAAAGCCGAAGTGGGTCCTGCGCCAATTCCTCGGCGAAGAGCATCTCGATATTGTCGAGCAGGACCACATCTGATTGTTCCGATCGAACCATATCGTCGAGAATATTTGCGACGCGCGTGGCTCGTTGACGATGCGTCAATTCAAGAAGCCGTTCTGAAAGTCGCAGATTGACATTGACGCGCGGCCAACTGTGCTGGGCCGCCAGCTCGGTCAGCATTGCAGTCTTTCCTGATCTGGCAGGCCCGACCGCCAAAACGAGCTTGTAGTAGGCGTCCCTTGTTCGTGGCAGCACTTCCTGAATCTGTGATGCGAGGGGCGTGGGCATTCAGCTTCCTCCCTCGCTGCGAGACGCGGCCTTCTGTTGCTCGATCCACCGATCGAGGTCGACACGCTTGAATCGCCACTGACCGCGGACTTTGAAGGCCGGAAGCTGAGCCTTCTGGGCCATCGTGTAGACCGTCTTTTCAGCGACCTTCAACAAGATGGCGACCTCGGGCAGCGTTAGAATCTCGTCCGGCATAGACCGGCCCTCTCATCAGAACGGATGGCAGAACCTGCCAGAGTTTAGCAAAAGATGCTAGGCTTTGGATTGGCGGGATTTACCCCTCCGCAAAAAGTCGAATTTGCTTCCGTCGCTCGTTGAGCGTTGTCTCCACCGACGGCCAACCGTCCGATTCCTACGCCAGAGCCGCACCCGGCACTACGCGGCCAACTCAACGCTTCCCATGATCAGCGACTATCGGTTTCCATTGGCATCAGACGCCAATCAAGGAGACACCGTCATGGCCGCGATGATCGAGCAATCCATCAAACGGACCATCCGCCGCGGCGAGCTGCGCCAGATCGTGCCGCTTGCCGACTCGACCATCTACGAGATGGAGCAGCGTGGCGAATTCCCCCGCCGCTTTGCCCTCACCACCCGATGCGTGGTCTGGGATCTCAGCGAAGTGGAAGCCTGGCTGGCCGACCGCCGACGGGCCACGGAAAGCGCCTCGACGCGGCGCGCGCCTCACCCGGACGTCCGCAAGCGCCGAAGCCGCCCCGTCAAAGCGCCGGGTCAGGAACCAGCATCGGCATCGACGGCGGAATGAGAACAGGGAGATGTTTTCGTCCCGCCACCCAGGCGTCGATGATATCCGCCCACTCCTGCATCATGTGCCGCCGCTGAGGTTCGTATTCCGCCTTGTTGTAGACGCCGCGAGACGACCGGCCGTCCTCATGCGCTAGGCACTTTTCGATCCAGTCACTGTTGAAGCCGATCTCGTTCAAAAGCGTGGAGCCGGTCCTGCGCAGGTCGTGAACGGTGAAGGGCTCCAAGGGTAACCCCTCGGATTTCGCGCGCTCCACAACGGCATATGTGATCCGATTGAACGTCGCCCGCGACATCGGGGCATCGGCGTCATAGCGCGACGGCAGCAGGTAGCGGGAATTCCCGGCACAGGTTTTCAGCGCGATCATGATGTCGAGGGTTTGCCGAGACAGATAGACGTTGTGGGCCTTGGACCTCTTCATCCGTTCTTTGGGGATGCTCCAGACGGCATTCTCGAAATCCACTTCGTCCCAGGTTGCGTCCTGCAGCTCGCTCTTGCGCACCATGGTGAGGAGGAACAGGCGCATCCCAAGTCGGATCGTAGGAAGCGTGGCCACATGTTCAAGCTGCTTGAGCATGATGCGTATCTCAGTCGGAGACAGCGATCGGTCCTTTGCCACAAAGGTGGCGATCGACGCCGGCCCGACTTCGTCGGCCGGATTGGCAACCTTCTCCCCGTGCAAAATCGCAAAGCCGTAAATCTGTTTGATGATGTCGCGGACATGGATGGCCGTCGCCGGCGCGCCGCGTTCGACGATCTTCGCGCAAAGCGCTCGCAGATCATCAGGCGTGATCTCGTGCAGAAGGCGATTTTTGCAGGTCGGGACCAGCTCCCGTTCGAAAATGGCTCGGCGCATCGCACGGGTGCTGTCGGCCATCGTCGCCGTGGAAAGCCACCTCTCCCCAAATTCGCCGAAGCTCTTCGCCTCTTTGATCCGCCGTTTCGCACGCTGTTTTTCGTGGGCGGGGGAATTACCCTCCATGATCGAGCGCCGCGCATCGATCGTCATCTCACGGGCGCGGGCCAGGGATAACTCGGCGGGGCCGTACTGGCCGAAAGTGACGGTCTCGCGCCGACCGTTCAGCCGATAGTCGAGCCTGAAAGTGACCGTTCCTGACGGTGCGACGACGACGTACATGCCGTCGCGATCTGCCACCTTATACGGTTTCTCTTTAGATTTCAGGTTCTTAAGGGCCACGTCCGTCAGCATCGCTCTCACCTCTGAGAAAAATACCGTCAGGCCTTTTTTGACGGCTGTATTTTCTATTTCCCCCTTTTTATCAGTGACTTACGAGGAAAAAAATACCGTCAAACGACCTCAACGGGTTGACGGTATCGCGAGTTTTGGACGTGAGCAAGAGGTGATGATACCGTCAGAGATGCCGTCAAATTGGAGCGCTGCCTCCAAAATGACGGCGATTGATCCTGACAGGTATTTTTATTTATTTCAGTGGTTTAGTGCGATTTTTCGATTGTTGGCGGATGCCGCCGAAAGGCCCTAAATCATTCCCACTCGATTGTGCCGGGTGGTTTGCTAGTGATGTCGTAGGTAACGCGATTGATGCCGCGAACCTCGTTCACGATCCGTCCTGCAACCCGGGTGAGGAAATTCATGTCGAACGGATACACGTCCGCGGTCATGCCATCGGTGCTGGTGACTGCGCGCAGGGCGCAGGCGAAGTCGTAGGTGCGGCCGTCGCCCATCACGCCGACGCTGCGCACCGGGAGCAGGGCCACGAAGGCCTGCCAGATCGCGTCATACAAGCCGGCGTTGCGGATTTCCTCAAGATAGATCGCATCCGCCTTCTGCAGGATGCGCACCTTGTCGCGATCGACCGGACCGGGAATGCGGATCGCAAGGCCGGGGCCGGGGAAGGGATGGCGGCCGACGATGGTTTCGGGCAGGCCAAGCTCGCGGCCAAGTTCACGGACCTCGTCCTTGAAGAGTTCGCGCAGCGGCTCGACCAGTTTCATCCGCATCCGTTCGGGCAGGCCGCCGACATTGTGGTGCGACTTGATGACGGCGCTGGGCCCGCCGCGTGCGGAGACGCTTTCGATCACATCCGGATACAGCGTGCCCTGGGCGAGGAAATCCGCGCCGCCGAGCTTCTGCGCCTCTTCCTCGAACACCTCGATGAACAGGCGGCCGATCGTCTTGCGCTTCACCTCCGGATCGGAAACGCCCTCAAGGGCTGCGAAGAAGAGGTCCGACGCGTCGCGATGCACAAGCCGGATGTTGAAACGATCACGGAAGACGCGCACGACCTCGTCCGCCTCGCCGGCGCGGAGCAGGCCATGGTCGACGAAGATGCACACAAGCTGCTCGCCGATCGCCTCGTGGATCAGCGCCGCCGCGACCGAGGAATCGACGCCGCCGGACAGCCCGCAGATGACCCGCCCGGCGCCGACCTGGGCGCGGATCGCATCGCGCGCGGTTTCGCGGAAATTCGCCATCGTCCAGCCGCCCGCAAGGCCGCAGACCTTGTGCGCGAAATTCGCGAGCAGGCGGGCGCCGTCCGGCGTGTGGACGACTTCGGGGTGGAACTGCACGCCGTAGATTCGCCGCGCATCGTCGGCGATGGCGGCGAAGGGGGCGCCTTCGCTCACCGCCACGGCGCGGAAGCCGGGCGGCAGCGCCGTTACCCGGTCGCCATGGCTCATCCAGACCTGGGCGCGTTGGCCTTTGGCCCAGACACCCTCGAACAGCGCGCAGTCTTCGACGATGTCGATGAAGGCGCGGCCGAACTCGCGATGGTCAGACCCTTCCACCGCGCCGCCCAGCGCATCGCAGATCGCCTGCTCGCCATAGCAGATGCCGAGCACCGGCACGCCGGCCCCGAAAACCCCGGCGGCGGGTTTGGGCGCGACCGCCTCGATGACGCTCGCCGGGCCACCGGAGAGGATGATGCCCTTAGGTGCGAAGGCCGCCATGCGCGCCGGGTCGGCGTCGAAGGGCCAGATTTCGCAATAGACGCCGGTCTCGCGCAGGCGTCGCGCGATCAGCTGCGTCACCTGGCTGCCGAAATCGAGGATGAGGATGCGGTCTGCGGAGGATGCGTCGGACATGACGCCTCAACAGCACGCCACGCGGCCGGGTTCAATCCCTCCGGGCCGCGCGGCGCTCACGGCTGCCGCTCGTCAGGCGACGTGTTCGGCGAAGAAGGCGAGGCTGCGATGCTCGGCGATCTCGTTGGCGCGGGGGTTGAAGCTGGGGCGGTCGTGACAACCGAAGCCGTGCTCCGCTCCCGGGTAGACGAAAATCCCGACATCCGGCTGCGCCTTGCGGATCAACTCGACATCCGCGAGCGGAATGCCCTTGTCCTCGGCGCCGAAATGCAGCTGCACCGGGCAATTCGGCTTTTCCGACCGCGTGGCCGCGATGCCGCCGCCATACCAGCCGATCGCGGCCTTGAAGCTCTTGCTCCGCGTGGCGCCCCACCAGGCGATTGTGCCGCCCCAGCAATAGCCGATGATCCCGGTGGGTCGCGGTGAAAGGGCCGCGGCCGAGGCTTCGATATCGCGCATCACGGCCTCTTCCGTGATTTCCGCGCGCAGGGCGAGGCCCTTGTCGCGTCCTTCAGCGTCGTAGCCGAGTTCGACGCCGCGCTCGACCCGGTCGAACAGCGCCGGAGTGATGACGCGGTAGCCGAACGAGGCCAGGTGATCCGAAATCTGCCGCATGTGCGAATTCACGCCAAAGATTTCCTGCACGATCACGATGCCACGCCGCGCCGCGGTGTCGCCAGCGGCGTAGGCCTGGAATTTGTGTCCGCAAGAGGCGGTCAGGTTGATCATCTCACCCATCATCATGCTCCGTCCGTTTTGGCGAACCGCGCGAAATCCCGCGCGAGGCGCTCATAGATTGGCCGTTTGAACGGCACTGCCAACGCGGGGATATCGGAAAGCTCGATCCAGCGCCATTCATCGAATTCGGGATGCCTGTGGGCGTCGAGGCGGATCATCTCGTCGCTGCCGACAAACCGCAGCGCGAACCACCATTGCTTCTGGCCACGATGCCGGGCGCCGAATTTCGCCACCACTTCAGGCGGAAAGTCGTAGCTGAGCCAATCCCCGATTTCGCCGATAACCTCGACCGCCGCGGTGCCGATCTCCTCGTCCAGCTCGCGCAGCACGGCGGCAGCGGGATCTTCGCCTTCGTCAATGCCGCCCTGGGGCAGCTGCCACTGATAGGCGGCATCGCGGCCGAGATCGGCCCGGCGGGCGACCAGCACCCGACCGGCACGGTTGAACACCGCGGCGCCGACATTGTGCCGGTAGGGCAGGGTGGTTGTCTCCGTCATTTTGTCTTCCGCGGCGCGATCAGGGCGCTCACCGGCACGAGAACCAGCCCCTGCGCCTTCAGGCCGGCGCACCATTTCGTCAGGATGTCGATATCGCTTGCCGTCGGCGACGAAATGACGCCGAGAGCGCTGCCCTGAACGACGGCGACACCCGCCAGCTGGTTCAGGGACTGCAACTGGTCCGCTCCGCTCATCTCGGGATGGATCACCACATCCGCTCGACGGCCAGGGATGCCGGGCGGGAGTTTTACCCCCTCGATGCGGTCACCATGAACAGGCCAGTGGTTTGCAGATGCTTGCCGAGCCACTGGCTGTTCATGGCCTGAGACAGGAATGTCTCATCGGTCGTCATCCCGATTTCGTCGGTGACGCCTGCGTAGCCGGCCGCGCGGGAAAGTGCCCAGTCAAGCCGCCTCTGGTTGACCGAATCAAGCTCGCTGCCGTGCAGGGCCTCGTCGCCCTCGGTCACGGTAGGTTCCCGGCTCGTCTCCATCGGCAGCCCAAGCAGCGTCTCGTGCCCCGCCTTGCGCGCTGCCGCCGCCACGTCTTGCGCATGGGGGCCATAGGGCGTGAGCGCCAGCGAAACCGAGGGCGGCAGCGACGTAACGGCATCGAGGCTGGGCTTGAGCGCCTCACCGATACCGCCGACGAGAATGGCCACGCGATGCAGCCCGTTGGAAAGATGGGCCGGGGCCGCGTAATACGCCATCGGCTTGGTCTTGCCGGATTGCCGCGGGATCATCCATGCCGGATTGGCCGGGGATGCCACCAGCAGTTTCGGGTTGGGCGGCGGGATGGCCCCATGATAGAGATGTCGCACCAGCTCGGGCCGGGCCGGCTTTGCCGGCTGCGGCGGCCCCAGTGCGGCCAGTATCGCGCCACCGATGACAGTCGCAAGGCCAGTGCCCGCCCAGAAACGCCCGACCGAGCGCGCGATTCGGATCGCGCGCATTGGTCAGTGCGTCGTGCCGCTCTTCGGCGCCGCCATGGCGCGGACGAGCTTCAGAGCCATCTGCAACTGATAGTCGGTTCCCGGCTTTTTCAGCTCGAGTTTGGGCCAGCCCACCGGTGGCCGCGCCGCGATCGTTTTCGCAACCGCTGGCAGCACCAGCTTGGGCGGCAGGATCGGCGCCTTCAGGCCCGAAGGATTGCGGAAGGCGTGCGGCATGTTCGATTCACGGATCTTCGGGAAATGATCCTTCGGATTGTTCGTTTCATGCACGACGAGATCGGGTTCGACGCCGTAATCTTGGAGCGACTTGCCGGAGGGTGTGTAATAGAGCGCGGTGGTCATCCGCAGCGCGCCATGGCCAGGAATGGTGAAGATGGTCTGCACCGAGCCCTTGCCGAAGGTGCGGGTTCCCATCACCACCGCGCGGCGGTTCTGCTGCAAGGCCGCGCTGACGATTTCAGCGGCCGAGGCGGTGCCGGAATTCACCAGCACGACGATCGGCTTGCCGCCGGTGATGTCGCCGTCATGCGCGTACCAGACCTGGTCGTCGGACTGATGGCGGCCATGGGTGGACACGATTTCGCCGGTATTGAGGAAATCATCGGCCACGGCGATGCCCTGGTCGAGCAGGCCGCCGGGATTGTTGCGCAGATCGAGGATATAGGCATTCACCTTGCCGTGGCCTTCGGCCTTCAGCTTGGCCACGCCGCGGCGGATGTCGCGGTTCGCGTTCTCGGAGAAGCTGGCGAGGCGCAGGTAGCCGACATCGCCGTAGAGCGCGGTCTTGACCGCCTGGACGTGAATGATCGCGCGAGTCAGGGTGACGTGGACAGGCTTGTCGACGCCCGCACGCTTGATCGTGAGTTCGATCTTGCTGCCCGCCGGGCCCCGCATGCGATTGACCGCCTTGTCCAGCGTCATGCCGATCATCGGCTTGCCGTCGATCGCGACGATCAGGTCGCCGGGCTTTATGCCCGCCTTGGCGGCCGGCGTGCCATCGATCGGGCTGATCACCTTGATGAATCCGCCCGCCTCGGAAACCTCGATCCCGAGACCGCCGAACTGGCCCGATGTCTCGGCGGTCATGTCCTTGTACTGGCGGGCGTTCATGTAGGCGCTGTGCGGGTCGAGCCCGCTCAGCATTCCGTTCATCGCGTTATAGACCAGTTTTTTCGATGATTCCGGCACGACGTAGTCGGCCTTGATCCGCTGGAAAATATTTTCGAACAGGCCAAGCTGGCGATAGGTTTCGTCGTTCTGCGGTGTACCGGCGACTGCGCCGTGGATAACCGGATCCACCATTCCAACGCCGACCCCCGCCGTAAAGGTCGCCATGATCAACAGGGAGGTCCTGAGCTTCATCTACGCCATCCTCATCGTATCTCTCACCAATAGTGCGGCTGGCCCGGAAGTCCATAGCCGGAAATGGGCGGGTCAGCGGTTCGCTGTTCCGGCACCGATGCGCTCAGCCGGATCGACTGCCTTTCCGTCATGCCGCAACTCGACATAAAGCCGCGGCTGATTTCCGGGGTTGTGCGCGTCGAATGCCGGCATGCGACCAACCGGCTGGCCGGGCTCGACATGCTGGCCTACCGATACATCGAACCGCTCGAACCCCGCCATCACGAAATCGTATCCAGCCCCGCAGTCTATGATCATCAGCTTACCATAACTCGCGAAGGGACGCGCGAACACCACGCCGCCGCCGCAAGGCGCGCTGACCACGGCGCCGGGTGATGCGGCGAAGGTGTCGCCGGTTGCCGGGCCGGTCGCCGTGGCGCTGGCAAAAGCGCGGATCAGCCGGCCAGCGACGGGGGCGTTCGCGAGGATTTTCGGCGGCACCGAAGGCGAGATTCGCGCGGCGGCTGCGCGGGCGGCCGCGGCCTGGGCAGCCGCGGCGCGGGCCTGCTTGAGGCGGTTGATCACGCCGACGAGGTCATGTGCCTGGCTTGCGGCCTTGGCCGCCTGCCGGGCTTCCGCATAACGGCGGCGCCCAGCCCGGGTTTCTGCCGCGGTGGTAGCCGCGATGGCCGCCTGCAATGCCGCATCGCCGGCCTTCTGCCGTGCGATGGCCGCGACCAGCCGGGTCTTTTGATCTTGAAGTTGCAGGGACAATGCCGTGTAGCGCTGCTGTGCCGCCTGCAGGGAGCGCGCCCGGGCGGCGATCTGCCGGGTCATTCCCTGCATTGCCAGGGCGCCTTCGGCGGCCTTGCCCGGCGCCGAACCGGCGGCAATGAGGGTTGCCGCTGGCCGCCGCGCGAGTCTGATGATGATTGGCAGCAAGGGTGCGATGGCTGCGGACGATGCCTCGATGTCCGCTCGCGCCGCCTCTGTTTTGGTCGCCAGATCGGCCAGCCGGCTGACGATCTCGGCGGTCTTGTCTTCGGCGGCCCGCAAGGCGGCATTCGCAGCGATTTCCTGGGTCAGCAGTCCCTGCCGCCGCGCCGCCGCGGCGGCTTCCGCCCTGGCCGCCGCGGCTGCCGCGGCGCGATGGCGTTGCGCCGCCGCGTTCGCCTGATCGAGACGGTTTCGGGCCGTGCCCAGCTGATCAGCCCGCGCTGTGCCGGCAGCAAGTATCGCGGCCAACAGCGCGGCGGTCGCGGAACGGCGGCGCGCGGCCAAAGGCATCAGGCGCCGATCAGGCTCCGCCCGGTCATCGCCTCCGGTTGGGGAATCCCAAGCAGGGCGAGAAGCGTGGGCGCGAGGTCGGCAAGGCGGCCATCATGCAGCTTCGCCGCCGCCGGCCCGCCGGCCAGCAGCACCGGCACGCGGTTGAGCGTGTGCGCGGTGTGCGGGCCGCCGGTTTCGGGGTCGCGCATCATCTCGCAATTCCCGTGATCGGCGGTGACGATCATCGTCCCGCCCTGGGCGCGGATCGCCGCCTCGATTCGGCCGAGTCCGGCATCGACCGCCTCCACCGCCTTGATCGCGGCGGGGAGCGAGCCGGTGTGGCCGACCATGTCGGGGTTGGCGAAGTTGAGGACGATGAGGTCGAAGCGGCCGGAGTCGATGGCGGCGACGACCTTGTCGGTCAGTTCCGGCGCCGACATTTCCGGCTGCAGGTCGTAGGTCGCGACCTTGGGCGAGGCGACGAGGATGCGTTCCTCGCCCTCGAACGGCGTTTCCCGCCCGCCGTTCAGGAAGTAGGTGACGTGAGGATATTTCTCGGTTTCCGCCGCGCGCAGCTGGCGCTTGCCGGCGCGGGCGACTACCTCGCCGAGCAGATCGTCCATCCGCTGCGGCGGGAACAGTGTGTGCATGAAATGCGCAAGCTCATCGGAGTAGGTCACCATGCCGAGGGCGGCGGCGAAGCGGATGTGCCGGGCGTGATCGAAGCCATCGAAGCCCGGATCGAGCAGGGCGGAGAGGATCTCGCGCACGCGGTCGGCACGGAAATTGGCGCAGAACAGGCCGTCGCCGTCGCGCATGCCCTGATAGCCGCCGATCACGACCGGTTTGACGAACTCGTCCGTCACGCCGCCCGCATGGCTCGCCCTCACCGCTTCGGCGGGATCGTCGGCGTGGTTGCCCTTGCCTTCGGTGAACAGGTCGAAGGCGAGGCGGACCCGCTCCCAGCGGTTGTCGCGATCCATGGCGTAATAGCGGCCGATTACTGTGGCGATCTCCGCCCCTTTCGGCAGCGCGCCGCCCAGCCAGGCGAGGCAGTCCGGCGCGCTTTCCGGCGCCGTGTCCCGCCCGTCGGTGATGGCGTGGACGAAGACGGGAATCCCGGCCTGCGCGACCGCGCCGGCGAGGGCGGCGATGTGGCGCTGATGCGCATGCACGCCGCCGGGGGAGACCAGGCCAAGCAAGTGGCAGGCACCGCCCGATTCGCGCAGCGCGTCGATGAAGCGGCGCAGATCGGCGTTCTCGGCGAGCGAACCGTCCTCGATCGCGCTGTCGATCCGGGGCAGTTCCTGCATCACCACCCGGCCCGCGCCGATATTGGTGTGGCCCACTTCGGAATTGCCGATCTGCCCCTCGGGCAGGCCGACATCGCGGCCGCAGGCGTTGAGGAAGGCGTGCGGCGATTCCCGCCAGAGACGGTCGAAATGCGGCGTGTTCGCCTGGGCCACGGCGTTGTCCGCGCGATCCTCGCGCCAGCCGAACCCGTCGAGTATCGTCAGCATCACCGGCCTGGTCATCGCATTCTCCCTCATCTGCCGCCCGCAGATGGACCGAGGCGCTTGCGCGGGTCAAGCGCGGTTCCGATCCGGCGCCGGCACCTTTATATAGGGCGAATGCTGATCGATTCTCATTGCCATCTCGACTACTTCACCGAGGCCGAGCGCCCCGCCGTCATTGCTCGCGCGCATGAGGCCGGGGTGGAACGCATGGTGACCATCGGCACCTCGCTGCGCCAGTCGGAAACCGCGATCGCCATCGCCGAGAGCGATCCCAGCGTGTTCGCCTGCATCGGTGTGCATCCGCACAATGCCGGCGGCGAGGCGGGCGTGCCCAGCCCGGAGACAATCGCCGAGATGACGCTGCATCCACGGGTGATCGGCATCGGCGAATCCGGGCTCGACTATTTCTACGACAAGGCGCCGCGCGCGGTTCAGGCGGAGAATTTCCGCGCCCATATCCGCGCGGCGCAAATGACCGGCCTGCCGCTCGCCATCCATGCCCGCGACGCGGATGACGACATCGCCACCATGCTGGAGGACGAGCACGCGAAGGCGCCTTTCGCCTTTCTGCTTCACTGCTTCTCGTCGGGCCGGAAGCTGGCCGAGCGGGCGCTGGCGATTGGCGGTTTCTTCTCTTTCTCCGGCATTCTCACCTTTCCGAAATCGGCCGAGCTGCGTGAGATCGCGCGCGATATTCCGCGCGAGCGGCTGCTGGTGGAAACCGACTCGCCCTATCTCGCCCCGGTGCCGTTCCGCGGCAAGCGCAACGAGCCGGCGCATACCGTCCACACCGCCAAGGTGCTGGCCGAGGTGAAGGGCATGGGGATGGCCGAACTCGCCGATCTCACCACCGCCAATTTCAACCACCTGTTCGCCAAGGCTTCATGAGGTTCACGCTCACGCTGCTCGGCACTGGCGGCTCGGCCGGGATACCGCAGATCGGCGGCCCGGACGGGGCTGGCGATTGGGGGCAATGCGACCCGGCGGAGCCGCGCAACCGCCGCACGCGCGCCAGCGTGGTGTTCACCGCCGAAGATGGGCAGCGAATCCTCGTCGATACCGCGCCGGAAATCCGCGTGCAGCTGACCGAACAGCGGATTGACCGGATCGACGCGGTGATCTTCACCCATTCGCATGCGGACCATATTGCCGGGCTCGACGACATCCGCATCCTCAACCGCCTCCGCGGCACTCCGATCGACGCCTATACCGACGAGCGCACCTGGGTGGAACTGCGCCAGCGGTTCGACTACGCGTTCCGCCCCTGGGAGCCGCCCGGCTTCTTCCGCCCGGTTTTGCAGACGCACACGATCCTCGCGGGTGAAACGCGGACCATCGCCGGCCTGCCGGTGCGCTTCATCCGCCAGGATCACGGGTTTATTCCCTCGCTCGGGCTGCGCGTCGGTACTGTCGCCTACTGTCCGGACGTGGTGCGCTTCACGCCCGACCAGTTCGCCCTGCTTGAGGGCGTGGACACCTGGATCGTGGATTGCTTTACAAAGCGAGGACCACATCCCACCCACGCCTATCTCGGTCAGGTGATCGACTGGGCGAAAGCGCTGCGGCCGCGCCGCACCATACTCACCCATATGGGACTCGACATGGATTACCGCACGCTGTGCGACACGCTGCCCGCCGGCTTCGAGCCCGCCTTTGACGGCATGATCATCGAGGGAGACGCGCCATGACGCATGAAGAGAAGCTCGACCGGCTGGCCGAGGTCGCCGTCCGGATCGGCGTCAATGTGCAGACGGGCCAGGAGCTGATCGTCAATGCGCCGATCGAGGCGCGCGACCTGGTCGACCGGATCGCGACCCATGCCTATCGCGCCGGCGCGGCGCTGGTGATTCCCTTCTTCGCCGACGATATGATCCAGCGCGCCCGGTTCCGCGAGGCGAGCGAGGACAGTTTCGATTTCGCCCCGGCCTGGCTGTACGAAGGGGTCGCCAAGTCGATCGGCGAGGGGGCGGCGATGCTGACCGTGGTCGGCACCGACCCGATGCTGCTCGCCGATTGCGACCCGGCGCGGATCGGCCGCGCTCAGCGCGCGATGGCGCGGGCGATGAAGCCGGTGCGCAGCCTGATCAGCAGTTTCGCCACCAATTGGTCGATCCTGTCCTTCGCCACGCCGGGCTGGGCGAAATCGGTCTTCCCCGACGATCCCGACCCGGTCGCGCGTCTGTGGGATGCCATTTTCGAGGTCAGCCGCATCAACGAGGCCGATCCGGTCGCCGCCTGGCACGCTCATGTCGCGACCTTGCGTGCGCGGTGCGACGTGCTGAACGCCCGCCGCTTCGCCGCGCTGCGCTTCAGTGGCCCCGGCACCGACCTGGAAGTCGGCCTCGCCGACGGGCATCTCTGGGCGGGCGGGTCCGCGACATCGAAGGATGGCACGGCCTGCATGCCGAACATGCCGACCGAGGAAGTCTTCACCATGCCGCATCGCGACCGGGTGAACGGCACGGTGCGGGCGAGCAAGCCGCTCGTGCATGGCGGTGCGCTGATCGAGGACATCGAGGTGCGGTTCGAGGCGGGAAGGATCGTCGAGGCGAAGGCGAAGCGGGGCGAGGACGTGTTCCGCGCCCTGATCGCGACCGACGAGGGGGCGAGCCGCCTCGGCGAGGTGGCGCTGGTGCCGGATGCTTCCCCGGTATCGCGTTCGGGGGTGATCTTCCGCAACACGCTGTTCGACGAGAACGCGGCCAGTCACATAGCGCTCGGCCAGGCGCTGGCGCTCAACATGGAGGGCGGGTGCGATGCCGGGCGCGGCGCCAACGAAAGCCTCATCCATGTCGACTGGATGATCGGCTCGGCGCTGATGGATGTCGATGGCTTGAACGCCGACGGCTCGGTCACGCCGGTGATGCGCGCCGGCGCGTTCGTGATCTGAGCGCCGGCCGGCGCTCAGAGCCGGCGGACGGTGTAGGCGGCTTCCAGCGCCTCGGTGATCGAGCGGCCATGGGCAGCGTCGCGCGCCTCGAACATCACTTCGAGATGCGCGGCCTGGACGGTCGGCGAGGCGAACTGGCGCTGGTGGACGACTTCGATGATGTTGCCGCCCTGATCGCCGATGCGGGCGGCGATGTCGGCCAGCACGCCGGGACGGTCGGGGATTTCCATCAGCACCTTCACGATCCGCCCATCGCGCATCAGGTTGCGCAGCAGCGTGTTGGCAAGGACGCGGGTGTCGATATTGCCGCCGCAGATCGGCAGGGCGAGCCGGCGGCCAGCGAAGCGCTGCGGGAAGGTGAGCACCGCGGCGAGGGCGGCGGCGCCGGCGCCTTCGGCGACGATCTTGCCGCTCTCGGCCAGCATCGCGATCGCCTGTTCGACCGCGGCTTCCGGCACGACCAGAACCTCAACTTTTTGTTCCTTCAGCAGCGCGAGCGGCAACTGGCCGATATCGCGCACGGCGATGCCCTCGGCGATGGTGGCGCCGCCAACCTTGATTTCCTGCCCCGCGAGCGCCTGGGCGAAGCCGGCATAGCTTTCGACCTCGACGCCGAGGATCTCGACCTCCGGCCGCAGCGCCCGCGTTGCCACGGCGCAGCCGGCGATGAACCCGCCGCCGCCGGTCGGGATCACCAGCGCGTCGAGGTCCGGCAGATCCTGGAGGATTTCGAGGGCGAGCGTGCCCTGGCCGGCGATCACGTCGGCGTCGTCATAGGGGTGGACGAAGACCAGCCCCTCGCGGGCGGCGAGTTCGTGGGCGTGGGCGGCGGCCTCGGCGAGGGTTTCGCCGTGCAGCACGACCTGCGCGCCCCAGGCCCGGGTGCGGGTGACCTTGGTGGTCGGGGTGAAGCGCGGCATCACGATGGTGGCGCGGATGCCGGCGAGCTGGGCGTGGCGCGCCACAGCCTGGGCGTGGTTGCCGGCCGACATCGCGATCACGCCGGATTTGCGCTCGGCCGCCGTCAGCAGGGCGATGCGGTTCGCGGCTCCCCGTTCCTTGAAGGCGCCGGTCGCCTGGAGGTTTTCAAGCTTGAGATGGATGTCGGCGCCGGTCGCGCGCGAAAGGGCATCCGCGCGCACCAGCGGGGTGCGCAGCACCGCGTCGGCGATCCGGCCGGCCGCCGCCTCGATATCGGCGAGGGTGACCAAGGCTTCAGCCGAACCGGACGGCGAGGATCTCGTAGCTGCGGTCGCCGCCGGGAGCCGGCACCGAGACGGTGTCTCCCGGCTTCTTGCCGATCAGCGATTTGGCCAGGGGCGAGGTCACGGAAATCCGCCCGGCCTTGATGTCCGCCTCGTGAACGCCGACGATCTGGTAGGTGACCTCCTTGTCGGACTCCTCGTCGACGAGTTCGACATGGGCGCCAAACTTGATCGTGTCGCCCGACAGGGTGGACGGATCGATCACCTCGGCGGCGGAGATGATCTCCTCGAGTTCGGCGATCCGCCCTTCGATGAAGGACTGGCGCTCGCGCGCGGAATGGTATTCCGCGTTTTCCGACAGGTCGCCGTGGCTGCGGGCCTCGGCAATCGCCCGAATGATCGCCGGCCGCTCCTCGGACTTGAGGTGGCGCAGCTCGGTTTCGAGATTCTGCAGTCCGGGCCCGGTCATCGGGAATTTTTGCACGGCAGTTCCTTCAGTCAGGTTAAGCCATCCGACAGGGGGATGAGCGAAAAATGCGCGGGCCAGGACAGCCCGGCACCACGGTCATCGAAACGATTGTGCAAAATACGACTGAAGTGGCGCAACTTCAAGGCTACCCGCCGCGAGGGCAGCGATGGCATGCGAGGCCGCCCGCGCGCCGGCGATGGTCGTGTAGTGCGGCACCCCATGGTTCAGCGCCTGGCGGCGGATGTCGAAACTGTCCGCCACGGTCTGCGCGCCGGAGGCGGTGTTGATGACGAGCTGCACCTCGCCGGAGCGGATCGCGTCGACGCAGTGCGGCCGTCCCTCCAGCACCTTGTTCACCGCCCGCGCGGCGATGCCGGCCTCGGAAAGATGCGCGGCGGTACCCCGCGTCGCCATGATCTCGAAGCCGAGATCGATGAAGCGGCGGGCAATCGCGAGGATCGCCGGCTTGTCGGAGTCCCGCACCGAGAGGAACACCGTGCCGGCCTGCGGCAGCTTCACCCCGGCGCCGAGCTGCGCCTTGGCGAAAGCGCGGGCGAAGCTGACATCGAGGCCCATTACCTCGCCGGTCGACTTCATCTCGGGGCCCAGCAGCACGTCGACGCCGGAGAAGCGGGCGAAGGGGAACACCGCTTCCTTCACCGCAACATGGCTGCGCATCACGCTGTCATCGAGCCCGAATGAGGCCAGCGCCTCGCCGGCCATCACCCGCGCGCCGATTTTTGCGACCGGCACGCCCGTCGCCTTGGCGACGAAGGGCACGGTGCGCGAGGCGCGCGGATTGACCTCCAGCACATAAACGTTCTCGCCCTGGATCGCGAACTGCACGTTCATCAGCCCGATCACGTTGAGCGCCTTCGCCATCGCCTCGGTCTCGGCGCGGAGTTCGGCGACGATGGCGGGGGAGAGCGAATAGGGCGGCAGCGAGCAGGCGGAGTCGCCGGAATGAATGCCGGCCTCCTCGATATGCTCCATCACGCCGGCGACATAGACGCTCTGGCCATCGGCGATGCAGTCGACATCGACCTCGATCGCGTCGTTCAGGTAGCGGTCGATCAGCACCGGGTTGGTGCCGGAGACCACCACCGCCTCGCGCATGTAGCGGCGCAGGCTGGCGATGTCGTAGACGATTTCCATCGCCCGGCCCCCCAGCACGTAGGAGGGGCGGATGACGACGGGGAAGCCGATCCGCTCGACGATCGCCTCCGCCTGCTCGGCCGAGCGGGCCAGCCCGTTTTCCGGCTGGCGCAGGCCGAGCGAGCGCAGCAGGTCGTGGAAGCGTTCGCGGTCCTCGGCGGCGTCGATCGCGTCGGCCGAGGTGCCGAGGATCGGGATACCGGCCTCGGCGAGGGCCTGGCTGAGCTTGAGCGGAGTCTGTCCGCCATATTGCACGATGCAGCCGAGCAGCGTGCCTCGCTCCTGTTCACGGCGGAGCAGGGAGAGCACGTCCTCGGCGAAGAGCGGCTCGAAATAGAGTCGGTCCGAGGTGTCGTAATCGGTCGAGACGGTCTCGGGATTGCAGTTGACCATGATGGTCTCGAACCCGGCCTCGCGCAGCGCATAGGCGGCGTGGACGCAGCAATAGTCGAACTCGATGCCCTGGCCGATCCGGTTCGGGCCGCCGCCGAGAATGACGACCTTGCGCCGCTCGCTTGGCTCCGCTTCGCAGACCGGCGCGCCGAAGCCGCCTTCATAGGTCGCGAACATGTACGACGTCGCCGAGGCGAACTCGCCGCCGGTGCTGTCGATGCGGCGATAGACCGGGGTGACGCCAAGGGCGAGGCGCGCCTTGCTCACATCCACCTCGCTCTGGCCGGTCAGGCCAGCGAGGCGGCGGTCGGAGAAGCCGAGCGCCTTGAGCGCGCGCATGCCGATCTCGTCGCCGGGTAGGCCTTCGGCGGCGACGCGGCGTTCGGCCTCGACGATGTCCTCCATCTGGCGGAGGAACCAGGGGTCGAACTTGCAGGCGGCATGGATTTCCTCGACCGTCAGCCCGGCGCGCAGCGCCTCGGCGGCGATCAGCAGCCGGTCCGGCCGCGGGGTGGAGAGCGCGGCGCGGAAGGCGTCCCGCGTGCCATCGCCCGGCTTCTCGACCGGATCGAGCCCGGCGAGGCCGGTTTCCAGGCTGCGCAGCCCCTTCTGCAACGCCTCGGGGAAGGAGCGGCCGATCGCCATCGCCTCGCCGACCGACTTCATCGAGGTCGTCAGCAGCGCCGGCGTGCCGGGGAATTTTTCGAAGGTGAAGCGGGGGATCTTGATGACGACATAGTCGATCGTCGGCTCGAAGCTCGCCGGGGTGACGCGGGTGATGTCGTTACGCAGCTCGTCGAGCGTGTAGCCGACGGCGAGCTTCGCCGCGATCTTGGCGATGGGAAAGCCGGTCGCTTTCGATGCCAGCGCCGAGGAGCGGGAGACGCGCGGGTTCATCTCGATGATGACCATGCGCCCGTCGGCCGGGTTGACGCCGAACTGGACGTTCGAGCCGCCGGTATCGACGCCGATCTTGCGCAGGCAGGCGATCGAGGCGTCGCGCATCAGCTGGTATTCGCGGTCGGTGAGCGTCAGCGCGGGAGCGACGGTGACGGAATCGCCGGTATGCACGCCCATCGGGTCAATATTCTCGATCGAGCAGACGATGATGCAGTTGTCCGCCTGGTCGCGGACCACCTCCATCTCGTATTCCTTCCAGCCGAGCACGCTCTCCTCGATCAGCACCTCGGTGGTCGGCGAGGCGTCGAGCCCGCCGGCGACGATTTCGATGAATTCCTCGCGGTTATAAGCGATGCCGCCGCCGGTGCCGCCGAGGGTGAAGGAGGGGCGGATCACCGCCGGCAGGCCGACGAGGTCGAGTGCGGCGCGGGCCTCCTCCATCGTGTGGGCGATGGCGCTGCGCGGACTTTCGATGCCGATCTCGGCCATCGCGTCGCGGAATTTCAGCCGGTCCTCGGCGCGGTCGATCACCTCGGCGCGGGCGCCGATCAGCTCGACGCTGTGCTTCTCCAGCGTGCCGGCCTTGGCGAGCGACATTGCGGTGTTCAGCGCCGTCTGCCCGCCCATGGTGGGCAGCACCGCATCCGGCCGTTCCTTGATGATGATCTTCTCGACCATCTCCGGCGTGATCGGCTCGATATAGGTGGCATCGGCCAGTTCGGGATCGGTCATGATCGTGGCCGGGTTGGAGTTCACCAGGATCACCCGGTAGCCCTCCTCGCGCAGCGCCTTGCAGGCCTGGGCGCCGGAATAGTCGAACTCGCAGGCCTGGCCGATGACGATGGGGCCGGCGCCGATGATCAGGATCGACTTTATGTCTGTACGTTTCGGCATGGTCAGCCCTCCATCTTCGCGACAAAGCGCCGGAACAGGTGATTGGCATCCGATGGGCCAGGGCTGGCCTCGGGGTGGTATTGCACGGAGAAGCAGTTCTTCGCCGGGCAGGCGATGCCCTCGTTCGATCCGTCGAACAGGGAGCGGTGCGTCACCGTCACGCCCTCGGGGAGGCTCGCTTCATCGACCGCGAAACCGTGGTTCTGGCTGGTGATCTCGACCTTGCCGGTGGCGAGTTCCTGCACCGGCTGGTTGGCGCCGCGATGGCCCCGGGCGAGCTTGTAGGTTGTCGCGCCGAGCGTGTGGGCGAGAAGCTGGTGGCCGAGGCAGATGCCGAACAACGGCTTGCCGGCGTCGAGCACGCCGCGGATCGCCGGCACGGCGTATTCAGCCGTTGCCGCCGGATCGCCGGGGCCGTTGGAGAGGAACACGCCATCCGGCTGATGGCGGAGAATATCCTCGGCCGAGGCGGTGGCGGGGACGACGATGACCCGGCAGCCGGCGCTTGCGAGATTGCGGAGGATGTTTCGTTTCGCGCCGTAATCCACGGCGACAACGGTGAATTTCGGCGTGTCCTGCCGGCCGAACCCGTGCGCGAGATCCCACAGCGTTTCGGTCCATTCGTAGCTCTGGGTGCAGGAAACCTCGCGCGCGAGGTCCATGCCCTCCAGTCCGGGCCAGGCGCGGGCCCGATCGATCAGGGCGGGAATATCGAAGCGGCCGTCCTCGGGATAGGCGATCAGCGCGTTGGGCGGGCCATCGTCACGAATGGTGCGGGTGATGGCGCGGGTGTCGACCCCGGCGATTCCGGGCAGGCCCATGCGGCGGCACCAGGCGGCCAGCCCTTCGGCGGCGCGCCAGTTGGAGGGCTGGGTGATGTCGCGGTTGATCACGAGGCCGCGGGCGAAGCTTGCGCTCGCCTCGATATCCTCGGGATTGGCGCCGACATTGCCGATATGAGGAAAGGTGAAGGTGATGATCTGCCCGGCAAAGGAGGGGTCGGTCAGGGTTTCCTGATAGCCGGTCATGCCGGTGGAGAAGCAGAGTTCCGCGGGCACGCCGGCGGAATGCGCGCCGAAGCCGCTTCCCCAGAACACGCGCCCGTCGCCCAATACCAGAGCCGCGGTTGCGCCGTCCGGTTTCGTGGTTTCGGATTCCATTGAAACGTCTCCTGAAAGATCGGCCAGGGACAGGCCGGTGGCGGCGATCACCGCCGGCCAGTGCCGTGCGGGAATCGCCCCGGCGCTGCGCCACTTCCGCACGGCCTCGGTCGAAACCTGGGTCAGCCGGGCCGCCGCATCGGCGCCGCCCAGCAGGTCGATGATTTCGTCTGTGGTTTTGGGCATGGACGCCTCATGCCGGATTTTTTCTCCAAATTCAACTTGATTTTCCCCGTCGGCGAGATGGACGGAAATTATTTCCGGCCATCGACATTTTGCCGTGCTCTTCCGCGCGGGCCATCTCCTCGGCTAGAGAGAGACCATGATCTCCGAGCGCGCCGCCGGCGCAACCCCCGCGATGGCGCAGTGGTTCCGGGCCAAGGCCGATTATCCGGACGCGCTGATCTTTTTCCGGATGGGTGATTTCTACGAGCTGTTCTTCGAGGACGCCGAGGCGGCCTCGGCGGCGCTCGACATCGCGCTGACCGCGCGCGGCACCCATCAGGGCGAGCCGATCGCGATGTGTGGCGTGCCGGTCTCCCAGCGCGACACCTATCTTACCCGTTTGATCCGGCGGGGATTCCGCGTCGCGGTTGCCGAGCAGGTCGAGGCGCCGGAGGCGGCGCGGGCGAGAGGCGGCAAGGCGCTGATCGAGCGCGCTGTGGTCCGGCTCATCACCCCCGGCACGATCACCGAAGAGGCGCTGCTCGATTCAGGCCGCGCCAGCCTGTTGCTCTCGCTGGTGCCCCGGGATGGGCGGGTCGGCGCCGCCTGGCTCGACGTCTCGACCGCGTCGTTCGAGACCGCCGATCTGGCGGGGAGCGAACTCGCTGCGCTGCTCGGTCGTTTGGACCCGGCGGAAATTCTTTCCGGAGCGGATGTCGAACTTGGCGCGCATGAAGGCCGGCGCACCGATGCTGGCCCGGCGCCGGCGGCGGAGCTGGCCCGGCGCGATCTCGCCCGGCTGTTCGACGTGGCCTCGCTCGACGCCTTCGGCGCCTTCACCGACCAGGAGGCGCAGGCGGCGGCGGTGGCGCTGCGCTATGTCGAGCGCAGCCAGGCCGGCACGCTGCCGCGCATCGCCCGGCCGGTACGTGCCGGCGAGACCGGGCTGCTGGCCATGGACGCGGCGACCCGCGCCAGCCTCGACCTGCTGCGCACGGCCGATGGCGGCGAAGCTGGCAGCCTGTTCGGCGCGGTGAGGCGCACTGTGACCGCTGCGGGGGCGCGGATGCTCGCCGGCTGGATCGCCGCGCCGCTCGATGCGATCGGCCCGCTGCGCGCCCGGCAGGCCGGCTGGCAGAGCCTGCTCGACGCGCCGGGCACGCTTGCGTTCCTGCGCGGATCGCTGCGCGGCGCGCCGGACCTCGCCCGCGCGCTCGCGCGGCTCGGCCTCGCGGGGCGGAAGGCGGGCAGGCTGTCGCCGCGCGATCTGGGCCAGGTGCGGGATTCGCTCGCCGCTGCGCGCGCCGTGGCCGAGGGACTGGCGCCAGCGGTCGCCGCCGATCCCGCGCACCCATTATCGGATGACGTCGCGAGGCTGGCAGCGGGGCCGGAGCTGGCACCGCTGCTGGAGGCCGCGCTGGTTGAAACACCGCCGGCGCGGATCGGCGACGCGCCGGCGATCCGCGCGGGGTTCGACGGTGAACTCGACGCCGAGCGCCGGCTGCGCGACGACACGCGGCAGGTGATCGCGGCGCTGCAGACCGAGCTTGCCTCGCGCTATGGCGTCGCCAGTCTCAAGGTGCGGCATCACAACCAGCTCGGCTATGTGCTGGAGGCGCCGGCGGCTTCGGTCGAGACGCTGCGGGCGTTTCCGGAGCTGATCCTGCGGCAGGGGCTGGCTTCGGCGGCGCGCTTCACCCATCCCGAATTGTCCGACCTCGACCGGCGGATCGCCGAGGCGCATGAACGGGCGGCGGCGCGGGAGGCGCTGGTGCTCGACCATCTGCTCGCCGCGGTGATGCGCGAGGAGGCGGCGCTGGCGGCATGCGCGGCGGCGCTGGCGCGGCTCGATGCGCTGCAATCGGCGGCGACGCTGGCCGAGAGCGGGCGCTGGTGCGCCCCGGAGCTTTCCGAGGATGCGGCGTTCGACATCGCCGCCGGGCGGCATCCGGTGGTGGAGGCGGCGCTGCCTGGCGGCACGCGCTTCATCGCTAATGATGCCAACCTCTCGCCCGACCGGCGGCTAATATTGCTGACCGGGCCGAACATGGCCGGCAAGTCCACCTTTCTGCGGCAGAACGCGCTGGTCATCGTCCTGGCCCAGGCGGGGCTGCCGGTGCCAGCGGAGCAGGCGCGGATCGGGCTGGTGGACCGGCTGTTCTCCCGCGTGGGCGCCGCCGACGACCTCGCCGCGGGGCGCTCGACCTTCATGGTCGAGATGATCGAGACGGCCTCGATCCTCAACCAGGCCGGGCCGCGCAGCTTCGTCATCATCGACGAGATCGGCCGCGGCACCGGCACGCGGGATGGGCTCGCGATCGCCCAGGCGGTGCTGGAGGCGCTGCACGGCTCCATCCGCTGCCGCAGCATCTTCGCCACCCATTTCCACGACCTGGTGCAGCTCGGCGCAGCGCTGCCGCGGTTGCGGCCCTGTACCATGCGGGTGAAGTCGTGGCGGGGCAGCGTCGTGTTCCTGCACGAAGTAATCGAGGGCGCGGCGGAGCGGAGCTGGGGCGTGCATGTCGCGAAACTCGCCGGGCTGCCGGAGCCGGTGATCCGCCGGGCCGAGGCGCTGCTGCGCGCTGCCGAGCGCGGTGGCGGCGAGGCCGGCGCGCTGCCGCTTTTTGCCGCGGTGGGCGAGGCGCCTGCGCCGCAAGCGGAATTGCCGGTGGCGGATGGCTGGCATGCGGCGCTCGCGGAGGCTGATCCTGACCAGCTTTCGCCGCGCGCGGCGCTGGAGCTGATCTATGCTTGGCGGCGAAAGTTCCTTGGCGACAGGGCGGATGGCGCGGTAGAAAAGGAATGACATGTCGAACTCCACCCAGCCGCCGCGCGACTTTCCGCCCGTCATGCAGGCGGCCATGATCCCGCCACCACCGCAGGAGGTGGTCATCGGCCGCCCCGATATCGGTGCCGAACTCGCGCGTGCGCTGCCGCGTGGCAACCCGCCATCGCGGGATGACGCGCTCGGCATCGTTCGCCGTCAGCTTGCCCGCCTGCAAACCCATGTACAGACCCGCTTCGAGCGGGGCGACATGTCCGGCCTTGCGGCGGCTCGTCTGCTTTCAGGGCTGATGGACGAGCTGCTTGCCGCTCTGATCGGCTACGCGGTCGATCTGCTGCCGGTCGAGGAAGGGGATCGCCTCGCGGTTGCCGCGACCGGCGGGTACGGCCGCGCCACGCTTGCGCCGTTCAGCGATATCGATCTGCTGTTCCTGACCGATAGCGAACCCTCCGCGCGGGTGCTCCGTGCGGTGGAATTCATCCTGTATTTCATGTGGGATCTCGGGCTGAAAGTCGGGCACGCGACGCGCTCGACAGCCGATTGCCTGACCGAGGCGCAGGGTGACAGCACGATACGCACGTCGCTGCTCGATGCCCGCTGCATCGCGGGCGACCGGCCGCTGTTCGCGCATTTCCAGCAGGCCTTTCGTCACGATTGCGCCGCCGGCAGCCCGGCAGGCTACATCGCCGCGAAACAGGCCGAACGCGCCGCCCGCCACAAGCGGTTCGGCGACACGCCCTTCATGGTCGAGCCGAACATAAAGGAGGGCAAAGGCGGGCTGCGGGATCTGCAAACGCTCTACTGGCTTGCCCGCTACGTGTTCGGCACATTCGCCATGACCGAACTGGTCGGCGCTGGCGCGCCTGGCGGAGGCATTCTCAGCGCCACGGAGGCACGCGCCTGCAAGCGGGCCTGGGACTATCTCTGGACCGTACGCTTTCACCTGCACTATGTCGCCGGCCGCGCCGAGGAGCGGCTGACCTTCGACTTGCAGCCGGTGATTGGCGCGCGCATGGGCTATACGCGGCACGGGCGGCAGGATGGCGTCGAACGGTTCATGCGGCACTATTTCCTGGTGGTTCGCGAGGTGGCGCGGGTGACCGGCGTGCTGGAGCCCGCCGTGGTGCGCGCAGCGCTCGGGCCGCCCGCGATCGCGCCGGCAACCGATGCAGCACTGCTCGATGCCGGCTTCGTGTTGGCGGACGGCAAGGTCCTGTTTGTCACCGGCCGCGAACCGCTGGCCGAACCCATCCAGCTGCTGCGTATCCTGCAGGTCGCGCGCGATCGGGGGCTGAAACTGCATCCGCTCGCCCTTCGGGCGATGATCCGTGGCGCGCGTCGCACCGCGGAATTGCGCACCGACCCGCGCGCCGCGGCACTGTTTCTCGATCTTCTCTGCGGCGATGGCGAGGCCCGGCAGGATGGCGCCCAGTGGCTTGCCATTCTCAACGAAACTGGCGCGCTCGGGCGCTATCTGCCCGACTGGCGGCGGATCGTCGGGCAGATGCAGTTCGATTCCTACCATGTCTATACGGTCGACATGCATACGATCCACGCGATCGGGGTGCTGAATGCGATCGAGCGCGGCGAACTTTCAGAGATCGTGCCGGTGGCGAGCGGGCTGGCGCATCACGTGCAGTCGCGCCGGGCGCTCTATGTCGCGCTGTTGCTGCATGACATCGCGAAGGGCAGGGGGGGCGATCATTCCGAGATCGGCGCCGAGCTGGCGCTGACCATCGGCCCGGCGCTCGGGCTCGATCCAGAGGAAACCGAAATGGTCTCCTGGCTCGTGCTGCACCACCTGTTGCTGAGCCAGACAGCGTTTTCCCGCGACATCGATGATCCGAAGACGATCCTCGACCTCGCCGATGTGGTGCAGTCGCCCGAGCGGCTGAGATTGTTGCTGATCCTGACGGTGTCGGACATCCGCGCCGTCTCTCCCAAGGTCTGGAACGGCTGGAAGGCCACCTTGCTGCGCGAGATCTATGCTCGCGTTGCCGAGGTGCTCGAGGGGGGGCTGGCGACGACCGAGCGCGACGCCCGTGTGTCCCGGGTCAAGCAGATGGTGGCCGAACTGCTCTCCGACTGGCCGGATTCCGAGCGCGATGATTTTCTCAACATGGGGTATCCCGGCTACTGGCTTGGCTTCGATCCCGAGAGCATCGCGCGGCACGGCCGAATGATCCGCGATGCGCGGCACAGGGACGCGCCGTTGACCGTCGCCGCGGAACCGCTGCCGGCGCGCTCGGTCACCGAAGTCGTGGTCTATACCGCTGACCATGCGGGGTTGTTCAGCCGTATCGCCGGGGCACTCGCGGTCGCCGGGGCGACGATCGTTGATGCGCGCATCCACACATTGACTGACGGCATGGCGCTCGACACGTTCTGGATCCAGGATGCCGGGGGCGGATCGCTGGAATCGCCGCATCGGCTGGCCAAGATTTCAGCCGTGATCGAGCAGGTGATGTCTGGCCGGCTGCGCCTCGCCACCGAGATCGAGAAGGCAACGAACAGCGTTGTCGGCGGCCGGATGCGTGCGATTCACGTGCCGCCGCGCGTCGTCGTCGACAACAGCGCGTCGAATCGGCACACCGTCATCGAGGTGAACGGCCGCGACCGGCCGGGCCTGTTGCACGATGTCACCGCTGCGATCACCTCGCAGGGCCTGCAGATCGCCTCGGCGCATATCACCACCTATGGAGTCCGCGCGGTCGACGTGTTCTACGTGAAGGACGTGTTCGGTCTGAAAGTGCAGAACGAGCGCAAGCTCGCACAATTGCGCGGCGTACTCATCGAGGCGCTGGCCGGCCGCCCCTACGAGGTCACCGCAGCGTCTTGAGCGGCTGAACTCCAGCTTGATCAGCCCCGGCGCTACCGGGCAGGCAAAATTCTAGTGCGCGAAATTTTTATTTGACCAGGAAATTTCGACTGCGACATAATTGCTCCGTAATGGGAAATATCCTGTCCATATCGGCTTAAAGCAGCCAAATTCGGGATGAACAAAGGGGAGCGAGATGACCTTCAAGATATCCTTTCGAAGACTGGCGATGGGCGCAATCGTGGCCGCATTCGCGGGGTCGGCGCCGGTAAGAGCGCAGGCGCCAGGAAGCCTTTACGTGTTTGGCGACAGTCTGAGCGACAATGGCAATATTCCGCGGTTGACCGGCGTTCCCTATCCACCACCGCCCTATGTCGGCTTCCGATTCTCTAACGGGCCGGTCTGGGCGGAATACCTTCCGGGGCTCACCGGGCTGAACTTCAAGCCCTCGAATGATTATGCGGTAGGCGGCGCTTTTGCCGGACCACTGGTGGCCAATGGCGTGACCTATAACAATCTCGCCAATTTTCCGACCACATTGCTGCCCGGCCTACCCAACGAATTGCAGGAAATCCAGGGTTTCGCCGCATCGGGTGGGCATTTTTCCCCCGCCGACGTGGTTGGGATCTGGATTGGTGGGAACAATTATTTCGCAACGGAGGCGCTGGTCGGCGCGGATCCGGCGCTTGCGCAGCAGATCGTCAGCCAGAACGTGACGACCGTGCTCGCCCAGACCGGACAGGCGATCCGGCAGGTGGCCGCGCTGGGGGCGCGGCAGATCGTGCTGCAAAATCTGGTGCCCTTTGGCAATGTGCCGACGGTGAATGGCACGCCGCAACTGGTGGCGCTCGGCGACGAGATCATCGCCGCGCATAATGCCGGGCTTACGACCCTGGCCGCGCAGATGCACGCCTCGCTCGGGATCAATATCCTGCTGATCAACCAGCAGCAGATCTTCTCCGAGATCAGCGCCGATCCGGCAGCCTATGGCTTCACCAACGTGACCGGCGCCTGCTTCGCCTCGGCCAGTTCCGCCTGCGCCTATGCGCCGGCCTCGGTGCAGAACCAGTATCTCTGGTGGAATGTGCACCCGACCACGCATGGGCACCAGGTGATCGCCGAATATGTCGCGAGCGCACTGAACGGGTTCCAGTCACTGTCGGTGCCGGCGCGGCTGCTCGATGCCGGTGCGGCGGCCTTCGCGCGGACGATCAACTCCAGGATGGATTCGCTGCGGCAGGGAGCCGGGGGGCTGACGGTCGCTCTCGCCGGCGCCCCGATATTGGCCGATGCCGCGGCGGGCGATACTGGGCCGATGGAACTGCCGGGCAACGGGCATGCCCTCTCGGTGTTTGTTGCCGGCGGCTATGGATTTGGAGCGCGCGCGGCGGCGCCGGGTAGCCTCGGCTTTCATGACCAGATCGGCACGGTGACCGCCGGCGCGGATTACCGCCTCACTTCCCATCTCGCCGCGGGCCTCGCCTTCGGCTATGCGCGCGAACACGCAACGGTGAACGAGGGCGAGCGGCTGGATGCCGATGCCTACCAGTTTGCCGCTTATCTCGCCGCGCAAAGCCGCCATCTCTATCTCGACGCGCAACTTGATTACGGTATCGACCGGTTCGGCCGAATCAGCCGGCCAGGCGTGCTGGCGCCGATTACCGCGTCGCCAAGCGGCCACACGCTCGGCGCCACGGTGCGGACCGGCTACATGATTCGACGGGGCGTCGTGGCGTTCGGACCGACAGTGGGACTCGATGCGACCGAAGCGCATGTCGACCCGTATACCGAGCGCGGCGATCCGGCCCTGACCATGGCGGTGGGCGGTCAGGATTTCGGGCGTGTGCTGTTCGATGCCGGACTTGCGGCTTCGATGTGGGGGAGGCTGGGCGGCGTTGCGATTCGCCCGCATGGTTCGATCGGCATGCAGGCCTCGATCGCCGGCGCGCCGGGGCAGTTCGCCAGCGTTTTCACCGACGAGCCGCTGGTCGGTCTGACCACGACCTATCCGCAGCTCTCGACCATGTGGGGCGTGGCTGATGCCGGCATTACCGCGCGCCTCGCCGGCCGACTTTCGGCAACGGTCGATCTTGCGACAACCTTTGCGCGGCGCGCCGGCGAGCAACGGATGGCCAGCGCCGGGCTGAGCTTGCGATTCTGACACCGTGCGCTCAGCCAGTTTGCCGTTCTCGCTTGTCGCGGACGGCAAAGCGCGCTAGTCCGCGCCGATCGGCCATGCGCGGAATTGAACGCGTCTGGCCTGCTGGTCCGGTTCGGGCGGGCGTGGTGGAACTGGTAGACACGCCAGATTTAGGTTCTGGTGGCGCGAGCCATGGGGGTTCAAGTCCCTCCGCCCGCAGACAGGGTCGATCTGCCGTGCCCGCACGGCACGTGGGAAATGGCGTAACGTAAGGATTGGTTTGGACATGCAGGTTACCGAAACCCTCACCGAGGGGCTGAAACGCGGCTTTACCGTCGTCGTGCCGGGCAGCGATCTCAGCGAGAAGCGCGAGAAGCGCCTCGCCGAGCTGTCGAAGACGATGCAGATGCCGGGCTTCCGCCCGGGCAAGGTGCCGCTGTCGATGGTGCGCAAGCGCTTTGGCGACGCGGTGGCCGCCGAGGTGATGGAAGCTTCGGTGAACGAGGCGACCGAGCGGATGATCAACGACCGCAGCCTGCGCCCGGCGGTGCAGCCGAAGGTCGAGGTGGTTCGTGCCGACGCGGATTCCGATCTGGAATTCACCGTCGAGCTCGAAGTGCTGCCGGAGGTGGCGATTCCGGACCTGAAGGCGATAAGCCTGACCAGGCCGAAGGCGCCGGTGACCGAGGCGGAGATCGACGAGGCGATTGCGCGCTTCGCCGAGCAACGCGCCGAGGCCGAAATCGTCACGGAAGACCGCCCTGCGGCAACCGGCGATATTCTCACCGTTGATTTCCTCGGCAAGCGCGATGGCGTGCCCTTCGAGGGCGGCGCCGGCACCGACACCGATATCGAACTGGGCGGCTCGGGCTTCATTCCGGGCTTCGCCGAGCAGATGGAGGGCATGAAGGCCGGTGAGACGAAGGTGATTACCGTGACCTTCCCCGAGCAGTATCATGCCGCCGAACTGGCCGGGCAGGAAGCGACGTTCGACATCACCGCAAAGGCGCTCAAGCGCCGTGTGGCGCCGGTGATCGACGACGCGTTCGCCGAGGCCAACGGCTTCGAGACCCTTGCCGAGTTCCGCAAGTTCTTTGCCGACCGGCTTGAACAGTCCCGCGCCGGCGCCTCGCGGTTGAAGGTCAAGCGCGCGCTGCTCGACATGCTGGCCGAGCAGGCCGATTTCCCGTCGCCGGCATCGCTGGTCGATGCCGAGTTCGGCGAGATTTGGCGTCAAGTCGAGGCCGAGAAGCAGGCCGGGCGGCTCGATGAGGAAGATGCCGCAAAGGACGAGGAGACGCTGCGCGCCGATTATCGCGCCATCGCGGAACGCCGTGTGCGTCTTGGCCTGCTGGTGGCCGAGATCGGCCGGACCAACAATGTGCAGATCACCGAGCAGGACATGCGGCGCGCGATGATGGCCGAGATGCAGCGCTTCCCCGGCCAGGAAAAGATGATCATGGAGTTCTACCAGAAGAACCCCGGTGCGCTCGACCGGCTGCGCGGTCCGATCTTTGAGGACAAGGTGGTGGACTACGCGCTCGAGCTTGCCACGGTCACGGATGAAGAGGTTACAGTCGAGGCATTGTTCGCCGACTCCGACGACTGAGCTTCTTTTTTTTCCGGGGGTGGACGGAACCCTGTTCCCGGCTCATCTTAGAAGCCTGAGGGGGCGGCGCCGGCCGTGATACGGCGGCCGTCGCCCCCGGCAGGACAGGATTTCATGCGGGTGCGGTGCGTCCGGCCCTGACTTGGAGACAGATGCCGATGGATCGCGACCCCACCGAGATCTACATGAACAGCCTTGTGCCCATGGTGGTCGAGCAGACCGCGCGAGGCGAGCGCGCTTATGATATCTATTCGCGGCTGCTGAAGGAGCGGATCATTTTTCTGACCGGCCCGGTCTATGATCAGGTTGGTTCGTTGATCGCCGCACAGCTGCTGTTCCTGGAAAGCGAAAATCCCTCGAAGGAAATTTCCTTCTATATCAACAGTCCAGGCGGCGTTGTTTCAGCTGGGCTCGCAATCTATGACACGATGCAATACATCAAGTCGCCGGTGACGACGGTTTGTATCGGACAGGCCGCCTCGATGGGAAGTCTGCTTCTGACCGCCGGTGAAAAGGGGAAGCGCTTCGCGCTGCCGAATTCGCGGGTCATGGTCCACCAGCCTTCCGGCGGTGCGCAGGGTCAGGCGGCCGATATCGAGATCCAGGCGCGCGAAATTCTCACATTGCGCCGGCGCCTCAACGACATCTACGTCACGCATACCGGGCAGACGCTCGAGGCGATCGAGCAGGCACTTGAACGAGACAGGTTCATGTCCGCCGACGAGGCAAAGGCGTTCGGCCTGATCGACGAGGTTGTGACGAAGCAGCCGGCCAAGGACACGAAATAAAGGCATAACTGCATCACCCGACGGCCAGCCGTGGTGGCACAGCATCGCAATGCTTGTGCCGGCGGGACTTGAGGTCTACTCTTGGTCCCTTGATTGATGCGCCGGCCTTCTTGCCGGCGCCGCTGGAGCATAGATGAGCACGAAGTCCGGAGACTCGAAGAACACCCTGTATTGCTCGTTCTGCGGCAAGTCGCAGCACGAAGTCGTCAAGCTTATCGCAGGGCCGACCGTATTCATTTGTAATGAATGCGTCGAACTGTGCATGGATATCATTCGCGAGGATAACCGGACGCACCTCGTGAAAACCCGCGATGGCGTGCCGACACCGCGCGAAATCTGCAAGGTGCTGGACGATTACGTGATTGGGCAGGATTACGCGAAGCGAATCCTGAGCGTTGCTGTACACAATCACTACAAGCGACTCGCTCATGCACAGAAGAACAACGATATCGAGATCGCAAAATCCAACATCATGCTGGTCGGCCCGACCGGCTCGGGCAAAACGCTGCTCGCCCAGACCCTTGCGCGGATTCTGGATGTGCCATTCACCATGGCGGATGCAACGACGCTGACCGAGGCCGGCTATGTTGGCGAGGACGTCGAGAACATCATCCTGAAGCTGCTTCAGGCGGCGGATTACAATGTCGAGCGTGCCCAGCGCGGTATCGTCTACATTGACGAGGTCGACAAGATCAGCCGCAAATCCGACAATCCATCGATCACCCGCGATGTTTCGGGGGAGGGCGTGCAGCAGGCGCTGCTCAAGATCATGGAGGGCACGGTCGCTTCGGTTCCGCCGCAGGGTGGGCGGAAGCACCCGCAGCAGGAATTCCTTCAGGTCGATACCACCAACATCCTGTTCATCTGCGGCGGGGCCTTCGCCGGGCTCGAAAAGATCATCGCCCAGCGGGGGAAAGGGTCTGGAATAGGATTTGGCGCCGATGTGCGCGATCCTACCGAACAACGCACCGGCGCGATCCTGCGTGAGGTGGAACCTGAGGATCTCTTGAAGTTCGGGCTCATTCCGGAATTCATCGGACGCCTGCCGGTTGTCGCCACTCTGGAGGATCTTGACGAGGCGGCATTGATTGAAATCCTTACCAAGCCGAAAAACGCGCTCGTCAAGCAATATGGCCGTCTGTTCGAGATGGAAGGGGTGAAGCTCAACTTCACCGAAGACGCCCTGAAAGTGGTCGCATCACGGGCAATCCAGCGCAAGACCGGGGCGCGCGGGCTGAGATCGATCATGGAGAGCATCCTGCTGGAGACCATGTTCGATCTTCCGGGGCTCGAGTCCGTGGAAGAGGTGGTGATCAACGGCGAAGTCGCCGAGGGGCGCGCCAATCCGCTGTTTTTGCATGGCAAGGAACGCGCTGAAACCGGCTCCTGAACGAGTCGGTCCGGTGCGCCGTCCGGCTCCAGGACCTGAAATATGCCGGGGCATTGCGGCAACCCCGGTGTGGAACAATATCTATCTCGTGGCCGGATCGCCCGGCACCGTGCACTGTGCCGATTGAGGGCAGGGCACGCCGCTTATCGAAAGGTAGTCTGATGTCAGAGACCGAACCGAAAAAGACCAAAACCGCTCTTGTGAAAGCGCCGCTCGACGGCGATCGTCTGGCCGTACTTCCGTTGCGGGACATCGTCGTGTTTCCGCACATGATCGTTCCGCTCTTCGTCGGTCGCGAAAAATCGGTTCGCGCGCTCGAAGGGGTGATGAAGGACGACAAACAGATTCTGCTCGTGGCGCAGAAAAACGCCCAGCAGGACGACCCCGCCCCGGGCGATATTTATGAAGTCGGGACGATCTCGACCGTATTGCAGTTGCTGAGACTCCCGGACGGCACCGTCAAGGTGCTCGTGGAAGGCGTGCGGCGCGCCCGGATTACTAAATTCCATGAGATCGACAGCCATTTCGAGGTTACGGCCGAGCCGCTGGATGAAGTCGTCGTCGGGGGCAAGGAACTCGAGGGGCTGGCTCGGGGCGTGGTCTCCCAGTTTGAACAATACATCAAACTGAACAAGAAGATTGCGCCGGAGGTTCTTGTTTCCATTAACCAGATCGACGATCCGTCGAAGCTTGCCGATACGATTGCTAGCCATCTTGGACTGAAGATCGCCGACAAGCAGGAGCTGCTTGAAACCGGGGCTGTGGCCGAAAGGCTGGAGCGGGTATTCGCCCACATGGAATCCGAAATCGGCGTCCTCCAGGTGGAAAAGCGGATTCGCAACCGCGTGAAGCGGCAGATGGAGAAGACCCAGAGAGAGTATTATCTCAACGAGCAGCTCAAGGCGATCCAGAAGGAGCTGGGCGAGGGTGACGAGGGCAAGGACGAGACCGCCGAGCTCGAGGAGAAGATCCGGACCACCAGGCTTTCGAAGGAAGCGCGCGACAAGGCGATGGCCGAGCTGAAGAAGCTCAGGACCATGAGCCCGATGAGCGCGGAGGCGACTGTGGTGCGCAACTATCTCGACTGGCTGCTGGGCATACCCTGGAAGAAGCGCGCCAAGATCAAGAACGACGTGATCGAGGCCGAACGTATCCTTGATGCCGATCACTACGGTCTCGACAAGGTCAAGGAGCGGATTCTGGAGTATTTAGCGGTCCAGTCGCGCAGCCCGAAACTCCGCGGTCCGATTCTCTGCCTTGTTGGCCCTCCCGGCGTGGGCAAGACGTCTCTCGGCAAGTCGATCGCCAAGGCGACGGGGCGCAATTTTGTCCGGATGTCGCTTGGCGGAATGCGGGACGAGGCGGAAATACGCGGCCACCGTCGTACCTACATCGGATCGATGCCCGGCAAGGTCATCCAGGGGATGAAGAAAGCCAAGACGTCGAATCCGCTGTTTCTGCTCGACGAGATTGACAAGCTTGGCGCCGACTGGCGCGGTGACCCGACTTCCGCCCTGCTCGAAGTGCTGGACCCGGAGCAGAACGCCTCCTTCAACGACCATTATCTTGAGGTCGACTACGATCTTTCGGACGTGATGTTCGTGACCACGGCGAACTCGCTACGGATGCCGCAGCCACTGCTCGATCGTATGGAGATCATCCGTATCCCGGGATATACCGAGGATGAGAAGGTCGAGATCACGAAGCGGCATCTGATCGCAAAGCAGGCCGAGGCACATGGGCTCAAAGCCGGTGAGTGGAGCGTATCCGACGATGCGATCCGTGAACTCGTGCGGACCTATACCCGTGAGGCGGGTGTTCGTAACCTTGAGCGCGAAATTGCCAATCTTGCCCGCAAGGCGGTAAAAGACATTGTCACGAAGAAAGTGACAAAAGTTGCGGTTACCCGGAAGAATCTCGAAAAATTCGCTGGTGTTCCGCGGTTCCATTATGGCGAGACCGAAGCGGAAGACATGGTGGGCGTGGTCACGGGCCTTGCCTGGACCGAAGTTGGCGGCGAGATCCTGACCATCGAAAGCGTGCTGCTGCCTGGCAAGGGCAACGTCAAGCAGACGGGCAAACTCGGCGACGTGATGCAGGAAAGCGTGTCAGCGGCCATCTCCTATATCCGCTCACGGGCGATCAGCTTCGGGATCAAACCGCCGATCTTCGAAAAACGTGACATCCACGTCCACGTTCCCGAAGGCGCGACCCCAAAGGATGGCCCCTCGGCGGGTATCGCGATGGCGACCTCGATCGTCTCGGTGCTCACGGGAATTCCGGTGCGCAAGGACATCGCCATGACCGGCGAAATCACGTTGCGCGGGCGGGTTCTGCCCATCGGAGGGCTGAAGGAGAAGCTGCTGGCGGCGCTCAGGGCCGGCATCACCACGGTGCTGATCCCGAAGGACAATCAGAAGGATCTCGCAGATATCCCTGATAACGTGAAGAAATCGCTGAAGATCATCGCGGTGTCTCATGTTGACGAGGTCATTGCCCAGGCGCTGGTGCGCAAACCCGAGCCGATCGAGTGGGAGGAACCGGTTGAGCCGGTTGCGCCGGCTCAGCCCGGTGCAACCACCGGTGCGGTTCTGCCTCACTAGCATATCGCGTGTATTTTGAGGCCGGTTTTCCATTCGTCTTCGTTGACGGAGGGAAACCGGCCCCATTAGTGTGCGGCGTTCGGCGGAATGCGTGGCCGGGAGCCGATTCGTTTTCTTGACCGCCCACTTCCGTTTACACCAACTGGGAGACTGACCCGTGAACAAAATGGATCTCGTCGCAGACGTTGCGGAGAAGACCGACCTTACCAAAGCCAAGGCCACCGAAGTGGTGGATGCGGTGTTTGCTGCTATCGAGGATGCTCTGAAGCGCAAGGAAGAAGTGCGCCTGGTCGGTTTCGGCACGTTTGGCACGGCCGAACGGAAGGCGGCGACAGGTCGCAACCCGCGCACTGGAGAGGAAATCCAGATCGCAGCGTCGACCTCGGTCAAGTTCAAGCCAGGCAAGACCCTCAAGGATGCTGTGAACTGACACTGAAACAGGCCGATCTCTGTGTCGGCCTGAACTGATTGCCAAGCCCCTGCCAGCGGACTGGCAGGGCGCCGCTATGGGCGGTTAGCTCAGAGGTAGAGCGTCTCGTTTACACCGAGAGGGTCGGCGGTTCGATCCCGTCACCGCCCATTCATCGCCCCCTTTTCCTCTGCGACATGACCCGAGCGACTCGAGCCGATTCGGCTTCTGGGCCGTTGGTGTGGTTCATCCTGACGCATAGCAGTGTCGCATAAATATCTCCGGAAACAGCAAAAGTCCGCATCATCGCACCCTCGAATCCGCACGGGCGGCAGTGCTGCAGGCATGTTGGGGCGTTTGCCGGGAGGTTCGTGCATTTGCGGCAGGAGCCGGTGGTGCTGTGAGGGCGCGAAAGCGGGTTGGCCTTCGATGACGGACAAGACAACCTCGCCACCAGAGCTTGACGCGCATCGGTCGCCGCTATACGGAACGTCTCACAACGCGGGTGTAGCTCAGTTGGTTAGAGCGCCGGCCTGTCACGCCGGAGGTCGCGGGTTCGAGCCCCGTCACTCGCGCCATTTTGCCTTGGTTCAGGCATCATGGATGGACAGAACATAAGGAGGACACGACCTGAAACAGCCTGAGTCATTCGGGTTGCGGTGGCGTGTTCGGCCTGCGGCGCTCTGATCTGATGGTCTGCCGCGACTTGGCGGGTAATGCTGGATATGCAGGGGACAATCGCGATGCATGCGGATCTGTCGGTCTACTTCCCCATCCTGGTTTTCCTCGGCATAGCAGGTCTTCTTGGCGGCGCGTTCGTTGTCGGTTCACTTCTTGTCGCCCGCCAAAATCCTTACGGTGAAAAGCTGAGTGCCTATGAGTGTGGCTTCGCTCCGTTCAGTGATGCCCGCCGCAAATTCGATGTGCGGTATTACCTCGTGGCAATTCTCTTCATCATATTCGACGTCGAAATCGCGTTCCTGTTCCCTTGGGCAGTGAGCCTGTCGCGGATTGGCGCGCTGGGGTTCTGGTCGATGATGGGGTTTCTGGCAATCCTGGCGATCGGGTTTATCTATGAGTGGCGCAAGGGAGCGCTTGACTGGGAATAGCCTGGCTCTGCTTGTGCCTGACCCTGATGAGACGAGTGACAAACCGGCCGCATCGGCCCAAGCGGAAGGCATGACATGAACGCCGTGCAACAGCCTGACATTGCCTGGAATCGAGAGCATCTGAATCCCGGAGCCGAGCAGGACGCCGTGGTCCGTAGCATCACGGGGGAAATCGCCGGCAAGGGGTTCGTTGTTGCCAATCTCGACCGGCTGGTGAACTGGGCCCGAACCGGCAGCCTGTGGCCGATGACCTTCGGCCTCGCCTGCTGTGCCGTCGAGATGATTCACGCCTATATGCCACGCTGGGATCTCGACCGTTTTGGGATCATCCCGCGCAATTCGCCGCGCCAGAGCGACGTGATGATTGTTGCCGGAACGCTGACCAACAAGATGGCTCCGGCCCTGCGCAAGGTCTACGACCAGATGCCGGAGCCTCGTTGGGTGATTTCGATGGGCAGCTGCGCCAATGGCGGCGGATATTATCATTATTCCTATTCCGTCGTGCGCGGCTGCGACCGGATCGTTCCGGTCGATATTTATGTGCCGGGCTGCCCGCCGACGGCTGAGGCGCTGGTGTACGGAATTACCCAGTTACAGAAGAAAATTCGCCGGACGGGGACGATTTTCCGTGAGTGAAGAGAACCAGACAGAGGCGCCGGCCGTCGCGGCGCCAGCCGACCCCTTTGGCGACCGGCTTCGCGCGGTTTCCGGCGTCAGTCATGTCATGCTCGAACGGGATGAGCGTATTATTGCGGTTGACCGGAAATCGCTCGCCACGGTGATGCGCATTCTCCGCGATGATCCGAATTTTGCCTTTGAGCAATGCATGGACGTCTGCGGTGTCGACTGGCCAGAACGGGCCGAGCGGTTCGATGTCGTCTATAATCTGCTGTCGGTGACCCGAAATGATCGGTTGCGTGTGATCGTGACCACCGACGAAGCCACACCGGTGCCAAGCGTCAGCGAAATCTGGTCTGGCGTCACCTGGTGGGAGCGTGAGGTATTCGACCTGTTCGGCGTGAGTTTCGATGGGCTTGTCGATCATCGCCGGATTCTGACCGATAACGGGTTCGAGGGGCATCCATTGCGCAAGGATTTTCCGCTCACCGGTCATGTCGAACTTCGCTATGACGAGGAACAGAAGCGGGTCGTTTACGACAGGGTCGCGCTGACGCAGGAATTCCGGAATTTCGATTTCCTCTCGCCCTGGGAAGCGATGAATACGCTGCCTGGCGACGAGAAGGCGGTGGGCGGAGGGTCAGGCTCGTGAGTGACGCGATACAGAACGGGACGCAGGAACCCGAGCGTCGCGTGATCGACATCAACGACCGTCATACGGTGAATGTCGGCCCGCAGCATCCGGCCACTCACGGCGTGTTGCGCCTGATCATGGAATTGGAGGGCGAGACGGTAACCCGTGCCGATCCGCATATCGGCCTGTTGCATCGCGGCACCGAGAAGCTGATCGAATATAAATCCTATCTTCAGGCGGTGCCGTATTTTGACCGGCTCGATTACGTCAGTCCGATGTGCTGCGAGCATGCGTTCGCCCTCGCGACCGAGCGGCTGCTCGGCGTGAAAGTGCCGGAACGGGCGCAGTGGATCCGCGTGCTGTTTGCAGAAATTACCCGTATTCTCAATCATTTGTTGAACGCCGTTCACCTCGCGCTTGATATTGGCGCGCAATCCCCGAGCCTTTGGGGGTATGAAGAGCGGGAGAAGTTGCTGACCTTTCACGAGGCCGTATCCGGGGCGCGCTTCCACGCCAACTATTTCCGCCCCGGCGGGGTTTCGAAGGACATGCCTGCTGGTCTTGCCGATCAGATCTGGGAGTGGAGCGAGCGGTTTCCGAAATTTCTCGACGATCTACAGAACCTGCTGAACGACAACCGAATCTTTCGCCAGCGCCTCGTCGATATCGGGGTGATCTCTGCCGAAGACGCGCTGGCGATGGGATTTTCCGGCCCCAACCTGCGGGCCTCCGGTATCGCCTGGGATCTGCGGCGGGCGCAGCCCTATGACAAATATGACGAGGTTGATTTCGACATTCCGGTTGGCCGGCATGGCGACTCGTTTGACCGTTACCTCGTGCGGATTCGCGAGATGGTCGAGAGCCTGAAAATCATCCGCCAGGCGCTCAAGGCGATGCCTGAAGGACCGATCAAGGTGCAGGATCACAAGATCACGCCCCCGAAACGTGCCGATATGAAGCGGTCGATGGAAGCACTCATCCATCATTTCAAACTCTACACCGAAGGCTACCATGTTCCCGCCGGCTCGACCTACACCGCGGTCGAGGCGCCGAAGGGTGAATTCGGTGTCTATCTCGTCGCCGATGGGAGCAACCGGCCCTATCGCTGCAAGATCCGCGCAACCGGCTTCTCGCATCTCCAGGCGATGAACCTGATGTCGAAAGGCCATCTCCTCGCCGATGCGATCGCCGTGCTGGGCTCGATCGATATCGTGTTCGGGGAAGTGGATCGCTGAAAGATGAACGACATGACCGAACCCGCTTTCAGCTTCGATGACACAAGCGAGGCCCTGATCCCCGCGATCATCGCCAAATATCCGGAGGGCAAGCAGGCGAGCGCTGTGATGCCCCTGCTCGACCTCGCGCAACGGCAGATGGCGCGGCAGACGGGCCATGCCTGGGTGCCGCGGGCGGCGATGGATGCGATCGCCCGCCGCCTTTCGATGCCGTCCATGCGCGTCTATGAAGTCGCGACGTTCTACACGATGTATCACACCAAGCCGGTGGGTCGGTATCACCTTCAGGTCTGCACGACGACGCCATGCTGGCTGCGCGGCTCTGACGAGGTGATGGAGGCCTGCCGCAAGGCCGCCGAGGCCGACGGCGAGACATTCAGCATCGAGGAAGTCGAATGCCTTGGCTGCTGCGTGAATGCCCCGGTCGTGCAGGTGAATGACGATGTCTACGAGGATCTGGACGGACCGCGCACCGAAGACCTGCTCGACCGCCTGCGCGCCGGTGACGTGCCGCCGCCCGGCTCGATGATCGGCCGCCAGAATTCGGCGCCCGAGGGTGGGCCGACCACGCTGTTCAACGTGGGGGGCGGCAAGCAAGAGGGCGGAGCGGAATAACATGCTGAGCGATCGCGACCGGATCTATACCAACCTCTACGGTGTGCATGACTGGCGGCTTGCCGGCGCCCGCGCGCGTGGTGACTGGGACGGCACGAAGGATATCCTCGCCCGCGGGCGGGATGCGATCATCGAGGAGATCAAGTCGTCGGGTTTGCGCGGCCGGGGCGGGGCGGGCTTTCCGACGGGAATGAAATGGTCGTTCATGCCGAAGGAAACCGGCGGACGCCCTAGCTATCTCGTCATCAATGCCGATGAAAGCGAGCCCGGCACCTGCAAGGATCGCGACATTCTGCGCCATGAGCCGCACAAGCTGGTGGAAGGCGCGCTGATCGCCGGCTTCGCTATGGGCGCGCATCGCGCCTTCATCTATGTTCGTGGCGAATATTATAACGAATACAGGAATTTGCAGGCGGCCGTTGACGAGGCGCGTGACGCCGGGCTGATCGGCGAGGATGCCTGCGGATCGGGCTGGGCTTTCGACATCACGGTGCATCGCGGCGCCGGTGCGTATATCTGTGGTGAGGAATCGGCGCTCATCGAAAGCATCGAAGGCAAGAAGGGCATGCCGCGGATGAAACCGCCTTTCCCTGCGGCGCTTGGTCTCTATGGCTGTCCGACCACCGTCAACAATGTCGAGACCATTGCCGGGGTTGCAACCATCATGCGGCGGGGCGCGGCCTGGTTTTCGGCGCTCGGCCGGCCGAAGAATTCGGGCACCAAGATCTTCTGCATCTCCGGTCACGTGAACAGGCCGTGCAATGTCGAGGAGGAACTCGGCATTCCGCTGCGTGAACTGATCGAGAAGCATGCCGGTGGCGTACGCGGTGGGTGGGACAATCTGCAGGCGGTGATCCCTGGCGGGTCATCGGTGCATATGATCCCGAAATCGGTCTGCGACACGGTGCTGATGGATTACGACAGTCTCCGTGAGCAGCGTACGGGGCTCGGCACCGCCGCGGTGATCGTGATGGACAAGTCGACCGACCTCATCAGGGCGATCGCGCGGCTCGCGGCGTTCTACAAACATGAGAGTTGCGGCCAGTGCACGCCCTGCCGCGAGGGCACCGGCTGGATGATGCGGATGATGAACCGGCTGGTCGAGGGGCGGGCTGAAATTTCCGATATCGATTTGTTGGAACAGGTCACCAGACAGGTTGAAGGCCACACGATCTGTCCGCTCGGCGACGCGGCGGCCTGGCCGATCCAGGGTCTGCTGCGGCATTTCCGGCCGATGGTCGAACAGCGCATCGCGGATTACAAGGCGCGCTCGGCAGCGCGGCTCGCGGCGGAATGACGGAGGGGACGATGCGGCACAAGAGGGTCAACGGCGCCACGCGCGCCACCGGCGGGGTGCGGATCTGATGCCGAAAGTGACGGTCGACGGGGTAGAGATCGAGGTTCCGAACGGATACACGGTGCTGCAAGCCTGCGAGGAAGCGGGCAAGGAAATACCGCGCTTTTGCTATCACGAGCGGCTCTCGATTGCCGGCAATTGCCGCATGTGCCTCGTGGAGATCGAGAAGATGCCGAAGCCGGTCGCCTCCTGCGGGCAGCCAGTGGGCGAGGGCATGGTCATTCACACCGACAGCGAAAAAGTCCGCCAGGCCCGCCGCGGGGTGATGGAATTCCTGCTCATCAACCATCCGCTCGACTGCCCGATCTGCGATCAGGGTGGCGAGTGCGACCTGCAGGACGAAGCCGTTGGGTATGGGCGAGACCACACCCGGTATGAGGGCAGCAAGCGCGCGGTCAACGATAAATACCTTGGCCCGCTGGTCAAGACGGTGATGACGCGGTGCATTCATTGCACCCGCTGCGTCAGGTTCATGGCGGAGGTCGCAGGCGTCCCTGAACTCGGCGCAGTGCAACGCGGCGAACACATGGAAATCACCAATTACGTCGAACGCGGCCTATCCTCCGAACTGTCGGGCAATATCATCGATCTCTGCCCGGTTGGCGCGCTGACCTCGAAGCCTTATGCGTTCACCGCCCGCACCTGGGAGTTGCGCAAGACCGACAGTATTGACGTGTTCGACGCGGTCGGAACGAATATCCGCATAGACGCCCGTGGCGCCGAGGTGCTGCGCGTTCTGCCCAGGTTGAACGACGCGGTGAACGAGGAGTGGCTTGCCGACAAGGGGCGCTTCTCGATCGACGGCCTCAAGCGCCGTCGGCTTGACCGGCCCTGGCTGCGTGAGGATGGTAAGCTGCGCCCGGCCAGCTGGGACGAGGCCTTTGCCGCCATCGCCGGCCGGATCAAAGGGCTTGATGGCAGCAGAATTGGCGCGATCGCGGGCAATCTCTGCGATGCCGAGAGCATGATGGCGCTGAAGGATCTGATGGGCGCGCTTGGCTCCGCCAATCTCGACTGCCGGCAGGATGGCGCCACATTCGACGTTTCCAACCGGGCTTTTTATCGATTCAACACGACGATCGAAGGGATCGACGAGGCTGACGCGCTGCTGATCGTCGGCGCCAATCCGCGCGAGGAAGCGCCGGTGCTGAATGCGCGGCTGCGGCGCCGCTGGGTGGAAACCCCGGGTTTCGTTGCCGGATTGGTCGGCGCGCCAGCCGACCTGACCTATGATCATGAACATCTTGGCCACGGAGGCGACGCGCTGAAGGCGCTGCTCGATCCGGCGCATCATTTCACGAAACGGCTGGCGGCGGCGAAACGGCCGATGATGATCGTTGGTTCGCAGGCCTTCGCCAGGGCGGATGCGGCGGCAGTGCTCGCGTCTTGCTGGCAGATCGCGCTGCAGACCGGCATGCTGACCGCCGAATGGCAGGGGTTCAATGTGCTGCACAACGCGGCGGCACGGATGGGCGCGCTCGAACTCGGTTTTCTGCCGGGTGACAAGGGCAAGGACATCGCCGGCATGATGGGCGGCGGGGTGGATGTGCTGTGGCTGCTCGGTGCCGACGAATTCGATATGTCCAGGATCGGCGCCGACACGTTCGTGATCTATCAGGGGCATCATGGCGATCGTGGCGCGGCACGGGCCGATGTGATTCTGCCTGGGGCCGCCTACACCGAGAAGCCAGGCACTTATGTGAATACCGAGGGCAGGGCGCAGCGTGCGCTGCGGGCGATTTTTCCGCCAGGTGAGGCGCGGGAGGATTGGGCGATCCTGCGCGCGGCGAGCGGAGCACTTGGTCGGCCATTGCCGTATGACGATCTCGACGCGTTGCGCGCGAGGATGATCGAGTCTTATCCGGTCCTTGGCGAGATTGGTGTGCTGCGGCGCCTCGGCCATGGTGGTGGGGCCGCGCCGCGCGGCGATTCCGGCTCGGTCAGCGATGCGCCGTTCGGCCGTGCCTTCGCGACCTATTACCAGACCGATCCGATCAGCCGCGCCAGCCAGACCATGGCGAAATGCATCGAGGAGATCATCCTCCCGCGCCAGATAGCAGCGGAGTGAGCGTGATGGAGGCTGGCTTCTTCTCGAGCGATCTTGGCATTCTCGTCATCACGTTGCTGCGGGCTCTGGCCCTGCTGGTGCCGTTGCTGATCGGTGTTGCCTACCTCACCTACGCCGAGCGCAAGGTGCTGGCCGCGATGCAGCTCCGCAAGGGGCCAAACGTGGTCGGCCCGTTCGGCCTGTGGCAGCCTTTCGCCGATGCGATCAAGATGCTTTTCAAGGAAACGGTCATTCCGGATGGCGCGAGCCGCCTGCTGTTCCTGTTTGCGCCGATGATCACGTTCGGGCTTGCGATCATCGCCTGGGCCGTCATTCCCGTGAACAACCACTGGGCAATCGCCAATATCAATGTTGGCCTGCTCTATCTTTTCGCAATTTCCTCGCTCGGGGTTTACGGTGTCATCATCGCCGGCTGGGCGAGCAACTCGAAATTCGCGTTTCTCGGCGCCATGCGCAGTGCCGCGCAGATGGTGAGCTACGAGGTTTCGATCGGGCTCGTGATCCTTTCGGTTCTGGTCTGCGTCGGCAGCCTGAACCTCAACGACATCGTGGTGGCGCAGCGGCATATCTGGTTCGCGATACCGCTTCTGCCCATGTTCGTGATTTTCTTCATCTCCGGTCTCGCCGAGACGAACCGGGCGCCATTCGACCTGCCGGAAGGCGAGAGTGAAATCGTGGCCGGGTTTTTCGTTGAATACAGCGCCATGAGCTTCGCGCTGTTCTTCCTCGGCGAATACGCGAACATGATCCTAATGAGCGGTATGACGACCATCTTTTTCCTCGGCGGCTGGCTGTCGCCGATCCCGCTCGCGCCCTTTACCTGGGTTCCGGGGCCAATCTGGTTCCTGCTCAAGGTGATGCTCTGCCTGTTTGTCTTTCTGTGGGTTCGGGCGACCTTGCCGCGGTTCCGTTACGACCAGCTCATGCAGCTCGGCTGGAAGGTTTTCCTGCCGCTCTCCCTTTCCTGGCTGGTGATCACGGCGAGCGCACTCGAAATTTTCGGCTGGTTGCCGCATGCGTGACCGGGAGATTGGATGATGGCCAGACTTGATCGCATCGCGCACCGGTTTCTCCTGCTGGAGATACTCTCCGGTATGCGTCTGACCTTGCGGTATTTCTTCACCCGCAAGGCGACGCTGAACTATCCGTTCGAGAAGAACGCGATCAGCCCGCGCTTCAAGGGCGAGCATGCGCTGCGGCGATATCCGAACGGTGAGGAGCGGTGCATCGCCTGCAAGCTTTGCGAGGCGGTCTGCCCCGCGCAGGCAATTACGATCGAAGCCGAACCGCGCGAGGACGGCTCGCGCCGGACCACGCGCTACGATATCGACATGACAAAATGTATCTATTGCGGCCTCTGCGAGGAAGCCTGTCCGGTCGATGCGATCGTCGAAGGCCGAACTTCGAATTCGCGACCGAGACGCGCGAGGAGCTGATGTATGATAAAGAAAGACTTCTCGCGAACGGCGATCGATGGGAAAGCGAACTGGCCAAGCGTCTCGAACTCGACGCGCCCTACCGGTAACGCATCATGATCGTAGCCCTTGCGTTCTATGTTTTTGCCGCGATCCTGTTGCTCTCGGCCTGCATGGTGATCACCGCGCGCAATCCGGTGCATTCGGTGCTGTTTCTTATATTGGCCTTCATCAACGCAGCTGCCCTGTTCGTGCTGGCCGGTGCCGAATTTCTCGCGATGGTGCTCGTCATCGTCTATGTCGGTGCGGTCGCCGTGCTGTTCCTTTTCGTCGTGATGATGCTCGACGTCGATTTTGCGGCGCTGCGCGAGGGATTTCAGCGCTACGCGCCCCTCGGCCTGCTGATCGGGTTCATCCTGATGGTGGAAATTGGCGCCGTTGCCGTCGGCTGGACCGTTACCCCCGCCGCCCATCTCGCCAGCCAGGTGCCGATGCCGGCAGATATGTCGAACACCGCGGCTCTCGGCGACCTTATCTACACCCGTTACATGTTCGCCTTTGAACTTGTGGCGTTGCTGCTCCTTGTCGCGATGATCGGCGCGATCGTTCTGACTCATTCGGGCGAGCGCCGCTCGCGCCGACAGGACATCTCGGCGCAGCATCAGCGGCCGATCGACGAAACGCTGACGATGGTCAAGCTCGGTATTGGCAAGGGAGCGAAGCAGATGACCCAGTCTGCCCCCGCGTCTCAGGAGACGATCCGATGAGCGCTGTAGGGCTTGGCCCCTATCTCGTCGTCGCCGGTTTGTTGCTGGTGATCGGGATTTTCGGAATCTTCCTCAACCGGAAAAACATCATCGTCATCATGATGTCGATCGAGTTGATCCTGCTCGCCGCCAATATCAATTTCGTCGCCTTCTCTTCGGCGCTGCATGACATGGCGGGGCAGGTCTTCACCATGTTCGTTCTCTCGGTCGCGGCGGCGGAAGCGGCGATCGGGCTGGCAATTCTCGTTGTGTATTTCCGCAACCGCGGCTCGATCGAAGTCGAAGACGTCACGCTGATGAAGGGCTGAGCCGACATGCTGCTTGCCATTGCCGTTCTCGCGCCGCTGGCCGGCGCGCTGCTCGCCGGGCTCGCCCGTCCCACAATCGGCCGAGCCCCGGCCGTCGGGCTCAGCGTGGTTTCGCTGGTCGTGGCGGCCATCGCCGCGATCGGCACGGTCTATCGTCATCTCGTGCTCGGGGCGGCGGACCATCTCGTTGTGCTCGGTCAATGGATCTCGGTCGGCACCTTCGCGCCGCAATGGGCGCTGCGGATGGACACGCTGTCGCTCGTGATGGTCGGAATGGTCTGCGTGGTATCGGCGCTGATCCATGTCTACAGCATGGGATACATGGCGGAGGACCGCACCGAGCCGCGCTTCTTCGTCTATATCTCGCTGTTCACATTCGCGATGCTGATGCTCGCCACCGCCAATAACCTGCTGCAGTTGTTCTTCGGCTGGGAAGGCGTTGGCCTGATGTCGTACCTGCTGATCGGCTACTGGTACGACCGCGCCAGCGCCAACGAAGCAGCGATCAAGGCCTTCATCGTCAACCGGGTGGGTGACCTGTTCTTCGCAGTCGGCATCGCGCTGACCTGGTATGAGTTCGGCAGTGTGAATTTCGATGCGATCTTCGCCGGCGTGGCGAAGGTTGCGCCGCACGTCTACCATTTGTTTGGCACCGATCTGCCGGTGCTCGAGGTCATCTCGATCCTTCTTTTCATCGGTGCGATGGGCAAGTCCGCGCAGCTGTTCCTGCACACCTGGCTGCCGGATGCGATGGAAGGCCCGACGCCGATTTCCGCCCTCATCCATGCCGCGACCATGGTGACGGCCGGGGTGTTCATGACGGCGCGGATGTCTCCGGTGATCGATGCGGCGCCCGTCGCCCTCGCAGCCATCACGGTAATTGGAGGCTTCACCGCCTTTTTTGCGGCGACGATCGGCTGCGTGCAGAACGACATCAAGCGCATCATCGCCTATTCCACCTGCTCGCAGCTCGGCTACATGTTCCTCGCGGTCGGTGTGGGCGCGGCGCCGATTGGCATCTTCCACCTGATCAATCATGCCTTCTTCAAGGCGCTGCTGTTTCTGGGCGCCGGTTCGGTGATCCACGCGCTGGCCGACGAGCAGGATGTCCGCAAGATGGGCGGTCTCTGGCGCAAACTGCCGGTGACCTATGTGACGATGTGGGCGGGCAGCCTGGCTCTGGTCGCGATTCCGCCATTCTCGGGGTATTTCTCCAAGGATGCGATTCTGTCCGCAGCTTTTGCCGCGCATTCGCATACGGCGGTGTTCGGCTGGCTGTGCGGCACGCTGGGTGCAGGGCTGACGGCGTTCTACACGGTGCGGCTGATGTTGCTCACCTTCCACGGCAAGCCGCGGGCGTCCAACGAAACGCTCGCCCACGCGCATGAAAGCCCGCTGGTGATGCTGCTGCCGCTGGTGGCGCTCGCGATCGGCGCGTTGACGACCGGCTTCCTGCTCGGACCGACGTTCATCGGGGCGCATTTTGCGAATTTCTGGGGCTCCAGCATCGCCCTGCCGCATGGCGGCGCGGTGATGGCGGCACGTGACGCCATTCCGGCCTGGGCAGAAAAGATGCCGCTGCTGCTGGCCATTGCCGGCATCGGTATTGCCTACTGGTTCTATGAACTCGCCCCGGCGCTGCCGGCGCGGCTGGCCCAAACCTGGCCGGGACTCCACGCGTTCCTGCTCAACAAATGGTATTTCGACGAGCTTTATGATGCGATTTTCGTTCGTCCGGCCTTGCGCATCGCGCGCGCCATCTGGCGGATCGGCGATGAGGAGATGATCGACGGCGTGCCGGAGGGTCTGGCGCGGTTGACCGGCGACGCTTCCGGCGTCGCCAGCCGGCTGCAGAGCGGATCGATCGCGGTGTACGGGTTCGTCATGCTGGTGGGGCTGATGGTTCTGGTGACCGTCTTCCTGGTTGCGCGGTGAGGGGGAGCGGCACATGAATTTCCATCTTCTCTCGCTGATGACCTGGCTGCCACTTGCCGGTGCCGTACTGATGTATCTGACCGGTGACTCTGCAAATGCCGCTACCGCCCGCAATGCGCGCTGGATCGCGCTGTGGACCAGCCTGCTCGTGCTCGTGCTTGCTGTGGTAATGATCGTCGGCTTCAATCCGTCGGTGCATGGGTTTCAATTCGTCGAGTCCGCCGAATGGATCCCGGCCTATGGCATCGGCTACCGGATGGGCGTTGACGGCATCAGCCTGTTCTTCGTTGGCCTCAGCGCGCTGCTGACGCCGGTCGCGGTGCTGGCGAGCTGGCGCGAGCGCCGGCGCGTGCGCGACTACATGGCAGCCTTTCTGCTGCTCGAGACCATGACCATCGGCATGTTCTCGGCTCTCGATTTCCTGCTGTTCTACATCTTCTTCGAGGGCGTGCTGATCCCGATGTATCTGATCATCGGCGTATGGGGGGGGGAGCGTCGGGTTCATGCCGCAGTGAAGTTCTTCCTCTTCACACTCGCCGGTTCGCTGCCGATGCTGCTCGCCCTGGTCTGGATGTGGCACCATGCCGGCACCACCGACATGGTGCGGCTTATGCACACGGCCATTGCGCCCACCATTCAGGATTGGCTGTTCATCGCGTTCCTGCTGTCTTTCGGCGTCAAGGCGGCGGTCTGGCCACTGCACACCTGGCTGCCCGACGCTTATGGTGAAGCGCCGCTGCCCGGCACGATCATGCTGGCCGCAGTGCTTTCAAAAATGGGAGCCTATGGGTTCCTGCGCTTCTCGCTACCGATGTTGCCACAGGCGACGGCCTATTTTGAGCCGTTCATGTTCGCGCTCGGCATCATCGGCATCATCTATATCTCCTTCGCCGCCCTGGCGCAGACCGACATCAAGCGCATGGTCGCCTATTCCTCGGTCGCGCATATGGGGCTGATCGTGGTCGGTATCTTTACCGTCACCGTCGCGGGCATCGAGGGAGCGCTGTTCCAGATGGTGTCGCATGGGCTCGTCATTGCCGCACTGTTCCTCTGCGTGGGCATCCTGCTCGCGCGCGGTCATTCGCTGCGGCTCGACCAGCTTGGCGGGCTTGCCTCGCGCATGCCGGTCTACGCCACCTTCCTGATGCTGTTCGTGATGGCGAATGTCGGTTTGCCCGGCACCTCCGGCTTCGTCGGCGAAATCCTGGTGATGATCGGCGCGATCCAGGCGAATTTCTGGGTGGCGCTATTGGTGGGCACCGGCATGATCCTGAGCGTGATGTACATGTTGGTGATGATCCGTCGCGTGCTGTTCGATCAGGCACGCAGCGTCGCCAACGCGGTCATTGCCGATATTGGCCCGCGTGAATGGCTGCTGCTTGCGCCGCTGGCGGTGCTGGTTCTCGTGCTCGGCTTTGCACCTGGCAGCCTGACCCATATTTTCGGCGGCGCCGTGCAGGATCTTGTTCATGCGCATCTCGCCGACCTGTCTTCCGGCGCGCACGGCCGGCTGGCCATGATCAAGCAGTGAGCGAGGCAATGTCGACATTCTATACCGTTCTGCCCATCCTGTTTCTCGCGGTCGCGGGGATCGTGATGCTGATGGCTGGCGTTTTTGCCCGGCGCGACCACAGTTTCGCGATCACCGCGGTCACGGGGGTGGTGCTGGCCATCGCCGCCCGGCTACTTGTCGCGGCCCCGACCGGGACGGTTCTGCACGGGCTGTATCAGACAAATGATTTCACCCGTTTCGCGGATGTTCTGGTGGCACTGGGCGCCATCGGCGCTCTTGCGCTCTCCGTCACGTTCAATCGCAATATCGGGATCACGCGGTTCGAATTTCCGGTGCTGATCCTGTTCGCCGTCACTGGCATGGTCGTGCTGGTTTCGGCAAACGACCTCATTACTCTCTATATCGGGTTCGAGATCCAGTCGCTCGCGCTCTATGTGCTTGCAGCCTTTGCCCGGCACAATCTGCGCTCATCGGAAGCCGGGCTGAAATATTTCGTGCTCGGCGCGCTGTCTTCCGGTCTGCTGCTCTACGGTATCTCGCTCGTCTACGGCTTTGCCGGAACCACGGGGTTCGAGGGCATCGCCCGCGCGCTTGCCAGCCACCCGGCCGCCGCCATGGGATCGACGGTCGGGCTGGTCTTTGTTCTGGTCGGGCTGGCGTTCAAGATTTCGGCGGCACCGTTCCATATGTGGACACCCGATGTCTATGAAGGCGCGCCGACCTCGGTGACGGCATTCTTCGCCACGGCGCCGAAGATCGCCGTGTTCGCACTGCTGTTGCGGGTGATGTTGGGGCCGTTCGGCCCCGCGGTGGCGCAGTGGCGGGATCTTGTGGAACTCCTCGCCGCGGCTTCGATGGTCATTGGCGCCATCGGCGCGATCCGGCAGACCAGCATCAAGCGGCTCATGGGCTACTCGTCGATCGGCCATATGGGATACGCGTTGATGGGGCTTGCGGCCGGCAACGCAGCCGGGGTCAGCGGCGCGCTGATCTATCTGGCGATCTATGTTGTCATGTCGCTCGGCACGTTTGGCTGCATCATTGCGATGAGCCGCGGCCGTCAGCCGGTCGACCGGATATCCGACCTCGCAGGCATGGCGACGGATGATCCGCGCTTTGCCTTCGCGCTCGCGATGATGATGTGGTCGATGGCCGGCATTCCGCCGCTCGCCGGCTTTTTCGGCAAATTCTATGTATTCGCGGCTGCGATAAATGCCGGTCTGACCCCCCTGGCGGTGCTTGGCATTGTCACCAGCGTGGTGGCCGCTTTCTATTATCTGCGCGTGATCAAGGTCATGTATTTCGATGCCGGTGAACCGGGTCTGGATTCGCGCAATTCCGGAGTGAGCCTTGTCATTGGGCTTGCGTCGGCGGGCGTGCTTCTGTTCGCCTTTCATCCCTCGACGCTGACGACCCTGTCGACGATGGCGGCTCACGCGGTCATGACGAGCCAGGGCTTTTGACGGCTGACGTCACGCGCTGGCGGATCGAACGCTACGATACGCTGGATTCGACGTCGGATTTCTGCGCGCGGCGGGCGGCTACGGGTGAACCTGCCGGGCTGATGGTACTGGCCGGGCGGCAGACCTCTGGTCGCGGGCGTGCTGGTCGCCAGTGGAATTCGCCCGCAGGGAATTTCTATGGCTCCGTTCTGCTGCGGCCGAACATTCCAGCGGGGCAGGGGGGATGGTATGCCCTTCTTGCCGGGCTCGCGCTGATCGAGGCTCTCGATGCGGCGCTTCCAACCCCCGGGCGCATCGCGCTGAAATGGCCGAACGACGTGATGGCAGGAGACGCCAAGCTCGCGGGCATCCTGCTTGACGCGACGATCGAGAACGGCGTGATCGCCTGGCTTGTGATCGGTGTTGGCGTCAACCTCGTCACGGCGCCTCACGTTCCGGGCCGTACAACAGCCAGCCTCGCATCGCTGGGCGGAACAATGACCCCGGAGGATCTGGCATCTGTTCTGTGCACACGGCTCGATCACTGGCTCGGTGTGCTACCGCTGGGGTCCGAAACGCTGCGCCGTGCCTGGATGGCGCGGGCGCATCCCGAGGGCGCGGCGCTGACGGTGGATGGTGGCCGGCTGACCGGACAGTATGTCGGTCTTGACAAGGATGGCGCGCTGCTGCTCCGCGATGGTGAACGCGTCGTCGCGCTGCGCGGCGGCGACGTCGCGCTGATCTGATCGCCCAACCGAGCCGGCATGACATGAAACTGGTTATTGACGCAGGCAACACCAATATTGTTTTCGCTGTGCATGATGGCGAGCGGTGGCGCGGTGCCTGGCGCATCGCGACGGACGCTCAGCGCACCTCTGATGAATACGGTGTCTGGCTTGGCGTACTGCTCGATCGTGCGGGCATTGCCTCGGCGGGGATCGACGCCGCGGTGCTCGGCACCGTGGTTCCGGCGGCACTCTATCACTTGCGCCGGCTGTGTCGTGACTGGTTCGGGATCGAGCCGCTGATTGCCCGCGCCGAGCTCGACTGGGGGTTTGCGATCGAGATGGACAATCCGGCCGAAGTCGGTGCGGACCGCCTTCTCAACGCGTTGGCCGCCCATCACAGTTATGGTGGCCCGCTCATCGTGATCGATTTCGGCACGGCGACGACGTTTGACGTGGTCAACGGCAATGGCGCGTATGTCGGCGGCGTGATCGCGCCTGGAATCAACCTCTCGATGGAGGCGTTGCATCAGGCGGCCGCCCGGTTGCCCCGCATCGGCATCGGGCGACCGCAGCAGGTGATCGGGAAATCGACGATCCCGGCCATGCGCTCGGGCATCTATTGGGGATATGTCGGTCTCGTCGAGGGGCTGATCTCGCGGATCGAGACGGATTTCGGCGGCAAGATGAAAACAATCGCCACAGGCGGACTAGCGCCGCTGATTGCCGAGGGCACGTCGAGTATCGGTTTTACCGATCCCGACCTCACGTTGGAGGGCCTGCGCCTGCTCGCCCTTCGCAATCCCGCGCCGCTGCTGCGGGCGCGGGATGCCGAACACGAATGAACAAGCTTATGCGACTGAACAACAAGGTGACTTCATGAACGAGATCAGCAAGGGGCTGAGTTTTACCCCGCTGGGCGGCACCGGCGAGATCGGCATGAACCTGAACGTCTACGGGCTGGATGGTGATTTTCTGGTGGTCGATTGCGGCATGGGCTTTGCCGGGCCGGAGGCGCCGGAGGCCGAACTGCTCGTCCCCGACCCGGCCTTTCTTGCCGCCAACCGGGAACGGATTTGCGGCCTTGTCATCACCCATGCACATGAAGACCATATTGGCGGGATTGCCCGGATCTGGGATGCGCTCCGCTGCCCGGTTTACGCAACGCCTTTTGCCGCGGCATTGATCCGCTACCGGCTCGGTGAAGCCGGGCTGCTGCGAAGCGTTCGGATCACGGAAATCCAGCCCGGTGGCAGCTTCGAGGTCGGCCCGTTCGGACTGCGCTATATCAGGATGGCCCATTCCACACCTGAGTCACAGGCGCTCGTCATCGCCACGAAATACGGAACCGTTCTGCACACCGGAGACTGGAAGCTCGACCCGGAACCGCTGATCGGGCCGCCGACCGACGAGGACGCCCTGCGGGAGCTGGGGGACGCCGGCGTCCTCGCGATGATCTGCGATTCGACCAATGCGCTGGTTGAGGGGCATTCCGGCTCGGAAGCCACGGTCCGCCGCAGTCTGACCAGCCTGATCGCCGGACTGCGCGGCCGGATTGTGGTGACATGCTTCGCGAGCAACATTGCCCGGATCGAAACGGTCGTTAAGGCGGCTGCGGCGGCTGGCCGGCACGTCGCGCTGGTTGGCCGCAGCCTCGGCAAATATGTCGAGGCGGCACAGGCATGCGGTTATCTGGCCGACCTGCCGGATTTTGTTCCGGAGGACGATACCGGCTCGATTCCCGATGATAATCTGCTGATCCTGGCCACGGGCAGCCAGGGAGAGAAGCGTTCGGCCCTGGCGAGAATGGCCGCCGATACGCATCGCCATGTTGCGCTGGGCGAGGGCGATACCGTCATTTTCTCGGCCCGGGTCATCCCCGGCAATGAGCGTGCGATCGGCGCCGTGCAGGATGAGCTGGTGCGCGCCGGCGTGAACATCATGACCGATGACGATCACATGGTTCACGTCTCCGGCCATCCGGCACGGGATGAGTTGCGCCGGCTTTACCGCCTGGTACGCCCGCACTATCTCATCCCCACCCACGGCGAATGGCGCCACATGGCCGCGCAGGCCGATCTTGCGGAGGCCGAGGGCATCCGCACGCTTCTGCTGGAAGACGGCGATGTGTTGCGCCTCGCGCCCGATGCGCCCGAGGTTGTCGACAGCGTTCCGGTCGGGAGGCTGGCCGTGGACGGTGATCGTCTCGTGCCGATGCAGGGCGGCGTCATGGCAGCGCGGCGACGGATGATGCTCAACGGGGTCGTGGTTGGCAGTCTCGCCGTCGATCGAGAAGGCAAGGTGAAGGGAGCCGCCCAGATCACGGCGCCTGGCCTGTTCGAGGCGGAGGATAGCGCCCTCGCGGCGCTGGCCGAGGATTTCGTGGCTACATTCGAGGATCTTCCGGTGGGGCTGCGCACCGACCGGTCCGCCGTTCGGGACGCGGCGCAGACAGCGCTCCGTCGCGTGCTCGGCCGCCGCTTCGGCAAACGTCCGATGGTGGAGGTTCATATTATTCACGTTTGAAAGCCTCATAAATAGGCATTTGAATATTATGAATGCATAATACGGTCATAAATCGAACAAAATCCATTTTTAACCGTCATTTTTATAGGCAGTTTGTGATGATTTCGCTTTACCGATTTTGTGGTGCGCTGCACTATCGTCCGTGGAGTGAGGAATGGTTCTTCGCTCCGCCGTGTGACTGGCGTTTCCTCCCTGAACTTGGCCCGCTGGCGTCTTCGCCGGCGGGTTTTTTTACGTCTGGGACGGATGCGCCATGAACCGCAGGCGAGAACTGACCGACCTGACAGCCTGCCGCGCCCTCTTCGCGCTCTGGGTGTTCGCCTATCACGTCAATCTGCAGGTGGAGTACGCCCACTGGCTGGGCCCGCTCGCGCCCGTCATCGCCCATGGCTATCTTGGCGTCGATGGCTTCTTCATTCTCTCCGGACTGCTGCTCACGAGGGTCGATCAGGACATCCCTTTCAGCCTGCGTGGCGCGATGCGGTTCTGGGGAAAGCGCCTGGCGCGGATCTACCCGGTGCATCTCGCGGTGATCGTTTTGCTTGGCGTGCTGTTCCTGGCCGGGAAAGCTGCCGGGGTGACACCGCGTGAACCGGCGCGCTTTTCAGGAGTGGCGCTGCTCTGTCACCTGTTGCTTGTGCAGGGATGGGGAACGCTGGACCATTGGGCGTGGAACTACCCCTCCTGGTCGATCAGCACCGAATGGGCCGGCTATCTCCTGTTTCCGCTGATGATCGCCGCTTCGCGGACATTCTACCAAGCTGCCTTCGTGGTTTCCCTTCCGCTCTGTTTTACGGTTCTTGCGCTTGTTGCTTGGGCGTTCGGCGGGCTTAACCTGACGTTCGGCGTCTCCTTGCTGCGATTTTTCCCGGAATTCATCGCCGGCATGGCGACTGCGGTCTTTATTCCCTTCGTCGCCGACGAAGCACCCAACAGGACGCTCGCTCTCGGTGGTGCTGGCGTTGCCCTCATCTTCGCCGTCACCGGTCACGATGCCATGACAGTTTTCGGACTCTGGCTGATGTTGTTCGGCCTTGGCATGCATGGCGATGCCGGCCTCCCGGCAAGTCTCGGCGCCATACGCCCGCTGCGGGCCATGGGCGTTTTGTCCTATGCGTTCTACATGAGCTTCGCCCCCGCCGAACTGATGACCGCTCAGCTCTTCCGGCATCTCGGCATTGCCCGCGCGGCGGCGCCGCTCGCGGTTGCGGGGGCGCTGGTGGCACTTACTGCGGGCCTCGCCGTGCTTTTGCACCTGCTTGTCGAGAAGCCCGCGCGGATCGCCTTCAACCGGCGTCTGGACCCTGAACGCGCGGCGGCTCTGGCCGAGGGCAGCGTGGCGCTGTAATCAGGCTTTCGACCCCCAACCGATCAGGACTCATCATGCGCCTTTCCCGCTCGCTCATTCCCACCCTCAAGGAAACGCCCGCCGAAGCGCAGATCGTCTCGCATCGGCTGATGCTGCGCGCCGGGCTGATCCGCCAGCAATCGGCCGGCATCTATGCCTGGCTGCCGGCTGGGCTGCGGGTCCTGCACAACATCGCCAATATCGTTCGCGAGGAACAGGCGCGCGCCGGCGCCCAGGAAATCCTGATGCCGACGATCCAGTCCGCCGAGCTGTGGCGTGAAAGCGGACGCTACGACGCCTATGGCCCCGAAATGCTGCGCATCCGCGACCGTCACGATCGCGAGATGCTCTACGGCCCGACCAACGAGGAAATGCTGACCGCGATCATGCGTGATTCGGTACAGTCCTACCGTGACCTGCCGCAGATGCTCTACCAGATCCAGTGGAAATTCCGCGACGAGGTTCGCCCGCGCTTCGGCGTGCTGCGCGGCCGCGAGTTCTTCATGAAGGACGGCTACAGTTTCGATCTCGACTATGAGGGCGCGGTTGAAAGCTACCGGCGGATGATGCTGGCCTATATGCGCACCTTCAAGCGCATGGGCGTGCGTGCGGTGCCGATGCGCGCCGATACCGGGCCGATCGGCGGCAATCTCTCGCATGAATTCCATATCCTGGCGCCGACCGGCGAGAGCGGGGTGTTCTACGACGCAAGCTTCGAGACGATAGAACTCGGTGATGATGCCTATGACTACGAAAACCGCGCCGATCTCGACGCGTTTTTCGACCGCATGACCTCGCTCTACGCCGCGACCGACGAGAAGCACGACGAGGCCGCCTGGGCGAAAGTGCCCGAGGATCAGCGCCGCGAGGGCAGGGGGATCGAGGTTGGCCAGATTTTCTATTTCGGCACCAAATACAGCCAGGCGATGAATTTCGCCGTGGTCGGGCCGGACGGCGCGCGCGTGCATCCCGAAATGGGCAGCTATGGCATCGGCGTCTCGCGCCTGACCGGTGCGATCATCGAGGCGAGCCATGACGAGGCGGGCATCATCTGGCCCGACGCAATCGCGCCCTTCCGCGCCTCGATCCTCAATCTCCGCCAGGGGGACCAGGTGACCGACGCGCTTTGCGAGCAGATCTACGATGCGCTGGGTCGCGATGCGCTCTATGACGACCGCGATGCCAGGGCCGGCGAGAAATTCGCCGATGCCGACCTGATGGGCCATCCCTGGCAGATCATTGTCGGCCCGCGCGGCGCGGCGAAGAGCCAGGTCGAGCTCAAGCACCGGCGTACCGGCGAGCGCGCCGAACTCGATATCGAGGCGGCGCTCGCGAAAGTGCGCCTCTGATGTTTTCCGCCTTCGAGCGCCGGGTCGCTTTCCGTTATCTACGCGCTCGCAAGGGCGAGCGGTTCGTCTCGATCATCGCGATCTTCTCGCTCGTCGGCATCGCGCTCGGGGTGGCGACGCTGATCATCGTGATGAGCGTGATGAACGGATTCCGCCAGGAATTGCTGGCGCAGATCCTCGGCCTGAACGGCGATATCGGCGTCTACGGCGCCGGGCACAACATTTCGCAATACGACGCGGCGGCGCAGAGGCTCGAAAAGATCCCCGGCGTGATCAGCGCCATCCCGATCGTGCAGGGCGAGGTGCTGATGACCGGGCCGCATGGCGGCGCGATCGGCGGGGTGGCGCGCGGCATCCAGCCGGACGGGCTGGCGAAGCTGCGGACCGTCTCACGGCACATCGTCGCCGGCTCGCTGAAGGATTTCACCGGCGGCAACATCGCAATCGGTGCCGGCGTCGCCAGCCAGCTCGGCATTTCGCTCGGTGGCACCATCACCCTCGTGCTGCCGCAGGGCGACGCCACCATCATCGGCACCATCCCGCGCATCCAGAGCTTTCATGTGAGCGCGATCTTCCGCACCGGCATGGCGCAATACGATTCCAGCTTCGTCTTCCTGCCTCTCGCCTCGGCGCAGACGCTCTTCCGCGCGAAAGACGCCGCGACGCAGATCCAGCTTTTCGTGAAGAATCCCGACAACACCGCCCCGATCAAGGCCGCCATCCCCACGGCGATGGGCAGCGCGCCGGTCAACGTGGTGGACTGGCAGAACAGCAACAACGCCTTCTTCGCGGCGGTCAATGTCGAACGCAACGTGATGTTCCTGATCCTTACGCTGATCATCATCGTTGCCGTGTTCAACGTCGTGTCCTCGATGATCATGATGGTGAAGGACAAGACTGCCGATATCGCCATCCTGCGCACGATGGGGGCGACCTCCGGCTCGATCATGCGGATCTTCTTCATGGTCGGCGCTTCGGTCGGCGTGATCGGCACAATCGCCGGCTTCGGGCTCGGCGTTGTCTTCTGTGCGCATATCGAGCAGATCCGCCAGTTCGTGCAGGGGCTGACCGGCACGCAGCTCTTCAACCCAACCGTCTATTATCTTGAATCCCTGCCGGCGAAGCTGGTCTGGAGCCAGGTGGTCGAGGTCGTGGTGATCGCCATTGGCCTGTCCTTCGTCGCCACACTCTATCCGAGCTGGCGGGCGGCGCGAACCGATCCGGTGGAGGCTCTGCGCCATGAGTGAGGTTCTGAAACTCGATGGCGTCGTCCGCACCTTTCACAGCGAGGGCGAAAATCTTCACATCCTGCGCGGCGCCGATCTTTCGCTGCGCAGCGGCGAGATCGTCGCGCTGGTGGCGCCTTCGGGTTCCGGCAAGTCCACGCTGCTGCACCTCGCGGGGCTTCTCGAAAAGCCGGATGCCGGCACCATCCGCATCGGCGGGATCGATACCGCGCGCCTTTCGGATTCCGAAAAGACCACGCTGCGCCGCAACGAAATCGGCTTCGTCTATCAGGCGCATCATCTTCTCGCCGAATTCACGGCGCTCGAAAACGCCGCGCTGCCGCAGCTCATCGCGGGGCGCTCCCGCAAGGACGCCGAGGTCCGGGCCGCCCATCTGCTCGATGCGTTCGGCCTTGCCGCGCGCGCGAACCATCTGCCCGGCAAGCTCTCGGGCGGCGAGCGCCAGCGCGTCGCGATCGCGCGCGCCATGGCGAACGCACCGAAACTCCTGCTTGCCGACGAGCCGACCGGCAATCTCGATGTTGCCACCGCCGATCTCGTCTTTGCCGAATTGCTGCGGGTGGTCCGCAAGGAAAACATCGCGGCGCTGATCGCCACCCATAATCCCGATCTTGCCGCCCGCATGGATCGCGTGGTGATGCTGCGCGATGGCCATCTCGTCGATGGCTGAACAACAAGGGGAGACACCGTCAATGGCAGAACTCGACAGCAGCGCCACTATGGCGCTCGAACTCATCCGTGCCGCGGGCCGCCCGCCGGCCGACCAGCTCAGCCCGGCCGAAGCGCGGATCGGCTATCTGCTGGCGCGCGGCGCCCTTTCGCCCGAGCCGCCGGCGATCACGCAGGTGCGCGATCTCGATGCTCAGGGCCGCAACGGCGCCATTCCGCTCCGCCTCTATCGCGATGGGGACGACACCGCGGCGCGCGGCTGCCTCGTGTATTTCCATGGCGGCGGCTGGGTGATCGGCGATCGCGATACCCATGACGTCGTCTGCCGGCAGATCGCGCAGCGTAGCCGCGCGGTGGTCATTTCCGTCGATTACCGGCTCGGCCCTGAACACAAATTCCCTGCCGCTGTCGAGGATGCGATCGACGCCACCATCTGGGTCGCCAAGCATGCCGGTGAACTGGGCGTCGACGCGAAGCGCCTCGCCGTCGGTGGTGACAGCGCGGGCGGTAACCTCGCCGCCGTCGTCGCGATCGATTCGCGCGACAATGCCGGCCCTGCCATCGCGCTTCAGGCGCTGGTCTACCCTTCGACCGACATGCTCGGCTCGACCGAAAGCCACGAGGTCTTCGGCGAGAACTACATGCTGACGAGGGCGATGATGACGTATTTTCGCGCCCATTACCTGCGCTCGGAGGCGGACAAGGCGGACTGGCGGGCTTCGCCGATGCGCGCCGCACGGCATGACGGCCTGCCGCCGGCGCTCGTGATCACCGCCGGGTTCGACCCGCTGCGCGATGAGGGCGAGGCCTATGCACGGCGGCTTGCGGAGGTCGGCGTTCCGGTCACGCTGCGGCGTTTTCCGGGGCAGATTCATGGTTTCCTGACGATGGGCCGGGTGATTCCCGAGGCTGGCGAGGCGATTGACGAACTCGTCGGGGCGTTGGCGGCCCGTGGCATCTGACGGAACAGAAAGGCCGCGCGGGCGCTGGCGCGGCCTCGTCTTCCGCGGCTACGACATCGCGGTGGATGCCGTTATCCTCGGCGTGATACCGCTGATGCTCGTCGCCCTCGCTTTCGCTTTTCTCGAGGCGGTTGCTAGCACGATCCATCTTGTGCCCGATTTCCGGGCGGAAACGATGGATACGTTCACCCTTCGCGTGCTGGTCGAACAGATTCTCGACGTTGTCATCCTTATCGAGCTGTTCAACACCTTCATGGATTATGCCCGAACCCGGCGAATCAGACTCTCGACGCTGCTTGACGTGACAATCGTGTTTTCGCTTCGCGAGGTGCTGATCAAGCTCTATGGCCAGAAATTCTCGGCTGAAGACATTCTCACGCTGGTTGTCCTTATCATCGTGCTGGTGATTGCGCGCAGCATCACGATGAGGTTTTCGCCTCATCAGCAGCCTCGCGCCTGAGTTCGAGGTCGAGCCATTCCGCCTCGAGCGCGGCGAGCCTCGCCTGCAATCCGCCCACCGTTTCGCTGACCTTGCGGAATCCGTTTGGATCGCGGGTGAAGAAATCGGGGTCGGCGAGGCGTGCCTCGTGCCGGGCGATGCCGGCCTGAAGCGTTTCCATCTCGCCTTCGAGTTCCTTCAGCCGGTGACGGTCGCGAAAGGAGAATCCCGAAGCGGCAGCCTTCGGTTTCGGCGGCGTTGCAGCCGGCTTGCGCGGTCCTGCCTCGCGGACCTCGCGTGTGCCGCGCTGGGCCAGCATGTCCGCATAGCCGCCCGCATACTCGATCCAGCGCCCGTCGCCTTCCGCCGCGAGCGTCGATGTCGCGATTCGGTCGAGGAAGTCGCGGTCGTGGCTGACCAGCAGCACCGTTCCATTATAGTCCGATAGCATGTCCTGCAGGATGTCGAGCGTTTCGAGGTCGAGATCGTTGGTCGGCTCGTCGAGGATCAACAGGTTCGAGGGGCGCGCCATCGCGCGGGCCAGCAGCAGCCGGCCGCGCTCGCCGCCCGACAGCGTGCCGACCGGCGTGCGTGCCTGCTCAGGGCGGAACAGGAAATCCTTCATGTAGCCGACGACATGGCGGAATTGCCCGCCGACCTCGACCATGTCGCTTCCTCCGCCGGTCAGCGTGTCGGCCAGGGTGCAGGCCGGGTCGAGGGCGGCGCGCTGTTGGTCGAGCGTCGCCACGGCGAGGTTGGTGCCCTGGGTGATCGTGCCCGAGTCCGGTTCGATCTGGCCGGTGAGCAGCCGCAGCAGCGTGGTCTTGCCCGCGCCGTTCGGCCCGACGATGCCGAGCCGGTCGCCCCGCAGCACCCGCAGCGTCAGGTCGTGGATCACGCTGCGTTCGCCGAAGGATTTCGAGACGTGCTCGGCATCGACGATGATCTTGCCGGAGAGTGCGGCGGCGCTCGTCGTCACGTTCATCTCCCGCGCCTCGCGCCGCTCCTCGCGCTTGCGCGTGCGCAGGGCCGCGAGTTCGGCAACGCGGCGGACATTGCGCTTTCGCCGCGCCGTCACGCCGTAGCGCATCCAGTCTTCCTCGCGCGCGATGGCGCGGGAGAGCTTCTGCGCGTCGCGCTCTTCCTGTTCGAACACCTCGTCGCGCCAGGCCTCGAAATGCGCGAACCCGCGATCGATGCGGCTGGTCCGGCCGCGATCCAGCCAGACGATGCTGCGCGTTACCGTTTCCAGCAGCCGCCGGTCATGGCTGATCAGCACGATGCCGGCGCGCGAGGCCTTCAATTCTGCCTCCAGCCATTCGATCGCCGGCAGGTCGAGGTGGTTGGTCGGCTCGTCGAGCAGCAGCACGTCCGGTTCCGGCGCCAGCACCTTGGCCAGCGCCGCGCGCCGCGCCTCGCCGCCGGAGAGGCGGTCGGTGCTCTCGGCGCCGGTCAGCCCGAGCCGATCGAGGCAGGCGCGCGCCCGGTGCCCGTCCACTTCCGGATCGAGCCCGTCGAACACGTAATCGAGCACGGTCGGGAAGCGGGTGAGGTCCGGCTCCTGCGGCAGGTAGCGCAAGGTGGCGCCGGGCTGCAGGAATCGCGTGCCGGAATCGGCCTCGGCCAGACCCGCCGCGATCTTCAGCAGAGTTGACTTGCCCGATCCGTTGCGCCCGACCAGGCAGATCCGCTCGCCCGCGGCAATGCCGATCTCCGCTCCATCGAGCAGCGGCGCGCCGCCGAGCGAAAGCCTTACGTCTTGCAGGTTGAGCAGGGGAGGGGCCATGCGCGCCTTGTGGCCAATCGCGGATCGCATGGCAAGCGAGCGCCGATCGGAGTATGAGAGCGCCGTCATGATCCGCCTGACCGAAATCCGCCTGCCGCTCGACCACGCCCCCGACGCCCTGCGCGATGCGGTGCTCGCGCGCCTTGGCATCGGCGAGGGCGCGCTGCGCGGCTTCACCGTCTTCCGCCGCGCCGTGGATGCTCGCCGCAAGGCCGCGATCGTCCTTACCTACACGATCGATGTCGAAGCCGTGGACGAGGCGGGGCTTCTCGCTCGCCACGCGGCGAGTCGCCATGTCGGCCCGACGCCTGACATGAGCTACCTGTTTCCGAAATCTTCGCTGCCGCCGCGCCGGCCCATCGTGGTCGGCACCGGCCCCTGCGGTATCTTCGCCGCCCTCATCCTCGCCCAGGCCGGCCTGCGCCCGCTGATCCTCGAACGTGGCAAGGTGGTGCGCGAGCGCACGAAAGATACCTGGGCGCTCTGGCGGCGCGGCGTGCTGACGCCCGAATCCAACGTCCAGTTCGGCGAGGGCGGGGCAGGGACGTTCTCCGACGGCAAGCTCTACAGCCAGATCAGCGATCCCAACCATCTCGGCCGCAAGGTGCTGACCGAATTCGTCGCCGCCGGCGCGCCGGAGGAGATCCTCTACGTCGCGCATCCGCATATCGGCACGTTCCGCCTCGTCGGCATGGTCGAGACCATGCGTGCGACGATCGAGCGCCTCGGCGGCGAATACCGTTTCGACGCCAAGGTGACCGATCTTGTCATCGACACCATCGGCGACGCCCGGCAGGTCCGTGGCGTGATGCTCGAGTCCGGCGAGACGATCGAGACCGACCACGTCATTCTCGCCATTGGCCATTCCTCGCGCGATACCTTCGCCATGCTGCGCGACCGCGGCGTGCATCTCGACAAGAAGCCCTTCGCCATCGGTTTTCGCATCGAGCATCCGCAATCATTGATCGACCGCGCCCGCTATGGCGATCATGCCGGCCACAAGCTGCTCGGCGCGGCCGATTACAAGCTGGTGCATCACGCGAAAAACGGCCGCAGCGCCTACAGTTTCTGCATGTGCCCCGGCGGCACCGTCGTCGCCGCGACGTCCGAGCCGGGTCGGGTCGTCACCAATGGCATGAGCCAGTATTCGCGCAACGAGCGCAACGCCAATGCCGGGATCGTGGTTGGCATTTCGCCGGAGGATTTTCCGGGGGATGTTCTGGCCGGCGTCGAGTTGCAGCGCCGCCTCGAAGAGGCGGCCTATGTGGCAGGCGGCTCGACCTATCACGCGCCCGGGCAACTGGTTGGCGATTTTCTCGCCGGCCGTGCCTCGACGGATTTCGGCGCCGTGATCCCGTCCTACCGCCCCGGCGTCACCCTCACCGATCTCGCGACACTCCTTCCCGATTACGCGATTGAGGCGATCCGTGAGGCGTTGCCGGCCTTCGGGCGCAAGATCCCGGGCTTCGACCGTGAGGATGCGGTGCTGACCGGTGTTGAAACCCGCACCTCGGCGCCCATCCGCATCACCCGCGGGGCGGATGGCCAAAGCCTGAACACGCACGGCCTGTTTCCCGCCGGCGAGGGGGCGGGCTATGCTGGCGGCATCCTCTCGGCAGGGGTCGATGGTATCCGCGCCGCCGAGGCCGTTGCCCGCAGCCTCCGCTGAGACGGACATATCCACGCCCGATCCCGCTGGAAGCGGTTCTACCGGCCGAGAGCGCGGCGCACGCCCAGCAACGCGTTCAACACCGCCGAACTGCGCGAGACGCAGTAGCGAGGCACGACAGTCCCGCCAAATCCGCTCAGCATCAGAAGGTTGGGCAGCGCGCCATCCACGACGTGGATATTGTCCATGTCGAAAATACGATTCGCGGCCGCCGCATTCTGAATGGCCGACCAGATCAGCAGGTTGATGGCGCCGAAATGGGCTGACGGGTCCCGTGCCGACATGAAGTAGAACTCGCGCCGCTCGCACCATGCCGTGAGGATTGCGGCCTCCGGCGTATTGTCGGGCCTGATTGCCGCCAGCACCCGCCCGCGTCGGCGCCGCAGAATCTCTCCAACCAGGGAGGCCAGCGTCGCGTCGTCATAATGGTTCCTGCGGTCGCTCCGGCGCAGGCAATCCTTGTAGAAATCAAGGAAATGCGCGGGCTCGTCCCACGTCGTCACGGTCAGGCCGTCGCCTGCACGGCGAATGGCGTTGCGCGTCTTGTCGCGCATCCGCTTCCACAAATGCTCTTCCGGGTGCGGCGCAATCTCGACCGACCATTGTACAGTGCTTAAAAACCCCGCCTTGTCGAACGCCAGCGTATTTGCGGTTTCCGGATGAAGCCTGAACCAGACATGAGCCGCCTTGGGAAGTTGAGCGATCAACTGGCTGCAAATCTCGATTCCCTTGGTCGATTTGACGGCGCCCGGCGGATCGAACTCGGCCGCGATCGCCGGCCCCAGGCAGTGGGTGAGATCGGGGATGCGCACCACATCGAAGCTGCGTGCCCGCCGCTGGACGATAAAGGGCAAGCGTCCCGCAAGACGCCCTCCGGATTCCACCCTGACCTCACCAAACGCTCCACCGGAAGCCGCATCGAGCCACCAATGTTCATGGAACACGGTAGGGGATAGCCAGGATGTCCCGAAACGGCGTCGTTCATGTCGCGGTTCATGATTCTCCTCCCGGGAAAATCAATGGGCGCGGCCAGAGGCGTTAGCAACGTTTCAGATTGTCAACGAAAATGATGACAAGTCAGTCAAAATAAATAAAATTTGTAAAGGAATATCTGATGTAATAAAAAAATAAATTTTTTGTTAATCAAATCGAATTCTAACATCAACCAAATGTGATCTAGGACATTGCCTGAAAACGCGAAGATCTTCGAGTTGCGTTTGGCAGGATGGCCAGAAGACGTTCAGCTTGCCGGATGAAGGAAACCCGCCCGGCACATGCGCGCTCCGCCTCGCCGCCCGCGAGCGCCTTCGCCGCTCAGGACGGGTCACGGAGCGTCACGATGACCGGCACATGGTCAGAGGGTTGCGGCTTGTCCCGCTCCTCGCGCGCCACCCGCACCGTCTCAAGCCGTTCCGCTACGCGCGGCGAGAGCAATGCGTGATCGATCCGCAGCCCTCTGTCGCGCTGCCATGCGCCGGCCTGATAGTCCCAGAACGTATAAAGCGTCTCACCCGGATGCAGCGCTCGCAGCGCATCGGTCAGGCCGAGCCAGATCAGCCCGCGGAATGCCGCCCGGCTTTCCGGCCGCACCAACGCGTCATCCGCCGCCAGCGCGCCTTTCGCCAGATCCGCATCGGTGGGGCCGACATTGTAATCGCCGGCGAGGATGAAATCGCGATCATGCTCAAGCAGCGAGGCGGCATGCAGGCGCAATTTCTCCATCCAGTCGAGCTTGGCGGCGAAGCCGTCGTCGCCGCCGGAATTGCCATTGGGCAAATAGAGATTGCCGACCAGCAGGCCGCCGGCCTCGACCTCGATGAAGCGCGCCGCCGCGTCTTCCTCCTCGCCGGGAAGGCGACGATGCGTCACCTTCACCGGCGCGCGCGAAAGCACCGCGACACCGTTATACGCCTTCTGCCCGACGATCTCGGCGCGGTATCCCTCCGCCTCGAAGGCCGCGGCCGGAAACTGCGCCGCCTCGCACTTGATTTCCTGTAGCAACAGCAAATCCGGCTGTTCGCGCTTGAGAAAATCCGCAATCAGCCCGGCCCGCACACGCGCCGAGTTGACGTTCCAGGTCGCGATCCGCACGCTGCGCTCAGTCGACCGAGAAGGACGAACCGCAGCCGCAGGACGAGGTCGCGTTCGGGTTGCCCACGGCGAAATAGGCCCCCATCAGCGTGTCCTTGAAATCCAGCTCGGCGCCATCGAGCAGTTCAAGGCTCGCGGGATCGACGACCACCTTCGCGCCGCCGTGCTCGAATACCACATCATCGGGCGCCACCTCGCGGGTGAGGTCGAACTTGTATTGAAACCCGTTGCAGCCGCCCGCCAGAACTTCCACCCGCAGGGCCGAATCGGGGTTTTCCACCGCGACGATGGCGGCGATCCGTGCCGCCGCCGCCTCACTGATCCGGAACCGGTTCACTGTCTCGCTCATGACGCGGAATATAGTCGCTCACCCGCCGGATCGCCAGCGTCGCTTGGACAAGCCTGCGCTCTCCTAGTAAGCCGGGGCCATGTCACTCGCCCCCTATGCCGCCCGCGCCGGGGCCTCGCGCGGCCGCCAGCATCCAGAGCCCGAAAGCGCGACCCGCTCCCCCTTCGCACGCGACCGCGACCGCGTGCTGCACTCGGCCGCCTTCCGCACGCTGCAATACAAGACCCAGGTCTTCGTGATCCATGAGGGCGATTTCTACCGCACCCGCCTGACCCACAGCCTTGAGGTGGCGCAGATTGCCCGCAGCATCGCCCGCGGCCTGGGGCTCGACGAGGACCTGACCGAAACCCTCGCCCTCGCGCACGATCTCGGCCACCCGCCCTTCGGCCATGCCGGCGAGGCCGGGTTGAACGACGCGCTCGGCGAGCATGGCGGCTTCGACCATAACGCCCAGAGCCTGCGCACCGTGACGCTGCTGGAGCGCCGCTATGCCGGGTTCGACGGGCTGAACCTCACCTGGGAATCGCTGGAGGGGCTGGCCAAGCATAACGGCCCGCTGACCGCGCCCCCTGCGTACATCGCCGCCTTCGATGCCGCCTATCCGCTCGATCTCGCCCGCCAGGCCTCGGCCGAGGCGCAGGTCGCGGCCCTGGCCGACGACATCGCCTATCATGCTCATGACATTGACGATGGGCTGCGCGCCGGCCTGTTCACGCCTGACGATCTCGCCGCCGTGCCGATCATCGGCGCCACGCTGAACGAGGCGCGCGCGTTGACGGCCGATCCGGTGCGTATCCGCGCCCATGCCGTGCGGCAGATGATCGGCGTGCTGGTCAGCGGCGCGCTGGCCGAGAGCCGCCGGCGGCTGGCCGCCCTCGCGCCCGCCGATTCCGAGGCGGTGCGCGCCTGTCCCGAACCGGTGATCGGCTTCGCCCCCGAGCTTGCCGCGGAGAATGCCGAAATCCGCCGCTTCCTTTACGCACGCATGTATCGCCAATGGCGCGTCAACCGCATGACCCACAAGGTCGAGCTCGTGGTGCGCGACATGGCCCGCCTGCTGCTCGCCCGGCCGGACCTGCTGCCGGAGGACTGGCGCAGCGCCGCCGGCGCGCCGCGCAGCATGACGGCGGCCGAGGCGGTGCGCGACTATATCGCCGGCATGACCGACCGCGCCGCGCTCGACGAGCATCGCCGCCTGACCGACCCCCATTCTCCCGCCTGAGGTTTCCGCATGTCCCACAACATCTTCATCGCCCTGCGCCGGCTGGTCCTGGCCGAAATGGCGCGCCTGTTTCCGGCTCTCGATGCGGAGGTTCAGGCGCGGATCGAGGTCTCGCCGACGCGGGAAGCCGCGCATGGCGACATGGCGACCAATGCCGCGCTGATCGCCGCCAAGCCGCTTGGCCGCGCACCGCGCGAGATCGCCACCGCCCTCGCCGCAGCGCTGGCGGCGCTGCCGGACATCGCGAAGGCCGAGCCAGCGGGGCCCGGCTTCGTCAACCTCACCCTGGCGGATCCGGTCTGGCACGCCGAAATCGCCGCCATCCTGCGCGCCGGCGAAGCCTTCGGCGCGAGCGCTATGGGGCAGGGGCGCCGTGTCAATGTCGAATACGTCTCCGCCAACCCGACCGGCCCGCTCACCGTCGGCCATTGCCGCGGCGCCGTTGTGGGCGATGCGCTGGCCTCGCTGCTAGCCAAGGCCGGGTATGACGTCACCCGCGAATACTACATCAACGATGCCGGCGCGCAGGTTACCGCACTCGCCTGGTCGGTCTACTGGCGCTATTTGCAGGCGCTCGGCACCCAGCTCACCGAAGAGGATTTCGCCGCGGCGACGCCGACCGGCCTGCAATATCCGGGCGATTACCTGATTCCGGTGGCGGAGGCGCTGGTGGCGGCCCATGGCGACGCGCTCGCCGGCCCGGGCCTGTCCATCGCGCCCGCCGGGGCCTGGCTCGACATGGTCCGCCGCCACGCGATCGAGGCGATGATGGCGCTGATCCGCGACGATCTCGCCGCCCTCAACGTCCGCCAGGACGTGTTCACCAGCGAGGCGGCACTGATCGCCGCAGGCGGAGTCGAGCGCGCCGAGGCGATCCTGCGCGGGCAGGACCTGCTTTACGAGGGCGTGCTGGAACCGCCCAAGGGCAAGACGCCGGAGGACTGGGAACCGCGCGAGCAGACACTGTTCCGCGCCACCGGCTTTGGCGACGATGTCGACCGCCCGGTCCGCAAGTCGGACGGTTCGAACACCTATTTCTTCAACGACATCGCCAACCACGCCGACAAGATGGCCCGCGGCTTCGACACCATGATCGATGTCTGGGGTGCGGATCACGGCGGCTACGTCAAGCGGATGCAGGCGGCGGTGAAGGCGCTCGCCGCCGGGCGCGACGCCTCGCTCGACATCGTGCTCTGCCAGATCGTCCGCGTGATGAAGGACGGAACGCCGATGCGCATGTCGAAACGCGCCGGCACCTATATCGAGCTGCGCGACCTGATCGATGCCGTGGGGTCCGATGTCGTCCGCTTCATCATGCTGATGCGCAAGTCCGACGCGCAGATGGAGTTCGACCTTGATGCCGCGGTGGCGCAAACGCGGGAAAATCCGGTTTTCTACGTGCAATATGCCCATGCGCGTTGCCGCTCGGTGCTGCGCGCCGCAGCGGAGCTGCCCGAACTCGGCGATACCGCCGATGCCGCCCTCGCGGAGGCCGCGCTCGCCGGCCTGACCGCGCCCGAGGAGCTGACGCTGGTGCGCCGCCTGGCCGCCTGGCCGCGCCTCGTTGAATCGGCCGCGCAAGCGCGCGAGCCGCACCGAATCGGATTTTTCCTGTATGATCTGGCTGGCGACTTCCATGCCCTGTGGAACGCTGGCCGCGCCGATGCCACGCTCCGCTTCATCCAGGCCGATGCCATCGAGGCCAGCCGGGCGCGGCTCGCCCTGGTCGCGGCGACCGCGATGGTCATCCGCTCCGGCCTTGCGGTGATGGGTGTTGCCCCGGTTGAGGAGATGCGCTGAGCGGCGCCGGCTGCCCGGAGAGACGATGGACCGACAGGATTACGATGACGAGATCGACATTCCGCCCTATGCGGTGCGGCGTCCGCCCACGCGCGGGTTCGATCCGGAAATGCGCCGTATCGCGCTCATCGCTGGCGGCTTCGCCGGGGCGATCGTCCTCGTCGCGCTGATCTGGGGCGGCGTGCATCCGCGCCTTGGCCCGCCGCCGGTGATCAAGCCGCCGCCGGGACCGATGCGGACCGCTCCGGCCAATCCCGGCGGCCTGCAGGTTCCGGGGGCGAACGAGCAGATCATGTCCGGTACGACCGCTTCAGGCCACCTCAGCTCGCGCCGCCGACACCACAGCCGGATTTCTCGAAGCTCGCCGCCGAGGCGAATTCGTCACAGCCGAAGCCCGCTCCGCACCCCGCGTCGACGGCCGCCGCGGCCTCGCAGAGCCGGCCGCCCGGCGCGGGCCTTTCGGCCCCCCTGCCGCCACCGCCGCCGTCATCGGCGGCCCCGGCATCTGGTGCGTCTGCATCCGGCGCGGCAGCGCCGGCGACACCGGCCGCCGCGCCGCCGGCAGCGGGAACCGCCGCGCCCAACCCGCAGATCGGCAAGGCGATGCCGGCGATCATCCCGCCGAAACAGGCCGCCAGCGCCGGCCCGCACGACATCCAGCTCGGCGCCCTCGTCTCGATGGCGAAGGCCGACGAAGCCTGGCAGATCCTGCTCGCCCGCGTGCCCGATCTATTGGCGGGCCGCACCCCCCTCGTCGTGCCGGGCACGGTGAACGGGAGGACTTCTACCGGCTGCGCCTCGGCGGCTTTGCCACCGCCACCGCCGCCACCACCTTTTGCGACCGGCTGAAAGCCCGTCACGTCGCCTGCTACGTTCCGCCGAAGTGAGACACCGACCATGAAGGCCGCCATACTCGGCATCGCCGGCACTACCCTTGCGCCGGAGGAACGCGCGCTGTTCGCCGAACATCCGCCGGCGGGCGTGATCCTGTTCGGCCGCAACATCGCCGATCCCGCCCAGCTGCGCGATCTCGTGGCCGCCCTGCGCGAGGCACTCCCCGCGGAGGCGGTGCTGATGGTCGACCAGGAAGGCGGCCGTGTGGCCCGGCTGCGCGCGCCGCACTGGCCCGAGCTTCCGCCAGCCGCCCAGCTCGGCGCGCTGTTCGCGACCGACCCCGACGCCGCCCGCAACGCCGCCCGCGCGCACGGCGCCGCGATCGGCGCGATGGCCCGCGACGCGGGTTCGACGTGGTCGCCGCGCCGGTGCTCGATGTCCCGGTCCCCGGCGCGCACGATGTGATCGGTGACCGCGCGATCGCCGCCGACCCCGCCGTGGTCGGCGCGCTGGGGGCGGATATCGCCTGGGGGCTGATGTTCCAGGGCGTCGTGCCGGTGATGAAGCACATGCCGGGTCACGGCCGCGCCGGGCTCGACAGCCATCATAGCCTGCCGCGTGTCACCGCCACGGCACTCGATGCCGACTTCGCGCCCTTCGCCGCGAATCGCGACCTGCCCTGGGGCATGACCGCCCATATCCTCTACGAGGCGCTCGACCCCGCGACTCCGGCGACCTTCTCCCGCAGGATCATCGAGGAGGTGATTCGCGGGCGGATCGGCTTCCGTGGGATTCTGGTCAGCGACGATCTTGCGATGGGCGCGCTTGACGGCACGCCGGTCTCGCGTGCCCTGCGCGCCCTTGCCGCCGGCTGCGACCTCGCCCTCTATTGCCCGGGCGAGCCTGCCGCCAACCGCGCGGTGCTCGAAGCCGTGCCCGATCTCGACAAGGCGCTGATCCTCCGCCTCAAACCGACGCCGGCGCCATGACCCATAACCCCATCCTTTCAGTGGCGATCAGTGTGCTTGCGGCGATCCCGGCGATCGTGCTGCATGAACTCGCGCATGGTTACGCCGCGCTCGCCCTCGGTGACCGAACGGCCCAGCGCGCCGGGCGGCTTTCGTTCAATCCGCTGCGCCATGTCGACCGGTTCGGCACGGTGATCCTGCCGCTGTTTCTCATCGCCAGCCAGCTCCTGACCATCGGCAGGATCGATTTCATGTTCGGCTGGGCAAAGCCGGTGCCAGTGGACCCGTCCGGCTTCCGCGATCCGCGGCGTGGCATGGCGATCGTCGCCGCCGCCGGCCCGCTTTCGAATTTTGTCCTTGCGCTTGCCGCGTCCTTCGCCATCGCCGCCTTCGGCAATGTGCCGATGCTTGGCGATTTCCTGCTCTATTTTCTGCTCTTCAACATCGTGCTCGGCCTGTTCAACCTGCTGCCGCTGCCGCCCTTCGACGGCGGGCGGATCGCCGTCGGCCTGCTGCCGCTGCCCGCCGCCCGGATGCTTGCCCGCGTCGAGCAGCTCGGCATCCTGCTCATCCTGTCGGTGATCTTCATCCTGCCCGCGCTGCTCGGCCAGTTCGGCATCCGCTTCAACCCGGTATCGGACGCGCTCAGCCTCTGGGTGCCGCGCGTCGCCGCCTGGTTCCTTCATCTTGCTGGCGTCAATGCCGGATTCTGACGCCGCGCCATCCCCCGAACCCGTCGAGGCCTTCATCGTCCGCTTCGAGGGGTTCGAGGGGCCGCTCGACCTGCTGCTGGAACTCGCCCGCGGCCAGAAGGTCGATCTCGCCAATGTGTCGATTCTCGCCCTCGTCGAGCAATATCTCGCGATCGTCGAGGGCGCGCGCCGGGTGCGGCTCGAACTCGCGGCGGACTGGCTGGTCATGGCCGCCTGGCTCGCCTGGCTGAAATCCCGCCTGCTGTTGCCCGAGGACGAGACCGCCGCCGAGGAGGGCGAGATCGCCGCCGACGTGCTGGCCGCGCGGCTTCAGGCGCTTGAGGCCATCCGCGAGGGCGCCGCCTGGCTGGGGGCACGGCCGCAACTCGGACAGGACGTCTTCCCCCGTGGCGCGCCGGAGGATTTCACCGAGATCGACCGTTCACGGCTGCGCGTCGATCTCACTTCGCTGCTGACGGCCTATCTCGCCGCCCGCCGCCGGTCCGGCGCGAAGCGGCAATACCGGCCGAAGCCGATGAATTTCTGGTCGGTACAGCAGGCGCTGGAACGTCTGACCCGGCTGCTCGGCGCCACGCGGGACTGGACCGATCTCGCCGGCTTCCTGCCGCCCGAACTGCCCGATTCGTCCGAACCGCCACTTGCCCGCCGCGCTGCTCTCTCCAGCACGCTGCTCGCCGGGCTCGAACTCGCCCGCGACGGCCAACTGGCACTCCGACAGGAGCAGCCTTTCGGCCCCATCCAGATCCGCCCCGGCCCGGAGCCCGAACCCGACCATGAATGATACCGCCCCGCCCAGTTCCCGCCCACACGCCGAACGGCTGATCGAGGCGGTGATCTTCGCCAGCCGGGAGCCGGTGCCGATGCGCACCCTCGCCACCCTGCTGCCCGAGGGCGAGGATCTCGACTCCGTGCTGGCGGCCCTGCGCGCCCGCCACGAGGGCGGCGGGATCGAACTCGTCGAGGCGGGGCAGGGAATGATGTTCCGCACTGCGCCGGATCTCGCGCCGGCGCTGCGCCGGGTGGTGGAAATCCCCCGCCGCCTGGCGCGCGCGGCGATGGAGACGCTCGCCGTCATCGCCTATCATCAGCCGGTTACCCGCGCCGAGATCGAGGAAATCCGCGGTGTCAGCCTCTCGCAATCGGCGCTGGATGCGTTGCTGGAGGCCGATCTGGTCACTCCGGCCGGCCATCGCGAGGCGCCCGGCCGCCCGGCGCTCTGGGCGACGACGCCGCAGTTCCTGGTGCAGTTCGGTCTCAAATCGCTGCGCGACCTGCCCAAGCGCAGCGATCTTCTGGTCGAACCGGCCGGCCCGGCCCCGGCCGATCCTTGACCTCGGCCGCAGGGCTGCTAGCAGAGAAGCCGGTTTAAGCGGACGGATATGCTCGGATTTTCCTGGCCAGAGATTGGCGTGATATTGATGGTGGCGCTTGTCGTCATCGGACCGAAAGACCTGCCGGTGGCGATCCGCACGGCAACCGCGGCGCTGCGCAAGATGCGCGGCCTTGCCAGCGAGTTCCAGGGCCATGTGCAGGAGCTGATGCGCGAGGCCGATCTTGCCGACATCGGCAACGACCTGCGCAATCTCCGCAATTTCGATCTCGGCAGCACGATCGAGCGCCATGTCGACCCCGATGGCACGATCCGCAGCAGCTTCGATTCGATCGATGGCGAGAGCTATGGAGTTCCTTCCGCTGCGGATGCCGTGATCGAAGGAACCGCGGATGACGATCTGCCGCCCGGATTGCCCGCTTTCGTTCCGCCGGACGCGGTGCGCGCCCGCCCGGTGCCCGCCTTCATTCCCCCCGGCACACGACTCTGGTAGGTCCGGCGCATGACATCCGATGAGACCGACGCGCCGCAGGATGCGGACCCGATCAACGACAAGGAAATGCCGCTGCTCGACCACCTGGCCGAGTTGCGCCGCCGCCTCCTCTGGTCAGGCCTTGCCTTTCTCGGCGCCTTCCTGGTGTCGTATTATTACGCACGCCCGATCTACCATTTTCTTGCCCAGCCGCTCGTCAACATCCTCAAGGAACGCGGGCAGAAGCCGGAACTCGTCTATACAGCGCTTTACGAGGCGTTCTTCACCTATGTGAAGGTCGCGATCTTCGCCGCCGCCTTCATCTCCTTTCCGGTGATCGCCACGCAGATCTGGCTGTTCATCGCGCCGGGCCTCTACCGGTCGGAAAAGCGCGCGCTGCTGCCTTTTCTGATCGCCACGCCGGTGCTGTTTTTCGCAGCGGCGCACTGGCTTATTATGTCATATTTCCAAATGCCTGGAAGTTTTTCCTGAGTTTTCAGACGAACCCGCACAACGCGAATTTCCAGATCAACGTGCTGCCGCGCGTCTCCGACTATCTCAACCTTGTGATGAAGCTGATCTTCGCCTTCGGCATCTGCTTCGAACTGCCGGTGCTGCTGACACTGCTCGGACGGGTCGGGATCGTCAACGCGGCGGCGCTGAAGAAATATCGTCGCTATGCCTATGTCGCCTGCTTCATCGTCGCCGCGATCCTGACCCCGCCCGACGTTTTTACCATGACGGGCCTGGCGCTGCCGCTGATCGCCCTGTTCGAGCTGTCGATCTTTGCGGTGAAGATGGTCGAGCCAAAAGCCGAGGTTACCGAGAATGCATGATCTGAAAGCCATTCGCGACGCCGCCGCGGCCTTTGCCGCCGCGATGCGCCGGCGGGGGATTGCCGGTGTCGAATTCCCCGGTTACCCGGCTGAAGGGGCCGACCACGCTATACTCGTGTACGACCGACAGCGGCGCGACGCCCAGACCAAGCTGCAAGGCTACGAGACCCGCCGCAATGAACTCGCTCGCGCGATTGGTCAGGCCAAGCGGGCCGGCGAGGATACATCAGCGCTCGAGGCGGAAGGCGCTGAGTTGCGCCAGAAGATCGAGTCCGCCAACGCCTATCTGGCGGAATCGGCACGAAAGCTGGACGAGATGCTCGCTGTCCTCCCCAACATCCTCTATGCCGACGTGCCCGATGGCCCCGACGAGTCGGCCAATGTGGAGCAAAAACGGGTCGGCGCACCGCCCGCGTTCGACTTCGAGGCCAAGCAGCATTTCGAACTCGGCGAAGCCCTCGGCCTGATGGATTTCGCCGGCGCGGCCAAGCTTGCGGGCGCCCGCTTCACCGTGCTGCGCGGCGATCTCGCCCGGCTCGAACGCGCCCTCGGCCAGTTCATGCTCGACCTGCATGTGAACGAGCACGGCTATACCGAGGTCTCGCCGCCGCTCCTCGTCAACGACGCGACAATGTACGGCACCGGGCAACTTCCCAAATTCGCCGAAGACCTCTTCAGCACCACCGACGGCCGCTGGCTGATCCCCACCGCCGAGGTGCCGCTGACCAACCTCGCCGCCGGCGAGATTCTCGATGCCGCCAGCCTGCCGCTGCGCATGACGGCGCTGACCCCGTCCTTCCGCTCCGAGGCCGGCTCGGCCGGGCGCGACACCCGCGGAATGTTGCGCCAGCACCAGTTCTGGAAGGTCGAACTCGTCTCCCTCACCACGCCGGAGGCCAGCGCCGACGAGCACGAGCGGATGACGCGCTGCGCCGAAACCGTGCTGGAACGCCTGGGGCTGCCCTATCGCCGCATGCTGCTCTGCGCCGGCGATACCGGCTTCTCCTCGGCAAAGACCTACGATCTCGAGGTCTGGATGCCGGGGCAGGGGACCTATCGTGAAATCTCCTCCTGCTCGAACTGCCGCGCCTTCCAGGCCCGGCGGATGAACGCCCGCTACCGTCCGGCGCAGACCGGCCCAAAGCCGGCAAAGCCCGATTTCGTTCACACATTGAACGGCTCCGGTGTTGCTACCGGCCGTGCCCTGATCGCGGTGATGGAGACCTACCAGAATGCCGATGGGTCGATCACGATCCCGGATGCGCTGCGCCCCTATATGGGAGGGCGCGCGCGGATCGGCTGACCGTCGGCACTATTGACCACAGCGTTCGGCCTCTCATATTCGGTGCACAGAATATGACCCCGTGAGGAGGCTGCGATGACTGTGCGCCCCGAAATACTGCCGTTTTTCGACCCCGCGACGAGCACGATCAGTTACATCGTGATCGATCCGACGACGTCTCGCGCCGCGATCATCGATTCTGTGCTCGACTACGACCCGAAATCTGGCCGGGTGTCGACGACTTCGGCCGATGCGCTGATCGCGAGCGTGCGCGAGCGCGGCCTCACCATCGACTGGATTCTCGAAACCCACGTCCATGCGGATCATTTCTCGGCGGCGCGCTATATCCAGCATAGCCTCGGCGGCGGGATGATCGGGATTGGCGATCATATCGCGCCGGTGCAGGCCAATTTCGCCGATATCTTCGATCTCGGTCCCGATTTTCCCATTGACGGAAGCCAGTTCAACCACCTGTTTCGCGATGGCGAACGCTTCGCGGTCGGCATGATCGAGGCCGAGGCGATCTATACGCCCGGCCACACGCCGGCCTGCATGTCCTATCATGTGGGTGACGCCGTCTTTGTGGGCGACACGTTGTTCCAGCCCGATTATGGCACCGCGCGCTGCGATTTCCCCGGTGGCGATGCGCACGCGCTCTATCGCTCGGTTCACCGGCTCTATGCGCTGCCGGGCGAAACCCGGGTCTTCACTGCGCATGACTACCAGCCCGGCGGGCGTGAGCCGCGATGGGAAAGCACGATTGCCGAGCAGAAGGCAGGGAACCTGCAAATCAACGCCGGCATCGGCGAGGAGCAATTCGTCGCCATGCGCGAGGCGCGGGATGCGACCCTCGCCGCCCCGGTTCTGATTCTGCCCTCTCTGCAGGTCAACATCCGCGGCGGTGATCTGCCGGCCCCCGCGCCGAACGGCCGGCGCTATCTGAAAATTCCGCTCAACACGCTCTGACCGCGAGGACCCGGCTGCATGCTGCTTCCAGCGCCTTTCCCCACGGGCTTCACCCCGCTGCCCGATCTCGCGGGCGGGCTGATGATCGGCGCCGCCGCCGCCATGCTCTGGCTCGGCATCGGCCGCATTGCCGGGATCACCGGAATCGCCGGAGACCTGATCCAGCGCTCCGGGCGGGACTGGCGGCTCGCCTTCATCTCCGGCCTGCTTCTGGCCGGCCTTCTCGCGCGGTCGTTTGGCGCCGCCCCGGCGATCCATGTCGCCGCCGGGCCGCCGGTGATGATCGGCGCCGGCCTGCTGGTCGGAATCGGCACCGCGCTCGGCGGCGGCTGCACCTCAGGCCACGGCGTCTGTGGTCTGGCCCGCGTTTCGCCGCGCTCGATTGTCGCGACACTCGTTTTCATGGCCGTCGCGGCGGTCGTGGTTTTCCTCACCCGTGACCTTGGAGCCGTATGATGCGCCGGCCCCTGATCGCTTTTGCCGCCGGCCTGCTCTTTGGTGGCGGGCTGCTGCTCTCGGATATGGTCGATCCCGCCAAGGTCCTCGGCTTCCTCAACATCGCCGGTCATTGGGATCCGAGCCTCGCCTTCGTCATGGCCGGCGGCGTTCTCGTCGCCGCGGCGGGGTTCGCATATGGCCGCCGCCGTGGCAGGCCATTGACTGGTGGGAGCTTTCCAGTGCTGCGGCGCAGCGGAATCACCCTTCGCCTTGCCGGTGGCGCTGCGATTTTCGGGATTGGCTGGGGAATGGCCGGGCTATGCCCCGGACCGGCCATCACCGCGCTTGCGCTCGATCCTTTGGCCCTCTGGCCATTCGTGATCGCAATGTTCGCCGGGATATGGATCGTCCGCTTGCTGGATGCCGCGCGTCAGTCGCAGCCGCCCACCTTGTCCATGCCCGCCGTGCAAAACAGGCGGTAGATCAATCCCACCACATCGCGCGCCGCATCGCTGCCCAACGCGTAATAGATCGTCCGCGAATCGCGACGGGTCGTAACCAGCCCGTCCTGTCGCAACCGTGCGAGCTGCTGCGACAGATGCGCCTGGCGGATGCCGAGTTCCCGCTCGAGCTGCCCCACCGAGGCTTCACCATGGGTAAGGTGACACAGAACCATCAACCGGTGAGGATTGGCGATGCACCGCAGAAACTGCGCCGCCATCGTCGCGTTGCGCATCATCGCGTCGAGTTCAATCTCGGTTTCGCTATCAACCGCCATCGTTTTCAGTTCGCCAGTCCGCAGCAAACCGTCTGCTGCCAGGGGCGCATGCTGACCCATTTCTTTGTCCCCGTAACCAAACTCTCTTTATCTGGACAGACTATGATCCGTTCGGTGATGATTTGGCAATATCAAAGGCCTTTCCGCGCGCGGGCAAAATGAACGCGCCAAGGGGGCGCGCGGGCGGCGCAACTCACGCTCCCGCGCTTGAAAGAGCCGGTACGGCGCCAGCCTGACCTTCACGCCCCAATCAGACCCAGTTCCGGGCTCGAGGCTTCGGCCCGCAGCCGTTTCGGAATCCGGCCGGCGCCGCGGGCGCCGAATCCGGCCTCGACCGCTGCCCGCATCGCCGCCGCCATCCGCACCGGGTCATGCGCCCGGGCAATCGCGGTATTCAGCAGCACGGCATCGCAGCCGAGTTCCATCGCCAGCGTCGCGTCCGACGCGGTGCCGATGCCGGCATCGAGCACCACCGGCACCGCACTCTGCGCGCAGATCCGCTCGATGTTGTAGGGATTGGCGATCCCGAGCCCGGAGCCGATCGGCGAGCCCAACGGCATCACCGCGGCCGCGCCCAGATCCGCCAGCTTGCGGCAGAGAATCGGATCGTCAGTGCAATAGGGCAGCACAGTGAAACCGGCCTTCACCAGCACGCCTGTCGCCTCGATCAGCAATTCGGCATCCGGATACAGGGTCTCCCGGTCGCCGATGATTTCAAGCTTGATCCAGTCCGTCTCCAGCGCCTCGCGCGCGAGTTCGGCGGTCAGCACCGCATCGCGCACGGTCGAGCAGCCGGCGGTGTTCGGCAGCAGCCGATAGCGCCCGCCCAGCGCATCGAGCAGTGATCCGCCATAGGCATCGAGGCTGATCCGCCTGATCGCCACGGTGACCAGCGAAGGTTCCGCCGCATCCAGCGCATCGAGCAGCACCTGCTGGTTGGGATAGGCGCTGCTGCCCATGAACAGGCGCGAGCCGAGCGCGACGCCCGCGATCTCGAAAGCGTTCATCTCAGCCTCCTCCGACCGCACGGACAATCTCGACCTCGTCGCCCGGCACCAGCCGCGTACGCGCCCAGGACGCCCGCGGCACCACGGAAGCGTTGAGCGCCACCGCCAGACCTTTGGTTTCGTGCAGCCCCTTTGCCTCCAGCAAAGCGGCAATGCTCGCCGCAATCGGCTCGAAGGTGCCGTTTACCCTGATTTCTTCGCGATTCATGCCGCACTCCTCACCCGCGCGAACCGCCCGATATCGAACGGGGCAATGCGCGGATCCAGCCTCTGCTCAAGGATTGTCGCCGCCATCGCTGCGGCGGTGACCGGGGTGAGCAGAATTCCGTTGCGGTGATGCCCGGTGCAGAACATTAGGCCGGGAAGGGCGCTCGGCCCGAGCACAGGCGCATCGTCGCGCGAGCCGGGCCGGAAACCGACCCAGGTCTCCACCAGGTCGAGCTCCTCGATCCCCGGCACGGCGCGCCAGGCGCCATCGAGCAGCGAATAAAGCCCGCCAGCCGTTATCGCGCCATCGAACCCGCGCTCCTCGACGGTTGCCCCGACGATGAGCAGCCCGCTCCGCCGCGGCACCAGATAGGCCCGTGGCGCCCAGATCACATGGCGCAGCAGGGGGGCTTCCGGGTCCATCTGCACCGAGAGCATCTGCCCCTTGATCGGGCGAACCGGGGGCAGCGGCACCGGCACGTCGAACGTGCCAGACCAGGCCCCCGCCGCCAGCACGACCACATCGGCCTCGTGGATGCCCTCGGCGGTCACCACGCCGCGGGCGCGGGCGCCGTCGGTCTCGATCCGCAGCACCGGCAGCCGCTCGCGCAGCACCCCGCCGGCGCGGCGGAAGGCCTCGCCCAGCGCCATCGTTGCCGCCCGGTTGTCGACCTGGATGTCATCTGGCGAGAACACCGCCCCGGCCAGTTGCGGCGCGAGATAGGGCTCGCGCGCGCGCGCCTCGACCGGCGTCAGCCATTCGAGGTCGATGCCCTGGCGTTTCTGGAATTCCATGTCGTGCCGCAGCTTCGCCGCATCGTCGCGGTTGAGGGCGATCAGTATCGTGCCCTCGCGCCGCAGCCCCACCTGCATGCCGGAGGCCGCCTCGAGTTCAGCCGCGAAATCCGGCCACAGCGCCAGCGATTTGTGGTTGAGCACCCCGAGCGCCTGTTCGCCCGGCTCCGCCTCGCAGCCGGCGGCGAGCATTCCGGCCGCGGCGTAGCTGGCGCCGCGGCCGATCGCATCGCGCTCGAATACCGTGGCTTCGGCGCCGCGCTGCGCGAGGCGCCAGCCCAGGGCGAGCCCGATGATGCCGCCGCCGATGATGGCGACCTTCATGGCTTCACTCCGCCGCCTGATCCTCGACATAGATGCGGCTGCCGCCATCGCGGAACTCGGCCGCCTTCTGTGCCAGCCCCTCATCGCGCGCCACCTCGTCGCGGATGTCCTGGGTGATTTTCATCGAGCAGAATTTCGGCCCGCACATCGAGCAGAAATGCGCGACCTTGTGCGCTTCCTTGGGCATCGTCTCGTCGTGGAACGCGCGCGCCGTGTCGGGGTCGAGGCCGAGATTGAACTGGTCTTCCCAGCGGAATTCGAACCGCGCCCGGCTCACCGCGTCGTCGCGCAGCTTCGCCGCCGGATGCCCCTTGGCGAGATCCGCCGCATGCGCCGCGAGGCGGTAGGTGATCACCCCGGTCTTCACGTCGTCGCGGTTCGGCAGGCCGAGATGTTCCTTCGGCGTCACGTAGCAGAGCATGGCGGTGCCGAACCAGCCGATCATCGCGGCCCCGATCGCCGAGGTGATGTGATCGTAGCCGGGTGCTATGTCGGTGGTCAGCGGCCCGAGCGTGTAGAACGGGGCCTCGTGGCAGACTTCGAGCTGCTTCTCCATGTTCTCCTTGATCTTGTGCATCGGCACATGGCCGGGGCCCTCGATCATCACCTGGCAGCCCTTGGCCCAGGCGATCTTGGTCAGCTCGCCCAGCGTCTCCAGCTCGGCGAACTGCGCCGCGTCATTGGCATCGGCAATCGAGCCGGGCCGCAGCCCGTCACCCAGCGAGAACGACACGTCATACTTGCGCATGATGTCGCAGATTTCGTCGAACTTCTCATAAAGGAAGCTCTCGCGGTGATGCGCGAGGCACCAGCGCGCCATGATCGAGCCGCCGCGCGAGACAATGCCGGTCACCCGCTTGGCCGTCAGCGGCACATGGGCAAGCCGCACCCCGGCATGGATGGTGAAATAGTCCACGCCCTGTTCGGCCTGCTCGATCAGCGTGTCGCGGAACACCTCCCAGTCGAGCTTGTCGGGATCGCCGCCGACCTTTTCCAGCGCCTGGTAGATCGGCACGGTGCCGATCGGCACCGGCGAGTTGCGCATGATCCAGGAGCGAATGTTGTGGATGTTCCGCCCGGTCGAGAGGTCCATCACCGTATCCGCCCCCCAGCGGATCGCCCAGACCAGCTTCTCGACCTCTTCCGCGGCTCCGGAGGTGACCGCCGAATTGCCGATATTGGCGTTGATCTTCACCAGGAAGTTGCGGCCGATGATCACCGGCTCCAGCTCGGGGTGGTTGATGTTCGCCGGAATGATCGCCCTTCCGGCGGCAATCTCGCTACGCACGAATTCCGGCGTCACGAATTCGGGGATCGCCGCGCCGAACCGCTCGCCATCCGCCCGCCGCGCCGCAGCCCCCTCGGCGGCCTTCGCCCGGCCGAGATTTTCGCGATGCGCGACATAGATCATCTCCTCGGTGACGATTCCGGCCCGCGCGTATTCATATTGCGTCACCAGCGCGCCGTCCTTGCCGGCGAACACGCGCCGCCCTGCGGGGCAGGGGGGCACCAGCCGGTCCGCCGCCGCGAATCCGTTATCCTCCGGTTTCACCGCCCGGCCGGCAACAGAATCGAAGCCGCGCCGTTCGATCCAGGCGCCGCGAACCTGCGGCAAGCCGTTGTCGAGATCGAGGCTGAAATGCGGGTCGGTGAACGGGCCCGACGTGTCATAGAGCCGGAACGGCGCTTCTCCCGCGCTCGGATGCAGATCGATCTCACGGAACGGCACGGCGATGTCTGGCCGCCCGTCGGGGGAGGTAAACACCTTGCGCGAGCCGGCGATCGGGCCGGTCGTGACGCTGGCAGGCTTGGTCTGGACATTCATGGCGCGCTCCTCGGAACAGGGGCGACGCTGGGGCGTGTGGTTCGGTCTGTTTGATCCCGTCCCTCCGCCGGCGTAACCCGGATCAGGTTCAAAGGGTTGCCGGACATCCAGCTCTCAGCGCCTGCGGGCGCACCCCTCGGTCCTATCACGATGGGTCTAGCGGCGTCGCAAGTCAAGTGCGCTACCGACCTGTCGGAATCCGAAACGTTTTGTTCACCTTTTCGGGCTATATGTCTTCATGAATTTTGGCATCACGGAGACCGAGGATCGACATGAACGGTTCTGCCCCGGCCCCCATCCGGCACCCCAGCCTCCGCCGCGTCGGGCCTGATGCACGGGCCCGGGCCCTTGCTGCGGCCGGACATCCGCCAGACCTTGCGGTCGTTCTGGGTCGGATCGGGTTTGGACTGGTCACGATGCCGCGCCGGCTTCCGTTTCCCCAAACGTCCCTGAGGCCGCTGTCATGACAGAGCGGGAAGCGGCTTGCACCACCTTCGATCCCACCGAAGTCGACCAGCTTCGCGCGGCATTGGCCCAGGCCACGGCAGATCTTGCCCGCGATCTGCCTGCGGGGATGGCGCATCCCGCCGTGCAGAAATTCAATCGCGTTGCAGGCCTCGCCCTCGACGTCGCGCAACGCTCGATCGGTTGTGCCCGCCAGGCGCTTGATGATCTGCAGACCGTTCATCGCATTGCCCGGATCGGGAACTGGCGGATCGCCGTCAAGGATCGTCGCGCGACATGGTCGGCCGACATGCACGAATTATTCGGCACCGATCCCGCATCGTTCGTCCCGCATGAAGATACGCTCACCAGCCAGATGGACGAAGCTGACCGCGCCACCTTCCTTGCGACCTTTGCGACGATTGTCGAAACCGGCGAGCCGGCCGCAGTGGAAGTCCGACTCGATGGCTGCGGCGAGGGGGCGCGGCGCTGGTTCTGGATCGACATGCGACCCGAAACCGGCTCCGCCGGCGCCGTGGTCGCCATACGCGGGTTCTGCCAGGAAATCACCGACCGCAAGCTGGCGCTCGAGCGGATCCGGTTCATGACCTCGCATGATCCGCTGACCAGCCTGATCAATCGCGGCCATCTGCTCGAGCGGCTCGACCAGGTGCTTGCCGAGGCGCGCCGCCGCCGTGAAAACGTCGCGCTGCTGACCTTTGATATCGATGATTTCAAGGGCATCAACGATCTGTTCGGCCATATGGCGGCTGACGGCGTGTTGCGCGAGGTCGCGGCACGGATCAGCCGTCAGGTCCGCGAAACGGATCTTGTCGCCCGCATCGGCGGCGACGAGTTCGTGGTGGTCGAAGCCGGCTGCGAGGAGCCGGAGGCGGTCGAAGCGCTGGCGCGCCGGCTGTTGCGCGCCATCGCCGAGCCGATCACTCTGTCCGATGGTCGCGAGATCGCCATTTCCGCGTCAGTGGGCATCGCGTTGCATCCCTTCGATGGCATGACCTCCAGCACGCTGCTCGCCCATAGCAGCCAGGCGCTGCATGTCATCAAAAAGGAAAGGCCCAACAGCCTTACTTTTTACGACGCCACGATCCAGTCGGAATGGCAGAAGCGGCGCGTACTCGAACAAGATCTCAGGCTGGCCCTCCAACACCGGGAACTGTCGCTGGTCTATCAGCCGATGATCTGCATGCGCACCGCCTTATGCAGCGGGTTCGAGGCGTTGCTGCGCTGGAACAGCCCGGTCCACGGACCGGTTGCGCCCGACCTTTTCATCGGCCTCGCAGAGTCGATCGGCCTGATGGAGGAGTTCGGAACCTGGGTTTTGCGTGAAGCCTGTGCCGAAGCTGCGCGGTGGTCGGCGCCGCTGACCGTCGCGGTGAACGTTTCGCCCATACAGATCCAGCACGGCGATCTCGCCGCGATCATTACCGACATTCTGCGCGAGACTGGCCTGCCGCCGTCCCGACTCGAAATCGAGGTTACCGAATCGATGCTGATTCGCAATTTCGAGCGGGCGGTGGATACGTTGCAGAGGATCAAGGCTCTCGGCGTCGGCATCTCGATCGATGATTTCGGCACCGGCTATTCTTCACTCGCAACGCTTCGAGCCTTTCCCTTCAACAAGCTCAAGATCGATCGCAGCTTTGTTCGTGACCTGGCAGAAGAATCCGAATCGCTCGCCATCGTCAATGCCGTCCTCGGCCTCGGGCGCGGGTTGCGCCTGCCGGTGGTGGTGGAAGGTGTGGAAACCGAGCGGCAGGCGGACATACTGAGGGATTGCGGAGCCGACGAAATTCAGGGCTACCTGTTTGGCCGGCCATCGCCGATTTCCACATATAGCGCGATTACGGACGCGATGCGCCCGCCGTGCCGCACCATCACCCTTCAATGATCCCAAAACTCCCTCGGGCCGTCGATACCTTTTCGCTTTGCCTGCCGGGACGCATCGGCTAGTCTGATTAGCCATGAATATGGCTCTGCCTCGCCCGCCGAGGGTGACCGTCGAGATCGTTTTCGATTTCGTCTGTCCTTGGTGCTATCTTGGCATTCACCGTTTTCAGCGTCTGCGCCAGAGCCGCCCCGATCTGCCGCTCACGCCAGTATGGCGGCCGTTTCTTCTCAATCCGGACATGCCCCGCAGCGGAATAAGCCGCGCCGATTACACTGCGCGCAAATTCGGCGACGAAGATCGCGCGCGGCGGTTTCATGCCGCCATTTCCAGCATCGCTGCCGAAGACGGTCTTGACCTCGCCTTTCCCCGGATCGCCCGCGCGCCGAGCACCGTCGATGCCCATCGCCTCGTCCGCCTCGCCCTTGAGCGTGGCGTAGCGGCGGAAGGGCTGGTTCTGGACATTTTCCAGGCCTATTTCTCGGCGGGCCTCGACATCGGCAACCCCGACGCTCTTGCCGCCATCGGTGAGGCAAATGGCTTGAGGCACAATGAGACCGCCGCCTTTCTCGCGAGCGACCGGGCGATCGAGCAGATCCATGCCGACAATCTGTTTGTCCATCGCCTCGGCATCAACGGCGTTCCCTGTTTCATCATCGATGGTCAGGCCGCGATTGCCGGCGCGCAGGAGCCGGATATTCTGGAACGCCTGATTGAACTCGCGGTAGCCGATGTTGAGGGAGCCTGAACCTCCCTTCCGCGACGACGCGGGGCGTGGCAGAACGAGGGGATGAAACGTCGTCTCCTGCTCGCCGCGCTACCGTCTACTCCCGCCCTGATTCGGCCGGCCCGCGCGGCCGGTTTTGAAGATTTCATCCACGAACTCGAAGGCCGGGCGCGTCGGGAAGGTGTTCCGTCCCATATCGCCGTCGCCGCCCTGTCCGGTCTGAAGCCGAACCGGGAGGTGATACGACATGAAACCCATCAGCCTGAATTCACCCTGACCTGGGCGCAATACAGCGCCCGCGTGGTCACCCAAACCCGCGTGGCCGCGGGAAGGGCGGCCTTCGCCGAGCATCGGGTCATTCTCGATCGGCTCCGGTCCCGCTTTGGCGTCGCCGCCGCGCCGATCATGGGCATCTGGGGGATCGAAACCGATTTCGGCCATTATCAGGGCGATTTCAACGTGATCGACTCCCTCGCCACGCTCGCCTGGTACAAGAACAGCGCCTATTTCAGCCGCGAGGCCATCGCCGCGATGCGCATCGTCTCCCGCGGCGACATCCGCCTTCCCGAGTTGCGCGGCTCATGGGCCGGCGCCATGGGGCAACCGCAATTCATGCCGAGCATCTATCTCAGTACCGCAGTCAGTTATTCAGGCCATGGCCAACCAAATATCTGGACCAGCGTGCCAGACACAATGGCATCGATCGCCAATTACATGCACAAGTCGCACTGGCGGCTCGGCCTGCCATCGAGCGAGCCCGTGCTGATCCCACAGCATTTCGACACCGCACTGGCTGGTCGCGACCACTCGCTGCCCCTGGGCCGCTGGCAGGCGCTGGGCATCCATCGCCTGGCACCGGCTCGTCGCCTGCCGGCATCCACCCCGGCCTCGCTGCTGCTGCCGGATGGCCCGCACGGGGAAGCGTTCCTCGCCTTCGGCAATTTCCGCGCGATCCGCAGCTACAACCCGTCCGATCTCTACGCCCTCGCGGTCGGTGAACTCGGCCGCCGGATTCTCGCATGATCCGCCTGACCCTGCTGCTGGCCGCGGTGCTGGCTCTTGCCGGGTGTACACGGCCATTCCATCATTCCGGATTGGCGGCGCACGTTCACTATACGATCGGGAAGCCCTACGAGGCGGGTGGACAATGGCATTATCCGCGCGTTTTCAATCGTTATGACCGAACTGGGCTTTCCGCGGTCATTCCATCCGGGCCTGCCCGGCTTACCGCGGATGGCGAGGCGTATCGCGCCAGCGGTCTCATGGCCCAGAGCACGGTCCTGCCGCTGCCCTCGATCGTGCGGATCACCAATCTGGATACCGGCCGCAGTCTGACCGTCCGCGTGAACGATCGCGGTCCGATGCAGCCAGGGCGGATCATTGCAGTCACGCCCCGCGTCGCCCGTCTTCTCGGAATGCCGTCCAACGGTCTCGCCGAGGTCCGCGTCCGGCTGCTGGCCGGGCGCTCGTCGACCTTGCAGGCCAGTCTCGGCGTCGGTCCGCATCTCACAGCGGCGCCGGTCAGTTCGGTCGCTGCCGCCGCCCTGCCGCCGCCACCGGGCGCCACAGGCACAGCCGGTACCTTTATTGCTACCCCTGCCCACCCTGCCACGCGCCAACGCAACGCCGGCGCAGCAGCGCACCTCTCCGGCATGGTGCGCATCGGCCCATCTTCCCCCGGCCCGCTCTATGTCGAGATCCCGGGATTTGGGTCGAGCGCCGACGCGATGAACCTTCACGCTCGTCTTTACGGCATGCCGGGTGAGGTTGTTCCGCAGTCCGCCGGCGGTCGCACGCTCTACGCCATGCGCCTTGGTCCCTATGACAGCGTACCCGCCGCCGATGCGGCGCTACGTGCATTGCTCGACCGGGGCATCGCCGGCCCAGGGATCGTGGTTCGGTGAACCTCCGCGGTGTTTTCATCACCATTGAAGGCGGGGAGGGGGCCGGCAAGTCAACGCAGATCACCCGGCTTGCCGACCGGCTCCGCGCCGCCGGGCACGAGGTTCTGACCACCCGCGAGCCAGGCGGCACGCCGGGAGCCGAGGCTATCCGCGCGCTGATGCTCGACCCCGAGCGCCATTTCACGCCGCTTGCCGACACGTTGCTGGTTTTTGCTGCCCGTGCCGATCATGTCACGGCAGTCATCCGTCCGGCGCTCGAACGCGGCGCCGTGGTGCTGTGCGACCGTTTCACCGATTCCACCATGGCCTATCAGGGCTATGGCCTTGGTGTGGACCGGGCGACGATCGCAACACTTGGCACGATGATCGGCGTGGCGCCCGATCTCACGCTGATCCTCGACCTGCCGGATGCCGTCGCACGTGCGCGGCTCGCCTGTCGCGGCAGCGCCGCCGACCGGTACGAGAAATTCGATGCCGGCTTTTACGCGCGGGTCGCTGCCGGATTTTGCGCCATCGCCGCCGCCGCGCCGGAACGCTGCGCCGTGGTCGACGCTGCGGGCCGGATCGAGGAGGTGACCGAAGCCCTTGCCGCTTGCATCCGCGCCCGGCTCGGCCTCGCCATCGCCTGATGCTGTCGCCCCGCGCCAACCCCCAACTGTTTGGCCATGACAGCGCCGTCGCGGAGCTTTTCCGTGCCGCGACTGGCGCGCGCCTGCATCACGCCTGGCTGATCGCCGGTCCGCCGGGGATTGGCAAGGCGACGCTGGCCTTCCGCTTCGCCCGCTGGCTGCTCGCCGGCGCCCGCACGCCCGACCTGTCGCTGTCCGCGCGCGATCCTGCTTTCCGCCGCATCGCCACCGGCGCGCATGCCGACCTGCTGGTGATCGAGCGCCGTTATGACGAGAAGCGCAAGCGGATGCAGGGCGAAATCGTGGTCGACACGGTCGCCGCCGCCGGCCGTTTTCTGCGGCTGACGCCGGGCGAGGGGGGGTGGCGCGTCGTCATCGTCGATGGCGCCGAGGCGCTGAACCGCAATGCCGCCAATGCGCTGCTCAAACTGCTCGAGGAACCGCCGGCGCGGGCGATCTGGCTGCTGGTCAGCCACGCGCCCGGCCGGCTGCTGCCCACCATCCGCAGCCGCTGCCGCCGGCTCGATCTCGACCCGCTGCCAGCCGAAACCGTCAGCAACCTGCTGGCCGCCGATCTCCCCGAACTTCCCGATGAACGCCGCACGGCCCTGGCCAGACTGGCCGAAGGATCGATCGGACGCGCGCTCTCGCTGGCCGATGCCGATGGCCTGGCTCTGGCCGGCCTTGTCGGCGAGGCGCTCGCCGGCCCGCTCCCGCCCGCGCGCAGCGCCGCCATCGCCGATACGGTGGCCCGCGCCGATGACGGATTCGCCACCTTCGCCGACCTGCTGCGCGCCGCGCTGGCCACCGAAACCCGCGCCGCCGCCCGCGCCAACCCGTCGTCCGCGCTTGATGGCCGCGCCCGGCTCTGGCAGGAGTTCGGCAGGATCGCGGCGGAGGTCGACGGTCTCAATCTCGACCCGCGTGCGGCGGTTCTGACCATGCTCCAGCTTCTCCGAGTGCCATGACCCGAAAATTCTACATCACGACCCCGATCTATTACGTGAACGGTGCGCCGCATATCGGCCACGCCTACACCTCGGTCGCCGCCGACGCGCTCGCGCGCTTCAAGCGGCTGGACGGGTTCGATGTGCATTTCCTCACCGGCACCGACGAGCATGGCCAGAAGGTCGAGGCGACCGCCCGCGCGAACAATATCGCCCCGCAAGAGTTCACCGACCGCATTTCCAGCGAGTTCCGCGCCATGGCGCAGGCGATGAACATCTCGAACGATGATTTCATCCGCACCACCGAGCCGCGCCATATCCGCTCATGCCAGGCGATCTGGCAGGCGATCGAGCGGGCAGGGGCCATCGAACTCGGCCATTACGAGGGGTGGTATGCCGTTCGCGACGAGGCCTTTTACGACGAGAGCGAACTCGTCACCGGCGCCGACGGCGTCAAGCGCTCGCCCTTCGGGGCGCCGGTCGAGTGGGTGCGTGAACCCTCATATTTCTTCAAACTCAGCATGTTCCAGGATCGTCTTCTAAAATTGTATGAAGACAATCCGGACTTTATCCAGCCCGCCTCCAGCCGCAACGAAGTGCTGTCCTTCGTCCGCTCCGGCCTTCGCGACATCTCGATCAGCCGCACCAGCTTCAAATGGGGCATTCCCGTTCCCGGCGCACCCGATCACGTGATGTATGTCTGGATCGACGCGCTGACCAACTATCTCACCGCCTGCGGCTATCCGGACATGGACGCGCCGCTGATGAAATACTGGCCGGCCGATCTGCATCTGGTCGGCAAGGAAATCACCCGCTTCCACGCCGTCTACTGGCCGGCGATGCTCATGGCTGCCGGCCTGCCGGTGCCGCGCCGCATCTTCGCCAATGGCTGGTGGACGATCGAGGGCGAAAAGATGAGCAAGTCGCTCAACAATGCCCTGGCCGTCGAGCCGCTGATCGCCGAATTCGGGCTCGACCAGCTCCGCTTCTGCCTGCTGCGCGAAATGCCCTTTGGCAATGACGGCAATTTCTCCCGCCGTTCGGTGATCACGCGGATCAATGTCGAGCTTGCCAACGATCTCGGCAACCTCGCGCAGCGCACGCTCTCCTTCATCGCCAAGAATGCCGGTGGCGTGGTGCCCGAAGCCGGCCCCGCAGCCGAAGCCGATCACGCGTTGCGTGCGATTGCTGACGGCCTGCCGGACCGCATGCGCGATGCGATGCACCGCCTGGCGTATCAGGAAGCGATCGAGGAAGTCTGGAAACTGGTCCGCGCCGCCAACGCGTATATCGACCACCAGGCACCCTGGGCCCTGCGCAAGACCGACCAGGAGCGGATGCGTGCCGTATTGCGGACCCTCTGCGAGGCGCTGCGTGTGATCGGAATCCTGTTGCAACCCTTCATGCCGGAGACAATGGCCATATTGCTGGACCAGCTTGCCGTCCCGGCCGATCGGCGTGACTTCGCGGCGCTGGCGATCCCGCTCGATACCGGCACCGCGCTGCCGGCGCCGTCCGGCCTGTTCCCCCGGATCGTCGAGACGGTTCCCTGATCTGATGTGCCCATCTGGTGACGATAGGGCGGGGTGAGCGAGCTCGGCAAACCCGATCCTCAGCCACTCCGGCGGGATCGGGCAGGGGGCCGAGCGCTTTCCGATCCATCCGGATCGGGTGTAGTGCTCTGTGAGATTTATAAGTGGAGCATCTTTATCCGATCAGATCACTCCATCAGATCGGGTGATCCCCTAATCCCGCTCGCGGGGAATCCAGCCGCGGATCTCGGCGGCCAGTTTGCCGTGCCGAACGCCGAGTCGTCCGGCGAAAAGGTCGACATTGCCGCACCGCAATACGATATCGGAGCCACGCGGCGCGTTGATCTGGATGATGTCGCCCACGCGCAACTCCATTACCGCGCCCAGCTTCATCGTCTGCTCGTCGAGCACCGCTTCGAGTTCCACATCGGTATGCCAGAGTTCCTCGGCGAGATGGCTTTCCCAGATCGAATCACGACCGAATTTTTCGCCCATGAATTGCTGCAGCAGCAATTCGCGAACTGGTTCCAGCGTGGCGAACGGCAGGATGATGTCGATCGTGCAATTCCGTCCCGCTGAATGCAGGCTGAGTCGCGCCGTCAGCGCCACGCCCGAATTGCGCCCGATTGTTGCGAAACGTGGATCTGTTTCGGTTCGTTCGAAATCGAACGTAACATCGCAGATCGGCCCGAAGCTGCTTCTGAGATCGTGCAGCACGACGCGGATAAGCCGCTCGGACAGGTTTCGGCTGATCGAGGTGACCGGCTTCGGGATCCGATCGGATGAAATCGCCATGCGGCGCCCGCCGAGCAGGATTTCAGTCAGATTGTTGACGGTCTCGGCATCGAGGTGAATGAGCCCGAGATTGTCCCACTCCCGCGCGCGGAACACGCCTAGCAACGCCAGAGGCCTGATTTCCGCGAAACTGTCGGCGAGCCGGCGCGAGGCAAGCCGGGTAAGGCGGACCTCGACATTGTCCTGAAACAGGTTGCGCAAGGAGCCCGCCAGGATGCGCGACAGACGTTCGAAAACGACTTCCGCCATCGGCAGGCGTTCATAACTGTCCGCCCGACCATAAAGCAGTCGGTTGGCGTCCTCTTCGGCCTCCGGTTCCAGCTCCTCTTCCTCGTCGACCGCGCCGCCAGACAGGATGGAATCAATCTCCTCCTGAGCCAGCTGCGTCGCATCGCTGTTTCTGTCCGTTCGAGCTTGACCGCTCATCCGCTCCTTTGCTCCCGCAGGGCCGCTCGTCAGGATTGGCCGTTCAATTCCGGTCCACCTTGCCGCAATCCGGTTAACAAAATGTTGAGAACGTCCTCGTAATGTCGGTTGTCGCCCCGTTACATATCGGCGCGAGAGTGCAGCCATGCGGGCGGTGGGCGCAGGCCGGGATGAACGGGTGCTGATTCCGGGCTCAATTCGCCCGGGATTCCGAGATTAACTCGCCCGGGATTCCGGGAATTATTCGCCCACCTATTCCGAGATTAATTCGCCCACCTGTTCCGACTTTTATTCGCCCAGGCGGGCGGGGTTGGCCGGGTTGGCTTGAGGTCTCTGCTGGCTGGTTCAGGTTCCCTCCCTTTGGCTGATCGAGGGAGCGGATGAATGCCAGTGGAGCGGATTGCGATGCGCGATGTGCGCGAGATTGTCAGATTGAGGATGGCGGGGCTTTCGACCCGCCAGGTGGGGATCCGGGTCGGGGTTGCGGCATCGACGGTGCGCTTGACGCTGCGGCGACTGGAGGCGGCCGGGCTCGATGGGCCAGGGGCTCTGGCGCTGTCCGAAGCGGCATTGGAAAGGCGCTTGTTCGACGGCGCGGTGGGCAAGCGGCCGGGGCATCGACGTGTGGATGAGCCGGACTGGGGGCGTATCCGCCGCGAGTTGCAGCGCAAGCACGTGACGCTGTCGATCCTGTGGGACGAGTATATTGCCGAGCACCCGGATGGGTATCGCTACAGCCGGTTCTGCGAGCTCTACCGGAGCTGGGAAGCCCGGCTACCGGTGACGATGCGCCAGACCCACGCATCGGGCGAGAAGCTGTTCGTCGATTATGCCGGCGACACGGTGCCGGTGGTGATCGACCGGCTCACCGGCGAGACGCGTGCGGCCCAGATCTTCGTCGCCGTTCTCGGCGCATCGAGCTTCACCTATGCTGAGGCGACCTGGACCCAGACCCTGCCGGACTGGATCGAGGCGCATAATCGCACTCTGGCAGCAATTGGCGGCGTGCCGGCGCTGCTGGTGCCCGACAACGCCAGGGTCGCGATCATCCGCGCCTGCCTCTACGATCCACAGGTCAACCGGACCTACACCGATATGGCGCGCCATTACGGCACGGCCATTCTCCCGGCGCGGCCGCGGCGGCCGCGTGACAAGGCGAAGGTCGAGGTGGCGGTTTTGCTGGCGGAGCGGTGGCTGCTGGGCAAGCTGCGCAACCGGGCATTTTACGGCCTCGCCGAACTGAATGCCGCGATCGCTGAATTCTGCCGCTGGCTGAACGAGGAGCGGGTCGTCCGTCGCCTGGGGGCGACAAGACGGCATCTGCTGGAAACACTCGATCGTCCCGCGCTGAAGGAACTGCCGGCCGAACCCTATGTGCTGGCGCAATGGCGGCGCCGGCGGGTCGGCATCGATTATCACGTCGAGATCGAGAAGCATTTTTACTCCGTCCCCTACCGGCACGCCCGCGCCGAGGTCGAGGCCCGGTTCACCGTGCGCACGGTCGAGATCTTTCTCCGTGGCGAACGGATCGCCGTGCACGCACGCAGGCCGGGTAACGGCAAACACACGACGATCGCCGAGCACATGCCCTCGAGCCACCGGCGTTATGGCGACTGGACCATCGCACGGATCCATCAGGAAGCCGCACGGCTTGGTCCCTCGGTCGCGACACTCTGCACCCTGATCCTCGAACGCCGGCCTCATCCGGAGCAGGGGTTCCGCGCCTGCATCGGCATCCTTCGCCTGGCCCGCAGTGTTGGCGCCGACCGGCTCGATGCCGCGGCCGAGCGCGCGCTCACCATCGGCACCCTGACCTACGGCTCGGTCAAATCCATCCTCGATAACCGGCTGGAGCGAGCCGCCGGCACCGCCAGTCCCGATCCCACCCCGATCCGCCACCCCAACATCCGGGGCGGCGGATATTTCCACTGATGACAAGGAGAAGCCTCATGCTGAACCATCCGACCCTCGATCAGATCCACCAGCTCGGTCTTGCAGGCATGGCCCGCGCGTTCACCGAGCTGCACGCCAATCCCGAAACCCCCAGCCTCAGTCACGCCGAATGGCTCGGTCTTCTGCTCGACCGCGAGATCACCGTCCGACGTGACAAGCGGTTGAGCACAAGGCTGCGCCATGCCAGGCTGCGCCATGACGCTGCAATCGAGGATGTCGATTACCGGAGTGCCCGCGGCCTCGATCGGGCTCTGTTCCAGAAGCTGATCCAGGGTGAGTGGATCGACGCGCACGACAATCTCGTCCTGAGCGGGCCGACAGGGGTCGGAAAATCGTGGCTGGCCTGTGCCCTCGGTCACAAGGCATGTCGCGATGACAGGACCGTGCTCTATCAGCGCGCCCCCAAACTCTTCGCAGAACTCGCGGTCGCCCGCGCCGAAGGGCGTCACGGCCGGATGATCCGCACCCTCGGTGCCGTCAATCTACTGATCCTCGACGACTTCGGCCTTGCTCCACTCGACGCCGGCGCCCGTCACGACCTGCTCGAGATCGTCGAGGATCGCTACGGCCGCCGCGCCACCATCATCACCAGCCAGATCCCCCCGGCGCATTGGCATGAGCTGATCGGCGATCCGACCTACGCCGACGCCATTCTCGACCGTCTGCTCCACAATGCCCACCGCATCGAACTCACCGGCGAAAGCCTGCGCAAGATCCGCAAGCAAACCCCAAAAACCGCTTGACCCAACGAGAACAGGAGAGCAACGAAATCAACAGCCACAGAGACCGCTACCCGGGCGAATAAATCTCGGAATCCCCGGGCGAATAAACGTCGGAATCGTGGGCGAATTAAAATCGGAATCCATGGGCGAATTCTCCGGAATCCGCAAACGGGCAGGAATGGTCGTGGGCGTGGCGATCATCCTCTGCATCGCCTTTGCCGCCCGTCTGTACGGGATCGGCGAAAAGCCGCCCTGGCTCGACGAGGTCATCACCATCAACCGTGCCGGACTTCCGGTGCCGCATCTTCTGCACGACTCGCTGCGCAATCGTCATCTGCCCGGCTTTTTCCTGATCGAACGGCTCGCCCGCGAACTGGCGCCCGTTCGCATGCAGATCGCGGCGCTGCGTTTCACCCCGGCGCTGGCCGGAGCTGTCTCGGCAGGGCTGGTCTTTGCCATCGCCCGTCAGGCCGGCGGCCGGGATGGCGCGTGGCTCGCCGGCCTGTTGATGGCCTTCGCCCCGCAGCAGGTCGCGTTCAGCCAAGAGGCCAGATCCTATACGATGATGATGGCCCCCTTGCTCCTGGCGCTGGCGGGCTTGCTCGCCCTTGTCCGCAATCCCGACGCGCCGCCCCGCGCATCCTGGCCTGCCTATGCCGCCGGCACGGCGGTTGCGCTTCTGATCCTGCCGGATGCCTTGCCCTGGCCGCTTATCGCCAGCGCGGCTTTCCTCGCCGCCGCGATACCGCGCAGCCGCGCCCGCAAACGCCTGATCCGAAGCTGGGGTCTGCTGAACGGAGGCATCCTCATCCTCGTCGCCCCTGCCTACGCGTTGCTGCTCCTCACGCCGCATCACGGGCCGATGGCGGGGTTCCGCTGGATCCCGGCGCCGACGATCCATTTCCTGCTGACCGAGGCCGCCAGCCTCTACGGCCTGCGCGACGCAACCATGGTCACCATGCGTCTGCTGCCCACCCACATGATGATTCTTGCGCCTGCGATGGCGGTTCTGGCGATCCTTGGTATCCGCCATCTGCGCGCCGCCCGCGGCGAGGGCCTGACGTTGCTGATCGCCTGGCTCGGCCAGCCAGCCGCGCTCTGTCTGCTGTCTCTGCTCCATCCGCTTCTGTTGCCGCGCTATCTGCTCTGGAGCGCGCCGCCATTTTTCATCCTAGCCGGGCTCGGCCTCGACGAACTGGTTCCGGCGGCGCGCCTTGCCGTGCTTCCGGCCGCCGGACTGGTCCTTGTTCTGAATCTGGCTCCCTATTATCACGCCGAAACCCGGCCCCGCTGGGATCTTGCGGCAAATCTGCTCGCTGCAAGCACATCGCCTGGCGATATCATTCTCGCAAGCGACGGCGCCGCCCGAATCATGCTCGGCCATTACGACAGCGCCCTCAAGCCGCGGGTCACCCGCAGCGCCGCCCGTGCCCGCGCGGCGCTCGCCACAGGTCACGCTGTTTATGCGGTCTACGGGCCGGCAGGGCAGGGGGTGCAACCGTCTCGCGCACGGTTCATGACGTGGGCGGCGCGTATCGGAAGGCTATCATCCCCGCTTCGCGCCGGTGCTGAAATCAGCATTCGCCGGGTCGGCCCGGCGCCCGACCGCGTCGCCTGCTCGGCGGGAATTGTCTGCCGCTGACAGGGATCAGATGTCCTCGAGCGGAGCCGCAACCCTGCGGCGCAGCGTGCCTGCCAGGATCAGCGATACCGCCAGCAACCCCACGCCAACCGCGATATCCGCCGTGCGCCCCATCTGACCACCAGCGCCGAGCAACGCGGCCACCACAGTCTGCGGCAGATATCCCAACGCGGAACCTGCGAGAAACGGCAGAATCCTGACACTCGACAGGCCTGCCAGCAGATTGAGCGCGAGATTGCTGCCCAGCGGCATCAGCCGCAATGCAAGCGTTGCGGCGAATGGCCGGGCCGCAAGCGCGTGATCGAGGCGCGAAGCGCGTCCTCCAAGCCTGGCCTGCACAAATGCGCGGCCGACCAGCCGTGCCCAGAGCAGATCGATGGCACAGCCACCAAGCTGGGCCGCCAGCGCCACCGCGGTGCCCGGCAGAACACCCCAGGCATAGCCCGCAGCGAAACCGATCACCTGCCGTGGCAGGCCTACCGCGCAGGCCAACGTTCCCAGACCGCCCAGCATCAACGCATCGCGCCAGCCCTGTCCCGGATGCGGGGCAAAAAGCGGCCCGAAGATATGGAATCTCAGCATCAATGCCGCCAGCAGCAGCCCGCCCCCGAGTGCGAGCGGACGGCTTGCGCGGGTCAGCCCCCTGTGTGTTGCAACACCACTCACCGGGCCACTTCCAGTGAGGAGTGCGGCGATGCCACGCTGTCTGTGGCGCTCGCACGCCCAGCGGCCCCGGCGCGCGCCGCATCGACCAGGGTCGGCTTGCAAGCCCGGCATTGCAACCAGGCGACACCGGCAAGATCGACCAGCCCAACCCGGAGTCGATCCCATGTGCCGTAATGTGAGCGCCCGGCGAGGCGCGGCCGATGGGCAACGGGATACAACACGGTCCGGCCGCCGGCGCGGGCGAACAGCGACGGCAGAAATCTGTGCATATGGTCGAAATGCGGCAGCGCCATGAACGGCGCCCGGCGGAACAGTTTCAGCCCGCAACCGCTATCGGGTACGCCGTCGCGCAGCACGCATGCCCGGACGGTGTTGGCAATGCGTGAAGCGATGCGCTTCATCGGCCGATCCTGACGCTGCACGCGGCGCCCGGCCACCAGCAGCGGCGCGTCAGGCGTATCCTCCTGCCAGGCATGACGGAGCATGCCGGGAATGTCGGCCGGATCGTTCTGGCCGTCGCCATCGATCGTGGCGATCCATGTTGCCCGCGCCGCGGTGACGCCGGAAACGATCGCGGCGCTCTGGCCGTAACATCGGTCATGCCGCAGGCCGCGAACATCCGATCGCACGGCGGCAAATGCGGCAATCACCACGGCGGTCGCGTCCGTGCTCCCGTCATCGACGAAAATGATCTCGTGGTTGATGCCCGCCAACGCCGCATCGAGTTCGGCGAGCAGCAGTGGCAGATTTGGCGCCTCGTCATGCACTGGCACGACAACGGCGAGCAATGGCGGCGATGCGATCATCATCAAGGCTCCCTGGCGCCGTATGCAGGCCCGCATGGCGCGCGACGCCATCATCGTCGCGGCGTGTGAGGCGATACTGACAATTCAGCCGGCCGGCTTATCAAATTGTAAGCATCCCGGATTGTAGGCATCCCGGATTTCCCGGGATCTACGGGCGAATTCGTGGCCCCAAAGGTTCCATAATATTTCTTCTGCGATATATGGCAGCGCCAGTTCATTCAAGGCGCGGCGCCGCCTTGCCGCATGCCGGGATACTCCGGCTCGACCACGAACGGATACGGTCCCGGCAGATCGCCCACGCTGTCCAGCATCGCCGTCAGCCCTTCCCGCTCGGTCCAGCGCAGCAGGAAAATGCCGCCTGGTTCGAGATGAAAATAGGCCCGCGCCTTGGGATCGAACGTGATCTCGCTCTGGTGCCCGCCGGCCGCGGGCACGCTCAGCAGCATCGTGCCGCCATGCGCTGCATGGATCGCGCGGTGGTGATGCCCCGAGAGAATGGCCGCGACATTCCCATGCGCCGCCGCGCGCGCCAGCAGTGCCTCGGACGAGCGCAGCATGATGCTGTCCATCGCCGCCACCCCGGTGAGCACCGGCGGATGATGCAGGCCGATCAGCACCTTGCGCCCCGCCGCCGCGTTCAGCGCTGCGTCGAGAAACGCGAGCCGTCTCGGGCACAACTCGCCATGCCCGGCTCCCGGCACCACGCTGTCGAGCATGATCAGCCGGAATGGCCCGATATCCGCCTGATATTGAACGAAATCCGGGTCCGCCGTTACTCCCGGCAGATGGCCCAGCGCCGCCCGGAACGCCTCGCGCCGGTCGTGGTTGCCGGGCACCACATAGACCGGGCATGGCAGCTTGCGGTTGAGCAGCCGGTTCAGCTCCTCGTATTCGTCGTCCCGCCCGCAATCGACGAGGTCGCCGGTGATCACGATCGCTTCCGGCGCCGGATCGAGCGTCGCCACCCGGCGCAGCACGCGCTCGGCCATCATGTTGGTCTCGACCACGCGGTTGGCCGGGCGGCCGACCGGGCGGACATGCAGGTCGGAAATATGGGCAATCAGCAAGAGTCACCTCGAAGAATGGCAAGGGCCTCGTCGCGCAGCGACGGGTCGCCCAGGATCAGCACGGTCCCGTCGGTCTCGGCGTCGAGCCGCAACGCCCGGCCCGACCAGTCGCACATCGCCCCGCCCGCCGCCTCGACGATCGGCACCGACGCCGCCCAGTCCCACGGCTTGTGCCCGGCCTCGGCGATGATGTCGATCGCCCCGAGCGCCAGCAGCCCCGCGGCATAGGCATTGTCGCCCCAGGAGACGCGCCGGCAGGCCTGGCCGAGCCGGTCGAACGCCGCGCGCTGCGCCGGTGCGAACCATTCCGGCCCGGTGCAGGAGAGTTCCGCCTCGCCCAGCGCCGCGCGCCGCCGGCAGCCCGGCACGCCGCCGAACGGGCCATTGAACTCGATCTGCCCGCCGGCCGCCAACCACCGCTCGCCGGTCATCGGCTGGTCGATCAGCCCGAGCACCGGCACGCCGTCCTCGACCAGGCCGATCAGCGTCACGAAGCTCGCCCGCCCGGTGATGAACTCCCGCGTCCCGTCGATCGGGTCGATCACCCAGTTGAACCGCCCGCGCCGGTCGTCGCCGAATTCCTCGCCGATCACCCCGAAGCCCGGTGTGTGCCGCGCCAGCGCCGCGCGCATCGCCGTCTCCGCCGCCCGGTCCGCCGCCGTCACCGGGCTCGCATCCGCCTTGTCGTCGGCCCCCACGCCGGCGCGGAAATACGGCCGGATCGCCGCCCGCGCCGCCTCCGCCGCCGCCTTCGCCGCCTCGATCGCGCCGTCGGGAATCATTCGGCCGCCAGCACCCGCGGCGCCTCCCCGTCCCACCAGACCGAAACCCGGCTGCCCTGTGCCACAGCACCGGCCTCGGCGCTCGGCATCGCCGCCGCGAGGCTGAAACCGCCATCGATCTCGATGCGGATCGAGGTCAGCGCGCCGAAGAACACCCGTGAGGCCACAACCCCTTCCAGCAGCGCCTCGGCCGCTCCCGGCGGGCCGAGCCGCACCGTCTCCGGCCGCAGCAGCACGTGAACCTCTGCCCCCGTTGTCAGTCCGCGCGCCCGCACCGCCGGCACCGCCCGCCCGCACAGCTCGACCAGCCCGGCCTCCGCGTCCCGCACCCGGCCGCGCAGTTCCGCCGCGGCGCCGACGAACCGCGCCACGAAGATGTTCGCCGGCTCGCCATAGATTTCCGCCGGTGTCCCCGCCTGGGCGATCCGCCCCTCCTGCATCACCACCACCCGGTCGGAGATCGACAGCGCCTCCTCCTGGTCATGTGTGACGAACAGCGTCGTCACCCCGGTCTCCTGCTGGATGCGACGGATCTCGTCGCGCAGCTGCACCCGCACCTTGGCATCGAGCGCCGAAAGCGGTTCGTCGAGCAGCAGCAGCGCCGGGCGGATCGCCAGCGCCCGCGCCAGCGCCACCCGCTGCTGCTGGCCGCCGGAGAGCTGGTGCGGATATTTCCGCGCGTGCTCGGCCAGCCCCACCAGCGCCAGCAGCTCCGCCGCCCGCGCCTGCTGCGCCGCCGGCGTCTCCCGCCGCACCTTCAGCCCGAAGCGGACATTCTCCTCCGCCGTCATGTTCGGGAACAACGAATAGGCCTGGAACACCATGCCCATGTTGCGCCGTGCCGCCGGCCGATCGGTAATGTCGGCCCCCGCCAGCACCACGCGCCCGCCATCCGGCCGCTCGAACCCGGCGACGATGCGCAGCAGCGTCGTCTTGCCGCAGCCCGAGGGGCCGAGCAGCGAGACGAACTCCCCCTGCCCCAGCGCGAGATCGATGCCGTGCAGCACGGTCTTGCCGGCATAGCGCTTCACCGCGCCGTCGATTTCCAGATGCGGCATCAGCGCGCCCCTCCGATCTGCACGCTGCGTCCGCCCCGGCCCGAAACCAGCACGCCGAGCATCGCCAGCCAGGTGATCAGGAAGCTGAGTAGCGTCAGCGCCGAGGCCTGCGTCGCCGAGGTCTGGCCGATATAATTGATATAGACGGCAAAGGTGTTGAACAGCAGGATGTTGGCGAAGGTGAACTCGCCCATCACGATGGCGATCGTCAGCAACGCGGCGCCGACCAGCGCCGTCGTCAGATTTGGCACCACGACGCGGAAGATCAGCGTCCCCCAGCCGGCGCCGAGGCTCTGCGAGGCTTCAGTCATGGTGCGCAGGTCGAGCACGCGCATGCCGAGATCGAGCGCGCGATAAGTATAGGGCAAGGCGAGGATCACGTAGGGTATCACCAGATAGTTGGGGGTGCCGACCAGCCAGTCCGGCCCGGTGTAGAGCGCCGTCATCCCGGCGACCAGCGCGATCGGCGGCACCACGAAGGGCAGCACCGAGATGAAATCGAACACCGGCCGCAGCCGCGGCACCCGCAGGTTCAGCCAGAACACCGCCGGCACCAGCACAACCAGCCCGAGCAGGATCGTCTCCACCGCCAGCCGCACCGAGAGGAACAGGCTCTGCCAGAGCTTCGGCTGGTGGAACAGCGCGACATAGGCGGCGAACCCGTAGCGCGAGCCGCCTTCCCACAGGCTGAAGGCGCCGGTCGCGAGCAGCGGGACGATGAAATACAGGCCGAGCAGCCCGAGCCACGCCTCCGGCAGCAACCGTCCGAGCGCGCCTTTCATCGCCGCCCCCAGCGGCCGATCCGCCGCGCCGCCAGCGCGTAGAGGCCCATCACCGCGACCATCACCACGATCATCCCCAGCGCCAGCGCCGCGCCGGTCTGCTGCGAGATCATCACGTTGCCCGACAGCACGTTGCTGATCTCCACCGGCACCAGCGCGACGATCCCCGATGTCAGCGCATACGGCGTCGCATAGGCCGAGAAGGCGTTGCCGAACAGCAGGATGAACGCCGAGAGCAGCGAGGGGAGCAAAATCGGCAACCCGACATGCCGCCAGTAATCGAAGGCGGAGGCACCGAGATTTTCCGCCGCCTCCCGCCATTCGCGCCGCAGCGCCTCCAGCGCCGGGGTGAACACGATGATCATCAGCGGGATCTGGAAATAGGCATAGACCAGCACGAGGCCCGGCAGCGAATACAGGCTGAACCCCATGCCGTAGAGATCGACCCCAGCCGATTTCAGCCACACCGTGATGATGCCGAGGCTGCCGAGCGTTGCGATGAAGGCGAAGGCCAGCGGCACGCCGGCGAAATTCGCCGCCACCGCGCTGAAACTCGTCACCAGCGAGCGCACGCCCCGCTTCATGCCCGGCCGCAGCACCAGATAGGCGGCGATCCCGCCGGCGATCACGCCGACCAGTGCGGCCAGCGCCGACAGCACGATGGAATTGCGGAACGCGACCACCGTCTGCCCCTGCCCTAATGCGGCGACATATTTCAGCGTCAGCCCGCGCTTGCCCGAGAACGCTTCCGCCAAAAGCATCAGCGTGGGCAGGACGAGGAAGGCGATCACGTAAACGACGAGCGGGCCGACAAAGGCGAGCGTCAGGCCCCCGCCCTCGCCGGTCTTGAACCGAAACCTCACGCCTTGACGAGCTTCGTCCAGTTTTCCGTGAGCAACTGCTGCGCCTTCTTGGTCTGCGCGTTATTGGCGAACACCGCCTCGCCATAGGGCTTGGCCGGCGGCAGTTCCGCCATCAGCGACTTCGGAATGGCGCCTGCCTTCGCCATCGCCGAGAACCGCGCCGGATGGGCGAAGCCCTTGAGATAGAGAAGCTGCCCCTCGTCGGAATAGATGAATTCCTGCCACAACTCGGCCGCCTTCGGGTGCGGCGCGAATTTGCTGATCGCCTGGCAGTAGAACGCGCCATAGGGCGTCGCCCCCTCGGGAATGACGGTGTCGATCGGCGTCATCCCCTTCGCCTTCTTCGCCTGGGCAAGATTCAGGTAATCCCAGTTGATCACCACCGGCGTCTGGCCGGAAACAAGGCTCGCCGCCGTCGCCGCCGAGGGGTTGAAATTGCCGCGCTTGGCGAGATCGGCGAAGAATTCGATACCCGGCATGATGTTGTCGAGCGAGCCGCCATTGGCGAGTGCCGCCGCGACCACCGCGGCGAACGCCGCCCCGGCGCCGAGCGGGCTGCCGTTCAGCGCGATCATGCCCTTGAATTCCGGCTTCTTCAGATCGGCCCACTCATGGGGCACCGCCTTCGAGACCGAGCGGTTGATGCCGAACGACACCAGGCCGAAATAGTCGCCGTACCACAGCCCGTGCGGGTCCTTCATCGAGGCCGGAATGCTGTCCCAGGTCGCGACCTTGTAGGGTCGGAACAGCCCCTCCTGCGCGCCGTTCAGCGCGAAGGCCGGGCCGACATCGACCACATCCGGCCCGCGCGACTGGTGCTTTAGCGAGCGGATCGACTGCAATTCCTGCGCCGAACTGTCATCGGGCGCGGCGTTGTGGATGGTGATCCCGTATTTTTTCTGGAAGGTGGCGATGATCTCGCCGTAATTCGCCCAGTCCGGCGGCAGCGCGATGGTGTTGAGCTGCCCCTCGTGCTTCGCCGCGCTCACCAGCGCGGGCGATGCGGCGCACGCCGCGGCCGGCAGCAGGCCCGCGCCGAGCCCGGCGCCGGCGAGTTTGAGGAAAGTGCGGCGCGGCGATGAGATCAGTTCGGCCATGTCTTGCGTCCTTGCTTCGTATGTCCGCTGGCTGGCCCCGCACCCCGTCGCGCGGCTCAACCGGCGGCGACCATATAGCTCGCGGCGGAGGCCGCGCCCATCGTCTCCGGCCGCCACGAGGGCGGCCGGATGTGAAGGTTTCGTGAAACGCGAAACGTCAGAAGGCGAGACCCGCTTCGAGGATGCTCATCACCTGGTTGCGGTCGGTGCCGCTGGCGCCAAAGCCACCGCCGACCCGCGGCGTGCCAAGATTGGTCAGGTGCAGCAGCCCTACCTCGCCACGCACAAAGACATGGCCCTTGATCCAGGACGGCGTCACGCCGATGCCGAAGCCGGCAGAATTGGCATTCAGATACCAGGCCTGAGGGCCAGTGTTCTTATAGTAGAATACCATGCTGCCGAGCGACCAGGGCGATTTGCCGAACTGATAGTTGGTGATGACCTCCGCGCCGAAATTGCTGGTGAACTTGGTCAGCCCTACCCGCCGGTTCGGCTTGGCGTAGACATATTGTACCTCGGGCACGACGTTCAGGTTGCCGTTGGTGTATGAATAATACGCGCCGTACATGTCCGAATTGACATAGGCCGCATTATAGCCGGGATAACCCGATCCCGTTTTTCCTTGGCCATAGGCGAAGGTATTCGGCCCCGTCGTCCCGAGATTCTGCGTCCCGTAGAAAGACAGCGCGTTGTTCCCGTCGAACGAATACGTCACCAGTTCCTGCAGTGTGTTGAACACGCCGGAGTCGAACCCGTCGCCAAAGGTCAGCGTGGCGGAGAGCTTTCCCAGGGTATAGCTCGCCTGCACGCCGCGGCTCGACGAGTTCTCGACATAGTAAAGTGGCGAGTCGATGAGGTTGGCGTTCTTCCAGTCGGTCGATGATTCCCAGCCTTCCGTGGAATACACCTGACCGACGGATATATTGAAATTGGCGTTAGGGGCCCAGGTGCCATAGGCGGCGTAGATCGGCCCGAGCGTGAACTCGTTCGTCACCATCTGCGACGGACTGGAGCCGAAATACAGCGAGTTGCTCGGCTTCACGTCGAGGGTGAACTGGAATTGTCCGGTCGACTTGGTGATGTTGACTTCGAGCGTCCGCGCGATGGCGCCTGCGGATTTCTTGTTACCGAGAATGCTATTGGTTCCCATGCCCGACAGCGCATAGAAATACCCGTCGAACCCGCCGCTGACATCCAGCGTGCCGAGCGGGCCAGCATCGAATTTCTGGGCCGCGGGCAGGTTCATCGCAATGGCCGGCGACGCGCAGGCCATCAGAGCCACCATGCTGGCCCCGGCGAGAGTTGTCCGTCCGTTCAGTCTTTTCGTTTTCATTACTACTACCCTGTTGTTAGTTGAAAAAGTCCGGCAACCGCGCGGGCCTGCCGAGGTCTTCACCCCTCCGGCGAGGCCTGATCCGTCTTCCGCCGGAGCTGCGCGATGGGCGACCACCGGCCGCAGGCGACCATCCCTCCGCACTCGCAAAAGAAGACAAAATCTGGAAGCCCCGCAATGCCGACCTGCCGAACCATCCGTGCGTGAAGCGGCGCGCGATCTTCACCCCAGCGTTTATCCCTGACGTCATGCCTTCGCGATTATGTATGCCTCGCCTGATCTACCTTGAACGGCTGTCGCGGAACGTCTTGAACAAGACCGTCATGGATTTGTAAAAACTCGCCATTCTTACGGCAAATCAGACAACCGTGACATTTCAGCATCGCTCATCCGGTGGATGAATTGTCCGAGATGTTACGGCTTCAACGCATGTTCTGATTTTGAAATAATCCATATAAATCCATAAGATTTTTGAAGTCGGCCGATAAACTCCATATTGCGGGTTGACCGCGCAATGTTTTCCCTCGATCATGAATGAGATGAACGAGCTGAAGTCCTACACCCTGCTCGCCATCGCAATTGCGTGCGAGGTGGCAGGGACGTCGTTTCTGAAGGCGTCAGACGGGTTCACCCTGGCACTCCCGGCCCTGGGTACTCTCGTCTTTTACGCTGCCGCTTTCTACCTTCTCGCCATTCTTGTCCGCACGATGCCGATCGGCGTGGTCTATGCGATCTGGAGCGGCGCGGGCATCATCCTCGTCAGCGCGGTGGGCTGGCTCCGCTTCGGACAGCATCTCACGCCGATGACAATGTTCGGCATCATGACGATCACTCTGGGCGTCATCATCGTCAATCTCGCTGCCGCCCCACCTCACTGAACGAGGCCGGCCAAACGGAACGATGCAAGCCCTGCGTCGGTTCCATACAATACAGCCCGTCGCTGATCATTCGCTATATGATTGAAAAAACGAACTCCAAGGGCAGGGCAGGACAATGCCGGTCGCACAAGCGAACCGGAATTTCGTAACGGAGCAGAGGAAATAAAAATGAGAAAATCGATCTTAGGCGCAACGCTGGCAACCTTCGTGATGGGTCTGGGCATCGCGCATGCCGGCGTGCCCGCGTCATGCCGCACAATCCGGATGGCCAATATCGGCTGGACCGACAATGCGGTGCAGAACGCTGTCTTCTCGAAAGTCGCGACCTCACTCGGCTACAAGACCGACATCAAGCTTTATTCGCTCGAGGTGATGTATGCCGGTCTCAGCAACAACAAGATCGACGTCTTTCTCGACAACTGGACGCCGTCGCAGGACGGAACAACCAAACCCTACGAGGCGAAACACGAGATCGATGTCATCGGCCCCGACCTCAAGCACGCCAAATATACTCTCGTGGTGCCGCATTATCTCTATGAGAAGGGGCTGAAGACCTTTGCCGACATTCACAAGTTCGCAAAGCAGCTGCATTACAAAATCTACGGCATCGAGCCGGGCAATGACGGCAACGAACATGTTCTCTCGATGATCAAGTCGAACAAGTTCGATCTCGGCAAGTTCCACCTCGTGCAGTCCAGCGAAGCTGGCATGCTCGCCGAGGTCGCGCGTAAATATCCGAAGAAGCAGGCGATCGTCTTCCTCGGTTGGGAACCACATCCGATGAATGTCGAGTTCCACATCAATTATCTCACCGGCGGCAAGAACTATTTCGGCCCGCATCAGGGCGAGGCGACGCTCTACATCAACACAAGGCACAACTACGCCAAGGATTGCCCGAATGTCGGCCGCCTGCTGCACAATTTCGCGCTCACGGTGAATGACGAAAACAAGATGATGTACGACGTGCAGGTCAAGCATCAGGACGCGTCCGCCGTCGGCGCCGCGTGGCTAAAGGCGCATCCGGCCTGGGTGAAGAAAACCCTTGATGGCGTTACCACGGTTTCCGGCAAGCCCGGCGCCGCGGCCGTCCTCGCCGGCCTGAACTGATCAGGCCCCTTGTTCCCCCGGCGCGCGCGCTTGGCGCGTGCCGGCTCGCGGAGGCTGACAGATGAACGGGATCGAGAGCGTGCAGTACTGGATCGTCCACCACGCCATTCCTCTCGGGGCGTGGGCGACGGCGGCCATCACCGCCCTGAAAGATAACTTTCAGGGATTTTTCAACATCCTTTCGGACGTGCTCGGGTTCCTGCTCGATAACACGACGGGCGCGCTGGACTGGGTGTCTCCGCTCATCCTGATCGTGCTCTTTGCGGGGCTGACCTGGTATTTCAAGAAATCCTGGAAGCTCGCGCTGTTCGTGCTGCTCGCCCTCGCCTTCGTGCTCAACCAGGGCTATTGGGAACGCACGCTGGAGACGATCTCGCTCGTCGCCTACGCCACCCTCGCCTGCATGCTGATTGGCGTGCCCCTTGGCGTCGCCACGGCGCACCATCCAACGCTCTACCGCATCCTGCGCCCGGTGCTCGACCTGATGCAGACGCTGCCCACCTTTGTCTATCTGATCCCCACCCTCGTGCTCTTCGGCCTCGGCAGCGTTCCCGGCCTCATCTCCACCATCGTGTTCGTCGCACCCACCCCGGTGCGCCTGACCTATGTCGGCATCTCGAATGTGCCGCGCCCGCTGATCGAGGCGGGGCAAGCCTTCGGCGCCTCGCCGTGGGAGTTGCTCTGGAAGGTCGAGATTCCGGCGGCACTGCCGACCATTCTCGCGGGCCTTACCCAGGTGATCATGCTGAGCCTGTCCATGGTCGTCATCGCCGCGCTGGTCGGCGCCGGGGGCCTCGGCGAACCGGTGGTCGAGGCCATGGAAACCGTGCAGATCGGCCGCGGCTTCACCTCGGGCCTCGCCATCGTCATCCTCGCGGTCATTCTCGATCGCGTGTTCCGCCCGGAGCGCGAAAACGCATGAGCACTGAATTCGCCGCCCGCTTCGAGCATGTCGACATCCTGTTTCCGCCCGCGGAAGGGCGCGCCGCCCGGGCGCCGCTCGCCCGTGCCGCCGCGATGCTCGATGAGGGCCATACCCGCGCCGACATCATCGAGACGACAGGCGTCGTCGTCGGCGCCGCCGATGTGAATCTCGAAATCGCGAAGGGCGAGATCTTCGTCATCATGGGGCTGTCCGGCTCCGGCAAGACCACCGTGCTGCGCGCAGTGAACGGCCTTAACAAGATCTCGCGCGGCCGCATCCTGATCCTGCATGGCGACCAGACGATCGACATGACCAACCCCGCCCCGGCCGCGCTGCGCTCCCTGCGCAACCGCGCGGTTTCGATGGTGTTCCAGCAATTCGCCCTGCTCCCCTGGCGCACCGTCCGCCGCAATGTCGAACTCGGCCTCGAACTGCGCCGCACCGGCGAGACCGAAACCCGCGAGACGGTCGATCGCTGGCTCGATCTGGTCGGCCTGCTGCCCTGGGCCGAGAAGCACGCGCACGAGCTGTCCGGCGGCATGCAGCAGCGCGTCGGCCTCGCCCGCGCCCTCGTCACCGACCCCGACATCCTGCTGATGGACGAGCCCTTCTCCGCGCTCGATCCGCTCATCCGCAACAAGTTGCAGGACGAACTGCTCTCCCTGCAACAGAGCATGCACAAGACGATCATCTTCGTTACCCACGACCTCGACGAGGCGCTGAAACTCGGCAACCGAATCGCGATCATGAAGGATGGCCAGGTGATCCAGGTCGGTGCGCCGGAAGACATCGTGCTGCGTCCTGCCACCGACTACGTCGCCGAATTCGTCCGCCATATGAACCCGCTCACCGCGATCCGCGCCGCCTCACTGATGCGCCCGCTCGATGCGGCGGACGATGTCCAGGGCGCCCAGTTCAGCTTCACCGACGATCGTTCGCACTACCGCCTCTCGCTGCGCCCTGACGGCACGCTGGACGGGCTTTCCTGCAACAATGCGGCGATTGCCGTGCATCCGGTCGATGGCGAAACCGCGACCCCTGAAGGTGCCGTCGGCATCGTCGAGACCACGCATCTGCTGAAGGATGTCGTCGAGCAGCGCCAGCGCAGCGGCCATCCCGTGCTGGTCGCCGAAGACGGGCGCATCGTCGGCTGGTGCGGCGCCAACGAGGTGCTCGACGCCCTCACCCACGCCGGCCGCGCCACAATGACCGACGCGACCCCGACACTCGTCCTCGCCACCAGCTGAACCGGAGCCCTGCCATGACAGGCGAACCCCGCCGCAACTTCATCGCCGGCGGCCCCAGGTCGCGCGCCTGCCTCGCCCGGTTCGAAACCCGCAACCCCGCCACCGGCGGCGTGCTGGCCGAGATCGAGATCGCCGACGCCGAAACCGTCGCCGCCGCCGTCGCCGCCGCGCGCGAGGCCCAGCGCGCCTGGGCCGCAACGCCCGCCGCGGCGCGCGGGCGCATCCTGCACCGCGCCGCATCCATATTGCGGGAACGCAACGATGAACTCGCCCGCACCGAAACGCTCGACACCGGCCGCCCGATCGCCGAAACCAGCGTCGTCGATGTCATCTCCGGCGCCGAATGCCTCGAATATTTCGGCGGCATCGCCGCCTCGATCACCGGCGAGTCGGTCGATCTCGGGCCGAGCGCCTTCGGCTACACCAGGCGCGAGCCGCTCGGCGTGGTCGCCGCGATCGGCGCCTGGAACTACCCGCTGCAGATCGCCTGCTGGAAATCCGCCCCCGCCCTCGCCTGCGGCAATGCGGTCATCTTCAAGCCCGCGCCGCAAACGCCGCTGACCGCCCTCGAACTCGCCGCGATCTATCGCGAGGCCGGTCTGCCGGACGGCCTGTTCAACGTCGTCAACGGCTTCGGCGAAACCGGCCTCGCCCTTGTCCGCCATCCGGACGTCGCGAAAATCTCGCTCACCGGCTCGGTTCCCACCGGCAAGGCCGTCGCGGCCGAGGCTGCCGCCAGCCTCAAGCGGGTCACGCTCGAACTCG